>JAFAWA010000556.1 GCA_019242155.1 Terriglobia bacterium | reverse complement strand
GTGCATGCGACTCACGGCCGTCCCTCTGCCCGTGTGGCTTGCCGTACGGGTGCCGCCAGTGTCGGCTCACAGCGCTCTGAACATCGTCGGGGTCGATGGCGAAGCAGCGATCAATAACGTCCACCGCACGGCTTCGACCGTAATTGCTGAAGCGAAAGCTGCCGGCGACGTCACAGCCGGGATCACGCGGAGCAGCGGCGCTTCGAGCTCATTGAGTCCAACCGCAATTTCTGCCATAACAGCCACGGTGTGTTCCCCCCGATAATCTAATGAAATTTCGCATTTTTTCGATTTTGAACCTTGCTGCCTTCGCTAGTTTGCTTCAGGCACAACAGGGGACGGTTAGCGGTCCTGTCACGGGCTACATTTTTGATCCAACCGCGCGCGCTTTGCGGCCGGTGTTAGGACTTCCCGGAGCCTCCCTCTTCGGCAGTCCCATTGGTTTCGGGCTTGAGGCGGACTCGGCATTTGTAGCTCCCAGCTTGGACAGTGCTGTGGTGGTCGCGGGTGATGGCACCATTCACCTTTTTTCGATTCAGTCCGGCGCGGTGAAAGAACTGTCCGCGGAAGGTTTGAAGTCGCTCACCAAGCCGCTCCGAGTCGTATTCAGCCCTTCGGGATCGGCGGCTGCATTGTATGCCGCCGGTTCCGTAGTGGTTCTTAAGGGATTACCGAGTGCCCCCGCGATTGCGGCATCCGTTCCCCTGGCCGTGAATGCCGGCGCTTCCGCGGCCTCTTCGGGCGGCCGCCGTCCGGAAGGCCGGGTAATCGGTAAAGCTGCCGCCGCGTCGCCTCTTGCGATTGCGGTCAGCGATGATGCCGCCGCGCTGCTTGTTTCGACCGGCAATGCCATCCGGCTATTCGGCTCCGGGGACGATCTCGGCAAACTTATGGACGCGAGCGACAATCCGTCGATGGCGTTTGCCGCAGGTGGTCACGACGCCGCCATTGCCGATTCCGGCGCCGGCGTGGTGCTTTTTCACGACGTGCTGGGCACCGGCGGATCACAAGTAATTTCACCGCCCGATGCTTCAAATGCGGTTCCTTCGGCTCTGGCCTTCTCGAGTGACGGAAAGGCGATTTTGCTGGCGGAATCTGCCGCTCAGATTGTCACCGAACTGGATCTGGCGGCGGGCTCCCGCACTCGGATTCCTTGTAGCTGCTCGCCTACCTTGATGGCGCGCATGGGCCAAGTATTCCGTTTAACGGAGCAGGCGCATGACCCGCTATGGCTACTCGACACGCCCGCATCCGGTCCGCGCGTGGTATTTGTGCCGGCACTACAGCCGTGAGGTCAACGCCGAGGGGCGCCGCGGACACTGAGTAGCCGCGCCGGGAAACTAACAGGCCGGTTCGATCACAGCGGCCATGGAGCCGCGCGACCGCGCCAGGCGCGGATCCGGGCCGTATCCTTGAATCTGGTCGCGCGCGAACTCCGCCTGCGGCAACTCACAGGTGATCAGCACAGTCCTCCCGCTTCGGTCGACCTCTTCGGCGTGCCGGTAGGCCTGCTCCATCGAAAAGTAGAAGATCTTCTGCAGCATCTCAATCACGTAATCGTAGGTGTGATCGTTATCGTCCAGCAGAACGACGCGATAGAGCGGTACGCTGCGGTCGCGCTCGCGCGTTTCCGTATCGGGTAAGGTGCCCGGCAGAGGCATGCTGAGCTACTGCGCCCCCCGGCTAAGCAGCATAGTCTTCAAAGTCTGGAGAATGATGTAGGTGTCCAGGCCCAGCGACATGTTTTTGATGTAATACAGATCGTATTCCAGTTTACTGATTGTATCTTCGAGTGTATCGCCGTACTTGTGATTGATCTGAGCCCACCCCGTGATCCCCGGGCGAACGCAATGCCTTTGGCGATAATAGGCGATCTGCTCGGATAGCTCGCGCACGAACTCCGGCCGCTCGGGCCGCGGACCAACAATGGCCATTTCACCGCGAATCACGTTGAGTAGCTGAGGCAGCTCATCAAACCGTATGCGGCGGATCAGTTGCCCGACCACGGTGACCCGCGGGTCGTGCTTCGAAGCCCATACGGCGCCCGTACCAGCTTCGGCATCGGCGCGCATCGAGCGAAACTTATACAGAGTAAACTCACGGCCATTCAATCCCACTCGCGTTTGCCTGTAGAGCACCGGTCCGGGGGACGAGAGCCTCACGGCCAAGGCCGTCAGCAGCATAAAAGGCCAAAACACCAGGAGGCCCATTGCAGCCAGGGCACTGTCCAGGATCCGTTGGTGGGCGACATCCTGCGGATGCGGTCCAAGTTCGCCCGAGTAGATCAGTTGCGCCGGCCGCAATTCCTTCAGGCAGACCCGTCCACAGACCCGCTCATACGCGGTGGCTGCTTCTTCGATGATGTGACCCGCAAACCGCAGCTCGAGCAACTCCGGGACCGGCACACGATTGCGGCGCTCGTACATCCCGACAACAATACGGTTCGGCTTCACCGCCGTGACGATTTCGCGGAAGGCGGCAAGCGGGCCGAGCGCTTTGCCCCCGGGCAGCATGGTTCCGATCTCGTGCGCGTCATCGACGTAACCCACCACGGCCAGTCCGATTTCGGGACGCTGTTCGACGTGGCGGGCAATGTCTTCGAGCAGAGGGCTCCCGCCCACAAGCAGGAGCCGGTCGCGCCCCACGACCTGTATGGCGAATGCGCTGAACAGCAGCCGCCAGATATAGATTGCCGCTATTGCAAACGCACTGCCGGTCACCATAACGCGGATCGGTACCCGGAAATTGGGATTCAGATAGCTGATGAAGGCCTGAAACAGGAACGCGGCGCCCATCACAAGGCACAGTTGCTGCAATAGGAGGATTCGCGACTTTACGAAATATTGCGAGTACAGATCGCTGAGATAGAGACCGGTAAGGATACTGACGAGAACGACTGCGATCCGCGGAAGGCCGCCATCATAAAGCAGGAAGACACTGGGATCAACCTCAAGGGCCAGGAACGTGGCCAGCAGTAGAGCCGAGCTGACCAGAAGGGCCTCAGAAACCAGCAGCGTAAGCGTGCCGACCGGGACGAATACTTGAAATAACCGAATCATCCCCCGAGACAGATAGCACTCAAATTATACTCGACTCAGGCCCTTTTTCGCCTTCCCGGACAGGCTGGGCCGGGCCGCGGAGTCTCCTGTGCAGAGACCGATTTACTTCGACAACCAGGCTACGACGCCGGTGGACCCGCGCGTTCTCGAAGCCATGTTGCCGTATTTTTGCGAGCAGTTCGGCAACGCGGCCAGCCGTAGCCACGCTTTCGGATGGGCTGCGGAAAAAGCAGTAGAACGGGCGCGCCTTAGGGTGGCTGAAGTGTGCGGCGCATCAGCGCGAGAGATCGTATTTACCAGCGGCGCTACCGAATCCAATAACCTGGCCCTCAAGGGAGCGGTTGAAGCATATCAGGGCCGCGGGAACCACATCGTTACCATGTCTACAGAGCACCCAGCGGTGCTGGACACGATACGGTACCTCGCGGCGAACGGCATTAGCTCCTCGGTGCTGCCGCCGCGTGCGGACGGGCTGCTCGATCTCGATCTTCTACGTGACGCGATTCGTCCGGAGACCGTGCTCGTAAGCGTGATGAGCGCTAATAACGAGATCGGCGTGGTCGAGCCGGTGCGCGAGATCGGAGAGATCTGCCGCAGGCGTGGCGTGTTGTTCCACGTAGATGGAGCGCAGTCCTTCGGGAAGGTGCCGCTGGACGTGGTGAAGAACCAGATCGACCTGCTCGCAATCAGCGCGCACAAGATTTACGGCCCGAAGGGAGTGGGCGCGCTTTATGTCCGGCGAGGCGTGCGGCTAGCACCCCAGGTCCACGGCGGAGGCCACGAGCATGGCTTGCGTTCCGGCACTGTGAATGTACCGGGCATTGTGGGCTTGGGAGAGGCCGCTATGCTGTGCGCGAGTGAAATGCAATGCGAAGCTGTTCGCATCCGCTCCTTGCGCGACCGTTTGTATGCGCGGATCAAAGGCGGTCTGGAGGATGTTGCGGTGAATGGTTCTCTGGAACATAGGCTGCCCGGGAATCTGAACTTGATGTTTGACGGTATCGACGCGGCTGTCCTGCTCACTTCTCTTCCGGACGTAGCGCTTTCGACCGGCTCGGCCTGCAGTTCGGCCAGCCCGGAACCGAGCCACGTCTTGCGGGCCATCGGTCTCAGCCCCCGGCAGGCCCGCTCGTCGATTCGGTTTAGCTTGGGCCGCTCGAACACCGAAGCGGAAGTGGACCATGTAGCCGGCAGGGTAATTGAAATGGTGAAGAGATTGCGCATGATATACTGATTACTTTCCTGTTCCATTCCAGGAAATTTTTATGCCTAAGCTTAAGACCCATAAAGGTGCGTCCAAGCGGTTCAAAAAGACAGGTACCGGCAAAGTCGTGCGGGCTCATGCCTTTGCCCGCCATATCCTGACCTCGAAGCCGCACAAGCGCAAAAAGAAACTGCATCAGACGCTGTTGGCCGATCCAGCGGACCAGCCCGCTCTGAAGCGTATGCTCCCGTATTAACCTGGAGCGGTTGCAGCGGACGGCGCGCGTGGCACGTGCCCGTTCCGCCAATCAGTAAACCGAAAGCAGAAGGAGAAAAAACGTGCCCAGAGTAAAACGCGGTACCCACCGTAGAGCATCCCGCAAGAAGACCCTCGAACAGGCGTCCGGTTATTTTCTTACCAAGAGCAAGCTATATCGTGCCGCCCAGGAGGCCGTGGAGCGCGGGCTGAAATTCGCGTACGTCGGCCGCAAAAACAAGAAGCGCGATTTTCGGGCCCTTTGGATCGTGCGCATCAATGCCGCCTGCCGCGAAGCGGGCATCTCATACAGCAAGTTTGTGCACGGACTGAAGGCGGCCGGAATCGATCTAAACAGGAAAATGTTGGCCGAGGTCGCCCTCAAAGACGATGCCGCATTCCGGCAGTTGATCGACGCGGCCCGGGCCGGTCTCGAAAAGGCGGAAGCTAAAGCATGAGCGCGGTGGAGCAGGAAACCGATTCCCTCAGCAGTCTGGAAAATCGTATCCAGAAGGCGGTTCAGTTGGTCGCGCGCTTGCGGTCGGAAAAGGATGCCGCCCTCGAGCAAGCGGCAGTCGCGCAGAGTGAAGCAGCCCGTCTCGCAGACGAGGTGCGAATGCTGCAGGCCGAAAAGAAACAGGTCCGGCAGCGGATTGAAAAACTGCTCGGGCAGATCGATCAGTTGAGCGAGGCGTAGCCGCCCGTAGCCGGATGGAAACCAGCACCTACGAAAAACGGTCCGTTCGCGTCACCATCCTGAGCCGTCCCTACACACTTTTGGCAGCCGGCGACCCGCGCGAAGTAGAAGAGGTCGCCGCCGATGTCAACGATCTGATGCTCTCCATTGCGGCCAAAGCTCCCAATGCGGATTCCACCCGAATCGCGGTTTTAGCTTGCCTTCACCTCGCGGACAGGCTTCGGACTTTGGAGCGCGACCTCAGCGGGCTGAAGCAGCGCGTGGACCGCAAGTCGGAAGAGTTTGCCGAAATTCTCGAGCAGTTGTTGGAATCCCCTGGAGAGACGTGATGTCCATCTCTAGAGTCGGCCTTGCGCTGGTTGCCCTGCCCCTGTTGGGCGCGGTTACCTATCAATCGGAAATCGCAAAGTGGCGGCAGGAGCGCGAAGCCGGATTGCGCAGCGACGGCGGTTGGTTGACGGTTGCCGGCTTATTCTGGCTTCACGAAGGGATCAACAACTTCGGCACCGCCGCCAACAACGACATCGTTCTGCCCGCTGGACCGAGAAGCGCCGGCCGTTTCGAACTGCATAATCGAAAGGTCACGGTGACGCTTGGAGGGTCCAAGCGCGATCTGCGGCCCGATACCGAGGACGTGGCGAGCGTGGGCCGCCTTAGCTTATACGTCATCGACCGCAGCGGGCGCTACGGTATCCGGATGAAGGACCCGGAGAGCCAGTTCCTGCGTGACTTTCACGGTCTCGACTACTTCGCGTTAAAGGACGAGTACCGCATTGCGGCAAATTTTGTGGTCGACCGCCGCAAGATCCCAATTACGAATATTCTGGGCCAGACTGAGCCCGAGGATAGCCCCGGCTACGTCCAATTCACTCTTCGAGGGCACCAATACCGCTTGCGCCCGGTCTCGGAAGACCCGACTTCTCAGGATCTGTTTTTTATTTTCCGGGACCTGACCAGCGGTAAGGAGACCTATGGCGCCGGCCGCTTCCTCGAAGCAGCGGCGCCCAAGGACGGCAAGGTGATCCTGGATTTCAACAAAGCATATAATCCGCCCTGCGCCTTTACACCGTACGCCACCTGCCCTTTGCCGCCGCCGGAGAACCGGTTGGCAGTGCGCATTGAGGCGGGCGAAAAGAAGTTCGGGCATTAGACCGGGGGCCGAAGGCCTATATGCTTCGTCAGTTCTCATGAACCCCGATTCAAAATCGCGATTCCTCCGCGCCTCTATCGCCGAGGCCAAGAAAGGGCTCGAGAGCGGAGGTATTCCGATCGGGTCCGTGCTGGTGATCGAAAACCAGATCGTGGGGCGCGGCCATAACCGGCGCGTGCAGGACAAGAGTCCCGTATTGCATGCGGAGATGGCTTGCCTGAATCAGGCAGGACGGCTCAAGCCCGCTGACTACCGCCGGTCCACCTTGTTCACGACCCTATCCCCGTGCGACATGTGCAGCGGCGCTGTGCTGCTCTACCGAATTCCTGTCGTGGTGGTGGGGGAGAACCGAAATTTCCGGGGCCCTGAGGAGTACCTGCGCAGCCGCGGCGTCGATGTCCAGGTCATGGATGACGACGAATGCGTGGAGCTTCTCCGCCGCTTCATTCATGAGCGCGCCGAACTCTGGAACGAAGACATCGGCGAAACCGGCGACTGAACCTCGCGTAGCGGTTCCTACGACAGCCCCGCCTGTAACAGCAGCGCTCCCTGATGCTCAGCGCGAGTATCAGGGAGCGCGTTGCCTTGAGTCGGGCTTAGGGCTAGTTCTCGCCGCTCCCTGGGACGCTCGATCCCCACGCGGCGGATGTCCCCCATGCAGCCGAAGTTCCCCAGGCCGCGGATGTGCCCCATGCAGCCGAGGTGCCCCAGGCCGCGGACGTTCCCCATGCGGCAGAACTTCCCCACGCTGCCGACGTACCCCATGCGGCCGATGTACCCCACGCAGCCGATGAGCCGTTGATAGGCTGCACCACCTGCGTGCCCCAGACATTATTCAAGCTCCAGGTCGTGTTATTCCATATCGACGCCACGGGATTCAGCAAAAGCGCGGTAGAGAGAAGCTGGCTGTAGTAGACGGACGGCGACAGCGCGGCGCCGCGGCCCTGATCCTGATTCCCGAGCGCGGCGGCGATATCGAGGTAACCCGCGCCTACCGTAAAAATATCGTATGTGCTCGAGTAAGCCGTATTGGTTGTGGGATCGACGGCTGTGCTGGTCAACGGGAGCGTCTTATACGCCGTCTTCATGAGACGTGCCTTCACCAGATCCGGTGTGAGGCTCGGATTCTGCTGGATCAGTAACGCCGCGGCGCCCGAAACCACGGGCGTGGCCATACTCGTACCGCTCAACATGAAATATTGCGGGGTACCGGAACCACTCGAAACAATATTGGCGGGGTATGCCGAAGATAGAGTCGAACCCGGCGCGAGCAGCGAGGTCACCATGTTGCCGGGGGCGACCAGATCCGGCTTAACCGTCAAATCGATGTAGGTCGGTCCCTTGGAACTGTAGCTCGCGATGAGATCGTCGGTCCTGGTATAGGTGTTCATCGCCTTCATTGCGCCGACCGTGATGGCGTGTGGGGCATTGCCCGGGCAGAGAACTGTGGCGTAGCCATTACGTCCGTAATTGCCGGCCGCTACCACTACCACAATGCCGTTCTTCCATGCTGCCTCAACCGCCTGACAAAGCGGATCGTGGCTACAGCTTTCGTAGATCGGGCGGCCAACCGACAGGTTGATCACCCGGATGTTGTACTGGTTCTTCAGCTGCACAGCGGTGTCGATAGCCGCAATGATTGCGCTGTCGCTGCTCATGCCGTTTTGATCCAGCACCCGGAGATCAAGCAGATTCGCGTTGGGAGCGATACCGCGGAACAGGCGTGCCGATCCGGCGGAAGAGGCTCCGTTCCCGGCGGCGATACCCGCGACGTGCGTGCCGTGTCCATAATCATCGGGTGACACTCCGTCAATGAAGCTCTGGCGATACACAATGCGGGATTGCGGCCCAGTCGCACTGCCCAAATCAGCGTGCGGATAGATGCCGCTGTCAACGATAGCAATTCCGATTGCCGTGCCGTCCAACCCGGTATTCCAGGCTGCCGGAGCGTTCACCGCAGCCGCGGAATAATCAAGCATCGCGCCTACCGGACGGTCGGGCGAGATATAGCTCACGTTGCTGTTTTGCGAAAGTGCAGCGAGGTCGCCGGCCCGCATGGTCACACTTTCTGCGCTGATGGAACTGAACACCGTGTGCACTACGCCGCTAATTATGTTCAGCAGGCCCCCGGCCACGCAGTTGAGCAGCCCGCTACAGGGCGCGTATTGCACAATCACCTTGACCTGCTGGTCACCGTTGGCCACCAGCGGCAAGAGATCTGGAGAAATCTTGGAATTGTCGGCGAGTAGCGAAAGCTGAGAACTAAGCAGCGCGAGCGACAGAACCAGACTTCTGAAAACGAGTCTGTGCTTTTTCATGGCGCTACCAAATGCACGGCCGGTGCCACTGCGGCAGTTCTCGCTAATTGTATGATCTGCTACTACTTGACCCCGGACAGCGGCAGCCGCGTCCAAAATGGGTGCGCCAATTTGTCCCCGAGGCGACAAGTTGGCCCAAGCGGGCGCGATATCGTCCCTCAATAAACCTGAAAACAGAACACCTCATTCGACCCTTCCGGACTTAACGAGTACTCGCCCGCCGGCAACTCTTCGTTCACTTCGAGCTTGTACAGATTGTCCGAGGACAGCCGCGTAACACCCATGCGCAGCGCCGTCGGCCCTTTTCGTTTTGTGAACAGGATTTCCCGATGGCCATTCTTGCTGTCCAACTTGTAAAGCTGCAGCTTGTCGGGCACGACCTTCTCCGATAGGAAGAGGAATATCGGCTCGGCAAGCGGAGTCTTCGCCGATGAGTTCGCGCCCTCGATAATGTAGAGCGTATCATCCTTGCGCTTTTCCTCTTTAGCCTGCGCCGTCTCGGTGGCGATCAGAGTGTCGGCGTGTTTGATATAAGGAACATCGGGTTTGGGCGGACGCGGCCCCTCATACCGTTGTGCGAAGGCCGCGCTCACGGCCAGAAGGAACAGAATCGTTCGACGCAGCATAAGCGGATTCGGATCTATCTTACCGCTGCAAAGTTCGCCCGGCGCGCGACCATTGGGCAGCGTCCAATCACGTCCGCTCCACACCAGTAGATAGCGGGGCATAGAAGGTTAAAGAATTATCGCCCTGCCTGACAAGGCGAGTCCGCTCAATCTTACCCTGGACGGCGGGCAGTTCAAGATGAATCGAGTGCTGAACGATCAGTAAGGCCGGCGGGCATTCCGACACTCGCGCTAGAAGCGCGCCGTACTCCTGCTCGCGATCATAAGGCGGATCCGCGAATAGAATATCCGCGGCATATCGGTCCACCGCCGGCAGCACCGCACCGGTGACCAGCGTGGCCTGCGATTCGATCGCCAACTCAGTGAGGTTCTCGCGAATCACCTCTACCGCCGCCCGGCTGCGCTCCACGAAAAACACATGACGCGCGCCGCGGCTGAGCGCTTCAATTCCCACCGCGCCCGTGCCGGCATAGGCATCCAGGAAAACCGCCCCTGCAATCCGCAGCGATAGAATATCGAACAAAGTTTCCCGCAAGCGGTCGGGCGTAGGCCTGGTGGCCATGCCCGGCATGCTCTTCAGACGCCTTGAGCGGAACATGCCGCCGATCACGCGCATCAGCCCACCGTCACTAGCCCATAGCGCCGCTGCCAATGGTCGCGGATGTAGGCGACCGCCCGTTCAAGGTCCTCGGGTACAAGCGGGCGGGCCACAAAATCCACCGCCTCGCGGCGCGCGATTTCCAGAATCTCCGGATCCCGCAAAATATTCGCGACACGCAGCGAGGGCAGGCCGGCCTGTTTGGTTCCGAAGAATTCGCCCGGTCCGCGTAGCTTCAGATCCATCTCGGCAATGTGGAATCCGTCATTCGATTCGACCAGCGTGCGCAGGCGCTCGCGCGCGGCGTCATTCATTTTTTCCGTCACCAGCACGCAATAGCTCTGCGCTGCTCCCCGTCCCACGCGGCCCCGCAACTGATGTAATTGCGCTAAACCGAAGCGCTCCGCCTGCTCGATTACCATTACCGTAGCATTCGGAACATCCACGCCTACTTCAATTACGGTGGTTGAGACCAGAATCTTGATCTCGCCGTCTTTGAAGCGCTGCATCGTGGCTTCTTTCTCGTTCGCACCCAAACGCCCGTGCATCAGACCAACCGCAATCTGCGGGAAGACTTCGCGCGAGAGATGCTCAAACATCTGCTGCGCGGCTTTCATCGCCTGCGTTTCCGATTCCTCGATTACGGGATACACCACGTATGCCTGGCGGCCTTCGTCGATCTGTTTTTTTACGAAGCTAAACACTTGTTCGATGCGTTCGGAGGGAACGTGTTTGGTGATAATCGGTTTTCTACCGGGCGGTAACTCATCAATTACCGAAACATCCAGATCGCCAAACAGCGTCATCGCAAGCGTACGCGGAATCGGTGTGGCGGTCATCACCAAAACATCCGGCGTGATCCCTTTTTGGACGAGGCCTAAGCGCTGCATCACGCCGAAGCGATGCTGCTCGTCGATGATGGCAAGCCCCAGTTTTTTGAACTCAACATCTTTTTCGAGCAGTGCATGCGTGCCGATCACGACCGGCGCCAATCCCTCCGCAACCAGCTTTTTCAACTGCCCCTTCTCGCGGCCGGTGAACGAGCCGGTGAGAAGCACAACTACGTAGCCCAGCTTTCCTAAAATTTGACGGAAGTAGAATCCGTGCTGCGCCGCTAGAATTTCCGTCGGCGCGAGCACTGCGACCTGAAAGCCGTTTTCCACCGCAATCACAGCGGCCTCCGCAGCCACAATCGTCTTACCGCTGCCGACGTCGCCTTGGAGCAAGCGATTCATGGGCCGGGGCGCCTGCATGTCGCCGGCGATCTCTTTAATGACCCGCTTCTGCGCTTCGGTAGGTTTAAAAGGCAGCATAGCCTTGACCTTTTCGCGCACGCGATCATTGATCTCGAATGCAATGCCGGGGAGCGTTTTGGCGTCGGCGCGCTTCAGAGCGATGCCGCACTCGAGCCAAAAGAACTCGTCGAAAATCAGGCGAAACTGATCCGGAGACCGGAACTGATTCAGAAGCCGGAGATCCGCTTCGGGTGGCGGAAAATGGGTGTGCCGCATCGCGGTCCAGCGGTCGGGCATCTTGAGCCGCTGCCGAATCGGCGGCGGCAGAGGGTCGTCGAGCCGGTCGAGCGATTGCAAAATCCGGTGCAGGATCGAACGGAGGACGCGCGTAGTGATTTTGGAAACGGCCTCATAGATCGGGACCACGCGGCCCGTATGCAGCGCCGCTTCGCCGTCGTCATCGTCCCCTGACAAGATTTCGAATTCGGGATGCAGCATCGTAATCTCGCCCGTATAACTGTCGAATTCGACTTTGCCGAAGAGCGAAACTTTCATCCCTTCCGCCAGTACATTCGCCAGATACCCGCCGTGAAACCATTTGCCCGTGAGAATCGCGCGCGAGCTGTCTGTAAAACGCGCTTCGAACAGGCCCAGCGCGCGGCGCTTGAAACCCGCCACTTTCGCGGAACGAACCTCCGCAATGACCGTAGCCATTTCTCCGGGAGCAAGCTGCGCAACCGTCTTCAGGTTGCTGCGGTCTTCGTAACGGAACGGCACATACGCCAGTAGATCCTCAACGACCGTCAATCCCTTGGCTTCGAGCATCGCGGCGCGCGCCGGACCGATTCCTTTCACATAAGTGAGCGGGGTCGTGAGGTCCACGGTGTTGATGGGCTGCCCGGCGGGCATCCTCCAAAACCGGCCCCGACGTGGCGGAAATTCAGCTCTTTTTTCAGTCTACACGCTAAACTGTAGAGTTACTTATGTCCAAGCTGCTGCAGGGCAAACTCGCCCTCGTTCTTGGTATTGCCAATAAGTGGAGCCTCGCATATGCTATTGCGGAAGCATTCATACGCGAAGGAGCCACTCTCACGCTCTCTTATCTCGGGGAGAGACAGAAGGAGTCTGTCGAAGAACTTTCCCGGCAGTGGGATGTGGCCGCTGTGCTTCCCTGCGATGTCACTAAAGATGAAGAAATGGCCGCGCTCACCGCGTCTCTACGCGGGTTGGGGCGGCCTCTTGATGCGGTGGTGCACAGCCTGGCATTCGCCAATCGCGATGACCTTACGCGGCCCTTCGTCGAGACCAGCCGCGAAGGTTTTCTACTCGCTCAGAACGTCAGCGCATACTCGCTCGTGGCAGTGGCTCGCGCGGCCGCGCCGCTGATGTCCCAAGGCGGTTCGCTCACAACGTTGACTTATCTGGGCTCAACTCGCGTCGTGCCGAATTACAACGTCATGGGAGTCGCGAAAGCATCGCTTGAGGCAGCGGTACGCTATCTGGCAAGCGATTTGGGCGAGAAGAATATTCGCGTGAACGCCATTTCCGCGGGGCCTGTGAAGACTGCTTCCGCCCGCGCGGTCAAAGATTTTTCGAGCATACTCGAATCCGGACCTAAGCGGGCGCCTCTGCGCCGCAACACCGACCCGGCCGAAGTCGCTGATACGGCTGTGTTCCTCGCGAGTGATTTAGGCCGCGGCGTGACGGGAAATGTGCTCTTCGTAGATGCCGGCGCGCATGTGATGGGACTCTAGCGATATGAAGGTGGAAGTGGTGTTGACGGAGGCGGACATTGCGCAGGAGTTCGCCGAGGGGATCGAGGCACGCGATCTGCCCGAGAAGTTCTTCTTCTGGTCGCCGCGCTCGGCCCAAGCCTGGAAATCGCTGAGTGAAGACGCGGCGCTCTATGGCGGCCTGTCGATGACGTGGCAGGCGCTCGCTATCGGGGTGGCACGGTTGGCTCGAAGCTTTGGCCCGCGCGTTCCTGTGATCAGTTTCGGCGCGGGCGACGGTATGCGCGACCTCATGCTCATGAACGCCCTTAAGAACGAGGACCGCGAAGCCTTCTATTTTCCAGTGGACGCGAGCCAGGCGATGCTGGAACTGGCCTGCGCCGGGGCCGATGACCAGGATTTCGATTCCACGGGGATCAAAGCCGACATCTCCAGCCCCGTTCATCTGGTCTATGCTGCCGATGCCGCGGAACCGCCGCGCATGTTTATCTTTTCCGGCAATACAATGGGCTCCTTCGATCCGCTCGCGGAGATTCGATACGTGGCACAATGTTTACGCGGCGGCGACCGGTTAATTATCGATGGCGAACTGTACGATGAAACGGAAACCATGGCGCGGCGCGATAATCCGCCGGTTCGCCGCTTTCTGGAAGTGCTTTTGAGCTATCTTGGCGTCGGCACCGAGGATGGGGAGATTCGCTTTGATCACAAGCTGGACGAACGCCACAAGGGCCTCCATCAGATCGCGCGCTATTTCCGGGTGGAACGGGACATTTCGGCAACCGTGAGCGGGAACGAAGTGGCGCTGGAACGCGGCGAACGCTTGAGCCTAAACTTTCAATACACGTACACACCCGAATCCTTTCGCTGGTTGTTGCGCGAACAGGGCGGTCTCGAGATCATCGAAGAGTTTCCGAGTGCCGACGGGCGTTTTTTGACGGCCGTCTGCAAGAAGTAAAAAGGGGGAAAGAATGTCTGATCCGCTGGTCACGCGCCGCGAAGCCGCGCAACTGCTGGGAGCCGCCGCCGCGGCCACTCCATTACTGGCTGCCGAAGGTCCCGACATCTGCTTTCTCACTGCAACTGAGATGGCGGGCCTGATCAGGCGCAAGAAACTCAGCGCGCGCGAAACGCTCGAGGCTCATCTGAAACAGATCGAACGCGTGAATCCGAAGGTGAACGCCATCGTGACGTTGGTTTCGGAACAGGCGTTGGAAGCGGCCCGCAAAGCGGATGAAGCGCAGGCGCGCGGCGCAACCCTTGGGCCGCTTCACGGCCTGCCGATCGCGCATAAGGACCTGGTGGAGACGGCCGGCATTCGCACTACCTTCGGGTCGCGCATCTTCAAGGACAATGTACCCACGCACAACGCGATCCTTGTGGAGCGCATCAAAAACGCCGGCGCGATCTGCCTCGGCAAGACCAATACGCCGGAGTTCGGGGCCGGGTCGCAAACCTTCAACGAAGTGTTCGGCGCCACTAAAAACCCGCACGACTTGACGAAGACCTGCGGAGGCAGCAGCGGAGGCGCCGCCGTCAGTTTAGCCTCCGGCATGCTTCCCATTGCTGACGGCAGCGATAGTGGCGGGTCATTGCGCAATCCAGCGGCATTTTGCGGCGTCGTCGGTTTTCGCGTTGCTCCCGGCCGGGTCGCGAGCGCCGCGGCCGGGAATGCCTGGTCCACAATCAGTGTTTCCGGACCGATGGCGCGGACCGTTTCCGATGTCGCATTGCTGCTCAGTGTCATGGCCGGACCTGATCCGCGATGTCCGATCTCGATCACCGAGCCGGGTTCCCAGTTCACAGGCAATCTGGCCCGCAGTTTCAAAGGCGTGCGCGTGGCCTGGTTTAAGGATATGGGCGGAATTCCATTCGACCCTAAAGTCCTTCATGTGGTACAAACGCAGCGAAAGGTCTTCGAAGGACTCGGTTGCATCGTGGAAGAGGCGGAGCCGGATTGGACAGGCGCCCGCGAATCCTACGACACGCTTCGCGCCTGGGGCTATGCCGCCACACAGTCCGAGCATGTGCGGCAGCACCGGGATCTTGTCAAAGACACGATTCAGTGGGAAGTGGAGCGCGGTTCAAAGTTGACGGGCGCCGACATCTCGCGAGCGCTCGAAATGCGCAGCCGGGCATGGGACCGGATGCGGTTATTTCAAGACAAGTACGAATACTTCATTTCTCCCACCACCCAGGTACCGCCCTTCGATGTGACTGAGCCATACCCGACGGAAATCGCCGGCGTCAAGATGGGAACCTACATTGAGTGGCAAAACTCATGCATTTTGATTTCGGCTCTCGAAAATCCGGCCATCTCCGTTCCTTGCGGCTTTACCGAACAGGGGCTGCCCATTGGCTTGCAAATCGTCGGCCGGCATCGCTCTGAGTGGAGCGTCCTGCAGTTAGCTTACGCGTTCGAGCAGGCTACGCCCGGCACCCGCCGCAAGCCGTCTATAGCGTAACTGCTGCTCTGTTCGAGCATGCGCACACACCCCCTGCACGCCGGTACCAGTCAGCTTGCGCGCATCCCCGTTCGCCGATGCGCGTGACACAGTACCCGGGACTAGTTGCGTCAGTAACTAGTTGCGTAAGTAGCGGCGGTTGCATAACCTATGAGTAACGAAGCGTTACTGAGTGTGAACAGAGTTCCGGGAAAGTCCAGAAATCACAGGCGATGCCTCATCCTGAGCAGATCGAAACCGGCACTTTGTTCTTGCAGCACACCCTGGCAAAGCCTGCAGGCGGAAGCGCGGAGCCCGCAACACACTCGAAGAGAATCCTCGAACTGGACGGAGTCCGGGCCATCGCCATCCTCGCGGTCTTCATTCACCATAGCTTGAACGTTCCGCTGCTCTGGATGGGAGTCGACGCGTTTTTTGTGCTGAGCGGCTTCTTAATAACCGGCATTCTTCTCCGAGTTAAGGAACGAAATAGAAATAACTACTTTCGCCATTTCTATTCGCGGCGCGCGCGCAGAATCTTACTCCCTTACTTACTTGCTCTCCTGGTTTCTACTCTCTTTTTCGGCACAGCCTGGACGCGATACTGGTACTGGTTCGCTTTTTTCGCAACTAATATAGGCAGCGCATTCGGACAGTACGGCCACGAAAGTTTAGTTGTTCTCTGGTCGCTTGGCGTCGAAGAACAGTTCTATCTGTTCTGGCCGGTTGTCATTCTGATGGTGTCGGAGAAGAGATTGTTCCGGATCGCGTGTAGCGTGATCCTGTTCTGCCCCCTACTCAGAGCTCTTGCCACACCGCTGTTTTCGACCCATTTCCCCATATATTTCCTCACTCCATTCCGGATGGATCTGCTGTGCGCGGGCGCGGTGCTTTCCATTATTTGGCGAAAGGAAGGTAGAGCAGGTTTTGCTCGGATGGTATCGCCGGCTCGCTGG
Organism: Terriglobia bacterium; assembly: GCA_019242155.1. Classification (GTDB taxonomy): domain Bacteria; phylum Acidobacteriota; class Terriglobia; order Bryobacterales; family Bryobacteraceae; genus PSRJ01. Next base: position 5,397 of record JAFAWA010000556.1, on the reverse strand, counting down.
ATGATTGGAGCGGGACTCATTGCCCTGCTGTTTTGTGCGAAGTTAGGGTGGCTCAAAACCTCCAGCAATACACCCGCCTCAAATGCATTTATCTACGTGTTCGGATTGATCTTTTCAACCGGTCTGATCATGCTTGCCCTGGGCGGCGATCGCTTCCTGTGTCCTTTCCTCCGCGCCCCCTTAGTCCGCTTTGTGGGAATAATCAGTTACTCAATGTATTTGATTCACGTGAGCGTAATTCTTCTTGTGAGAGAGTATATTCCGAGTACGCCGGCAATCATGTCTTTGATCGCGCTTCTCGTAACTATCTTGTATGCCGCCTGCACGTGGTACGGCTTCGAGAGGCGAATGTTGAACTCATCATCGTAATTCCGTAACTTAACGGCCGGAACCGGGCTCCGGATTACATGTGAGCCCTGCCCTCCTCAAATCACCTTCGTCGCGCCCCCATCCATATCGATCATCGAGCCCTGTAACAGCCGCCCTTCCGCGCTCACCACAAATGCAACCAGCGCGGCGATATCTTCCGGTTCGCCGATCCGCGTAATTCGATTCTGCTCCACAATCTTGTGCTCGGCCTGGGCCAACGGAATGCCTTGCTCCTTCGCCTGTTGCTCCAGCAGCCGGCGAAACCGGTCCGTGCGGACGCTGCCGGGATTGATCACGTTCACCTGTACCCCATCGCGCACCCCTACTTCCGCCATGGCTTTAGTGAATGACAGCAGAGCCGCATTCACGGATCCGCCAATGGTGAAATACGGTCCCGGCATGCGGCCTCCCACGCCGGATATGTTCATCACCGAACCGCCGCGCGCGCGCAAGTGCGGCCAGGCCGCGCGCGTCAGCCGGACGGCTCCAAAAAATTTCAGCGCGAATCCATCCGCCCAGTCGTCATCGGAAAGTTCTAAAAAATCGCCTCGCTTCGTCGCTCCCGCGTTATTCACGACGATGTCGATTGCTCCGAACGCCGCATTCGTAAATTCCACCAGGCGCGCCGCGGCTTCCGGCGTTCGCAGATCTACCGGCAGAACCGCGGCCTCTCCGCCTTCACTCTTGATCTCCGAGGCGGCGGCCTCGAGCAGCGTCTGATCACGCGCCGTAAGTATTACCCTCGCGCCTTCGGCCGCCAGCCGTTTTGCAATCGCTCGTCCGATGCCGCGGTTCGAGCCTGTGATGACCGCGGTCTTTCCACCTAGCCGTTTTTCCATGAACGGATATCTTATCGCGCCCGTATAGGCGCGCAGTTCACGGATTGATGGTGGGCACGGAAGTAAACGAATTACCGGCGAAACGCAGACCCAATCCCGTGATTGAATCGCTATTGGATGTGTTAGTCAATATGATGACGCCGCGCTGGCCGGCCGTTTGCGGCATAAACGTAGGCACCTGGAATGTGATCTGGCTCATTGGCGGGAACGTGTTCAGTAATTGCGTCGCGAGCGCGTTACCGTTCTGGTCGTAAGCCGTCGCGTTAATGTTGATCGCAGCCGATGATAGGCTTACCAGCGCCACGCCGGTGATCGTGTTTTGCGCAGTGCTGTTGTCGTAAGGCACGGCCACGCTGGATTCGAACGCGCCCGTTCCCCCCGAAGTGCCGACCGAGGTGGAGCCGTTCGGGAACGTTTGCCGAAAAATCGCGTACGCTCCTACCGTCCCCGAATTCGGATTACTGGTGGTGAGAACATCGGCCCAGCCCTGTTGCAGGGCCGCGGAAGGTGGCGCCGAGGTTTGAATAATCACCGACGAACTGGGAGGCAAAACGAAATCCAGTTCGCTCGCCGCCGGCGTGAGCGTGTAGCCCAATTGCTGCGTAGTCACCGGCAGCGACCACGGCTGTCCGGACTGGTTAAATCGAAACAGAACAGAAGCCGAATTTACCGTCGTCGACGATGTGTTTATAAGAAAAATCGTTGTATCCCAACCGCCCCCCGCCGCTACTTGCGACAGCACCGCACTGCGCAGTAAGCTTCCCGCCGCTGGATAGATACTGAGCGAGAAATTTTGCGTGGCGGAATTGCCGGCGCTATCGTTCACCCGTACCGTAAAAGTTCCGCTGCCGGGAATTTGTGAGGGCCGTCCCGCAAGCACGCCGGCCGGGCTAAGTGTGAGCCCGCAGCATGTGGGCAGCGCCCCCGCTATGGCCGTCCAGGTATATGGCGGCGTTCCTCCGGCGGCTGTGAACTGATACGAATAGTTCACGGCCGATGAAGCCGGCAACAGTGTAGCCGGCGTCGTGATGGTTAAGCCTTGCCCGAAAGCTGCCCCGAATGCCAGGCAGGCAAGTACGGTAGCGCGGTAAAGATGCAATTTTCACCCCCCGAACGAATTTGCTCTTACGCTCCGCGATCCGTTGGCCCGGTGTTACCCACCGCCCACGTGCAGGGGTCGCTCGGCAGAGCATTTCCATTTTAGTGCAAGGTGAATCGTCGCTTCGCCCGATGTTCAGGCGTGCAGGCCGTGAGCTGTTGCCGCCATCGGCCTGCCGATCCTCGGCGCAGCCTCGGGAAATTCCCGCAACACCGGCTTTTCCGGCTGTTCCCACTCTCCTCGAGTGCGAAAGTGGTACCTCGTAATCCGTGCCTCCACCTGTCCGTACTGCGAGTGCGTGATGACACCCTGCAGCACTAACTGTAGCCGTACGCGGCCATCCAAGAGAAAAGGCCACGCAACGGCCAACTCGGCCTGCATACCCGGCTCGAGTGGGCGATCACTGGTGAAAACCAGCTCCCGGCTGTTCATGTATGTCGTGCGGCCTGTACCGCAAATCTTTTGGTCACCGGCAGCGGCCTTAAAGCGAAGCTCTAAAGCTATCGAATAGCGGCGATGTTCCGATCTCGCAGATGAGTTCAATGTCCCCTCCGGGGCGGCCTACGCTGGGCCGCGTCCTCACAGAGAAGTGCGAGCCGCTCGCAAAGCGTTACAATCGCTACTTGCCCGGAGCCCCCATGCGGCGCTCCGATTGCAATAACGCCGCCTTGAACCGCAGGCGCGCGCGGTGAAGCAGCACCCGCAGATAGCCGCGGTCCACCCGAAACTCGCGGCAGACTGCGTCCTTATCCTCCTCCTCGAGCAGCACTCGCCGCAGCAGGTCGCGATCTTTCGGCGTCAGCTCCTGCAATAGCCTCCGGACAATCTCCCTCCGTTCCGAAGCCGCCATCTGGCTTTCAGGATTATCAGAGGGGTCCGATGGCTCCGGCGCGTTTTCGGGCAACTGGTCGTGGCGGGTAGAGGAGCGCAGCAGTTCCAGCCCCACATTATTGGAAACCGAATAGACAAACCCCGGCAGGGCAGCCGGATTGTCCAGCGTTTTCCCCGTGCGAAAATAGGTTAAGACTCGAAGGAAGGTCTCCTGAATCGCATCTTTCACTAACTCGGGCGAGCGCAGCCGGCTTTGTAATTTAATTTGAACAGGCCGGGAAAAGTAAGCTACCAGGTGCTCTTCAGTTGCCGGGTCGCAATCGCGCAGCGCACGAATATAGTTCTCATCGAACAGGGAACCAGGTACTCTCCTCAGGTTGAGGATACCAGACGACTCAAGTATTACCCTCATGCTATACAAAGCGTAATTTGTAGGAAATGAAGACACCAAAATTCGTGTTTTTTCTTCCCGGTCTGGTTTGCGATGGGTTCGTTTGGGAAAAACAGATGGAAGGGCTTTCCGATCTGGCCGGCTGCACCTGTGTCGAATGGGATCGCGAGGATTCCATAACTGCAATGGCACTAAGGGTTTTAGCCGTTGCTCCGGAGCGATTTGCGGTGTGCGGGCACTCCATGGGCGGGCGAGTCGCCCTGGAAGTTTTTCGCGCTGCGCCCGAGCGGGTCAGTGGCGTTGCGCTGTTAAACACAGGGTACCAGCCGTACTCCCCAGGACCCGCGGGCCAGGAGGAGGCCAAAGGACGGTATGCCCTGCTCGAAATCGCCAAGGCCCAGGGCATGCGCGCCATGGCGGCTCAGTGGATTCCGCCCATGATCCATCCGGCCCGCCGGCAGGATACCGTTTTCGTGAGCTCCATAGTGGAAATGTTCGCGCGCAAGACGCCCGAGATCTTTGAATTGCAAACTCGCGCCCTGCTTTCCCGCCCGGACGCCTCCCCGGTTCTCGAACAGATACGCTGTCCGGCACTGGTCCTTACCGGCCAGGACGATCTTTGGAGTCCGCCCCCGCGTCACACCGAAATGGCGGCCAAGATTCGGTCCAGCCGGCTGGTGCTGGTTCCCGGCTGTGCGCATATGTCCACGCTGGAGCGTCCCGAGGCGGTGACCGAGGCCTTGCGGTCCTGGCTAAGCGCTTGACTTAACTTGCCTTATACGTCTAAATGGCTTCGTTTCGCACTCCGCCCGCGCGCTTGATGTCACCGATGCCCTGATATACTGAGTCCAGCGCTGACCAGTTGGCAGCGACTACGGAAAACACGCCGCCCCTTAAGGGCTCCGCGCAAATCCGGGACTTGATCGAATAGACAGGTACCAAGGCGATGCCGGGCAATTCATCTTCGGTCTGCTGCAATATCCGCGCCGGCCTCCCTTGTTTCCGTAAGGTCTTCAGGAGGTGAGCCATGTGCGTACGAGACTTTCTCAGCGCCAAAGCGGAAGCACGCCGGCTTTCAATGGTCACTTGTTACGACTACACTTTCGCCCGGCTGCTTTCCACCAGCGCCGTGGACGCGATTCTGGTGGGAGACAGCGCGGCCATGATGGTATACGGCCATCGTTCCACCCTGCCGGCCAACGTGGAACTGATGCGGCTGCACACCGATGCCGTGGCGCGAGGCGCGGGCCATAAATTCGTGATCGCGGATATGCCCTTCCTGTCGTACCGCAAGGGCTTGGCAGCCGCGCTGGACGCTGCCCAAACGCTAATGAGCGCCGGGGCCCATGCGGTAAAACTCGAAGGCATCGACGGCCACGAAGATGTCGTCGAACGGTTGACGCAAAGCGGTGTTCCGGTAATGGGCCATCTCGGTCTGCAGCCCCAGTCCGTCAATGTTTATGGTGGCTTTCGCGTGCAAGGGCGCACCGAAGCGGGCGCAAGCGAAATCGTGCGCCAGGCGCGGGCACTCGAAGAACTCGGTGCTTTTGCCGTCGTTCTCGAGTGCATTCCGGCGGATCTGGCCGCGGAAGTGACCGCGGCTTTGCGGATTCCCACCATCGGCATCGGCGCGGGCGCAGGCTGCGATGGCCAGGTTTTGGTGCTGCAGGACCTGCTCGGGCTCAACATAGATTTCCATCCCAAATTCGCGCGCTCGTTTCTCGATGGTGCCCGTAGCATTTTGGGCGCTGTCGCTGATTTCGACCATGCCGTCAAGGCCGGAACATTTCCGCTGGCTGAGGAGAGCTACTGATGCAGGTTTCGCGAACCGTCGCCGGCTGGGGTGCGCGCCGCCTCAGTCTCTCGCC
>JAFAWA010000491.1 GCA_019242155.1 Terriglobia bacterium | reverse complement strand
TTTCCGTCCATCCCAAAAACCGAGTTGTGGCACGGGCAAACGAATTCCGATCTGGCTTGCTCCCAGTGGTAAGCGCAGCCTAAATGCGTACATATCGGCGAGTAGGCAACGATCTGGCCGGCCGGGAGTTTCACCACCCAGGAGGTGCTCTTCTCGCTCGACACTTTCCAGCCGTCCACCCGGTTCCTCCGGTAGGTCATTTCGACCGGCACACCGGGCATGAGCTGCGTCACTTCGCCAGCTTCGACCCACTCACTCTGGCGGCGCACTCGGGGAGGCACCAACAGGTAAACCAAGGCCGGTAGCCCGAGCGCCGCGGAGATGATCGCGCCCATGGCATAGATCGCCACTACGTAAAAGCCGCGACGGGTAGTCCGGGGGGAAAAGGTTGTATTCAAGACACCCACATCTTTCATGTTATCCGGAATCCCGTTAAGTAAATGTATAGTCGCAGGATGGCGGAAAAAAGTTACGAGTGCAATGACCCGATCGGCCTATTTGAATTCCTTGCTGCTGGCGGTCGCCGGCTCGGGGCCGTCGTTAACCCGGATTACCATGCTCTGATCGGAGTAAAAAGTGCGGCTGCCGCTGCTTCCATAGGTGACCGGAACCGCGCTGATCACATACCCGCCAGGCGACCCCGTCATAGTAAACTTATAACCGCTCTTTTCTCCCGCAGCCAGACTGCTATCGATCAGGTCGGAAGATGCCGCCGAAGCAGCTCCGGTCGCGGGCGGCCCCAGTTCCGTCAGCGAGGCCGCATAGCGGCCGTATTGCGAGTTGTACTGGACCTGCATCGTCTGAATGGTCTGAATCGCCTTAATTGCGGCCGTCTCATGCGCGTACCGCGTGGCATTGTTTAACTTCGGCAGGGCTACCGTAACAATAATCAGGATGATCGCAATCACGATCAGCAGCTCGATCAGCGAAAATCCGCGGAGGTTCCTGTTCTTCCGGCGCATAGCTTTACCTAACATTTTATGACGGCCCATCGGTTGGGAACGTGGAACTCTTCGCCCGTATTCTTTATAAGCTATGCCCGCCCGACCGGCTGAAGTAGTGAAAGCACCTGGCCATGCAGTTTCGGACTGGCCGATGCCACCAGGCTCGGCTGCCAAACCACGTCGTCATTTCCGTCAACGGATGTGAGTACGCCGCCCGCCTCCTGAACGCAGGGCACCAGCGCCGCAATATCCCAGGGGTTCATTCGCGGATCGAGCGCGACATCAACGCGCCCCTGGCAGAGAAGGGAATAATTGATACAGTCGCCTGACCAGCGGAAACGCCGTACCTGACGATAAAGCCGCGACAAACCGAGAGAACCATCCGGTTCGCGCGGGTCCAGGTCGGTATGTTCGAAAGCGGTGGCAACCGCGAAGGCCGCGGCCGGATCGGTTACACCGGAAGTCCGGATGCGCTCCGGCCCGCCGCCGTCCCGCTGATACCAGCAGCCCAGGCCGGTGGCCCCAAAAACGGTGTCTCCGAGCGCGTGCGCTCCGATAACTCCGACACACGGTTTGCCGCGATGCAAGTACCCTATCAAGGTGGCGAACAGCGGCAGGCCAATCGAAAAGGATGCCGTACCATCGATCGGATCAATCAGCCAAAGGTGCTCCGCATCGCGCGTCCGCTCCCCGCCGAACTCCTCCCCCAAAATAGCGTGGTCCGGATAGCGCTCAGCGATGCGCCGCCGCAACAACTGCTCTGCCCCGCGGTCCGCCTCGGTAACTTCCGATCCGTCGGCCTTGTGATCGACCGCGACGTTCCTCCACTGCGGAAGGATGAAAGCGCCTGCCTCTTTTGAGAGGGTGAGCGCGAAGTCGAGGATGTCTCGTAAAGCGGTTTCCGGCACATGCACTATTTTGCCCTGTTCGACCGGTGTTATGGACTGCGATCCTAGGGCTGATTCGGCTATTGGTCCGCGGGCGATCCCAGATCCTCCTACAGTCCGCGCAACGCTGGCAGATGATCGTCGTCGTAGCACCCTGCCGGGAGCCCGCTCTTGATTCGGAGTTGGTGCACACAACACACGCTCAGCTTCGACCGCACGACGCTACCGACGTATGTCACGTGCGCTATGTCCCGTGCAGTAAGAGCGGCTCTGCACCCGCAGACGCGAAAGTTTGGAGCGAATCTGCCGATAGTTCCGGAATGGCGCTGCCGGAAGCATGGAGGTGGGATGCGAGACTTAGAAACACGGGAGCCGAGCATATGGTCCTTTAAGGGCCGGATCGGGCCGTCTTCTTATTGGTTGAGGTCTCTAGTAGTGACAGTTGCTTGGACGGTAGCTAGGCTCTTGCTTGACCTCTTGGACCGCTTCAGTAGCTCAGGGAATGGCGAATCCGCCGGGGCTAGTGCCCTAATCCTCGTCGCCACTGTGTTCCTGGTTTCCACGCCACCCTCTCCCAGTTCGAGGAACGGTGTCCCTCTCCGCGTCCATCCTGTTCATTCTCGCAGCATGGTTAAGTGTGGCGACACAGGTAAAGCGCTGGCATGATCTAGATCATTCCGGTGCACTGGTCCTCTACAATTTGAGCATTATCGCCGCGCCAATCTTATTCGTCGTCTTGGGTGTCTGCCGAGGTGACGACGGTCCCAACAAGTATGGCGTGCGGAATGCCCGGTCTCGGGATTGATAGCGGCGATTCACCTCCCTCCCCCCGGTCCTAACCTCCGCCCTCCAAGCACTTCTCAACCCTATCCCGCCCTTCCGCGCCACCCGTCTGCTACAACAGCCTCGGGCGCACTCGCCTATGGCCGCGTCGTCCCCCCGGAATGAGGACATGCCCAATACGAAGAATTCTCCAAAGTCATCATCGATCTCGGTGGCCGGGTCGAATCGGAACAGGCTGTGAAAATTCACGAATGCACCGGCGCGTCGAGGGATTAGGCCTCGAGATAGCTGTTTTCCCCTCCTACAACCTCGGCCCTTTTAGCAAGATTCCTCTTCGGCCGTAGTCCGTCCTTTGACACGTCACGAGCTCGGGCGCTGTTTGCAAACGAGCAGCTAAAATTTTCTTGACAGAATTAAGCTCATATTTTATGATTTTAACCAGGTGAGGCAAAAGCCTTCTAACCAGAACCCAAAGAGGAGTTACGAACCAATATGTCTCTCAGCCATTTCGATCCGCTTGCCAACCTTCGTATGTTTGAGGATGCATTCAGCCGGTTCCTTAGCGAACCGCAATCCAACCGGCCCTGGTCCCCGGCGGTCGACGTCTATGAGACCGAAAACGAGCTTGTCTTAAAAGCTGATCTGCCCGATGTGGATCAGAAAGAGATCGACGTACGCGTTGAAAATCAAACACTTACCATAGCAGGCGTGCGCAATTTCGAAAGGACCGAGAACCAGAAAGGCTTCCACCGGATTGAGCGCAACTACGGTAAATTCGTCCGCAGCTTTGCCGTCCCCAACACCTTCGACACTGAAAAAATCGCGGCCGGCTACCAGAATGGAGTGCTGACTGTCACGTTGCCTAAAAAAGAGGCAGCCAAGCCCCGCCAAATTAAAATCGAAGTGAAGAGCTAACGCATCAAACATAAGTGAGGAGCCGTCAAGTTTGGCTCCGCGGTGGCCGGACTGAAATCCGGCCTTTGAAAGTTCGGGCAGGCGGGCCAAGAGGCTAGCCTGCCCTTTTCGTCATTCAAGAAGAAAGATAAACGAATGTTCCGCTTGGACAAATTAACCCAGAAGGCGCAAGAGGCCCTCCAGCAGACCCAAGCCGAGGCCGAGAAGCTGCAAACTCAGGTCTTGTACCCGCTCCACCTGCTGATCGCGTTGGCGGCAGAGAAGGACGGCGTGGTTCGGGCGGTGCTGGACAAGTCCGACGTGCATCCCGACGCCATCCTCACCGAGGCGAGGCGGTTAGCCGGGCAGCTCCCTAAAACCGGCCCGATGCAGCCGGGCATGTATCTTTCGCCCCCGCTGAATGAGGTGCTCGAGCGGGCCTTTGAAGAGGCCGCGCGGTTTAAGGACGAGTTCGTCTCTACCGAGCACCTTCTTCTGGCCCTTACCGAACAGCAGAGCGATCCCGCCGGCCAGCTTCTCCAACGCGCCGGCGCAACCCACGACACCGTGCTGAAGGCGCTCGTCTCAGTTCGCGGCACGCAGCGAGTCACCGACCAGAACCCGGAAACTAAATATCAGGCGCTCGAGCGTTATGCGCACGACCTCACCGAATCCGCCCGCCAGGGTAAACTCGATCCTGTCATCGGCCGGGAAGACGAAATCCGGCGCGTCATGCAGGTACTGAGCCGGCGCACCAAGAATAATCCGGTGCTCATCGGCGAGCCGGGCGTCGGCAAAACGGCCATCGCCGAAGGGCTGGCCCTGCGCATCGTCGAAGGGGACGTGCCGCAAAGCTTGAAGAACCGCCGCGTTATTGCGCTCGATCTTGGTGCGCTCGTCGCCGGCGCGAAATACCGGGGCGAGTTCGAAGAACGCCTCAAGGCCGTGCTGCGCGAAGTCGCCGCCTCGGCCGGCAATGTCATTCTCTTTATCGATGAGCTG
>JAFAWA010000443.1 GCA_019242155.1 Terriglobia bacterium | reverse complement strand
CAATTAACCGAAAAAGCGGTGGGCAAAGTAAAAGAGATTATGGCTTCGCAGACTCCCATGCCGGCGGGTCTGCGGATTGCGGTCGTGGGCGGCGGCTGTTCGGGTTTCAGCTACTCCATGGCCTTCGAGAATCAGCCCAACATGCTCGACAAGACCTATAGCTATGATGGCCTCAAGGTTTATGTGGACCAGGCCAGCCTCCTCTATTTGGAAGGCGCTGAAGTGGATTACGTCGAGACGCTGGAAGGCGCCGGCTTTAAGTTCAATAACCCTCAAGTGAAGTCCACCTGCGGTTGCGGTAGCTCCTTCCAGGTTTGATCCCTAACCTCTAACCCTCCCGGGCGCTCCGTTGCGGAGCGCCTTTTTTGCATAGCCCGGCTTCGGTCGATGCTGCCGCTTAGTGCTTCCTTCTCTCAATCCGCAAGCGGGCGGCTTTGCATCACAATGAGGTAGATCGTGAACGCGTCGATTCGGGGAATTGAATATCATCTCCCGGAGCAGGCCGTCTCCAACCGTGACCTCGCGGCGGAGTTTCCGGAATGGACGATAGGCAAAATTCAGGGCAAGACCGGGATCCTGGAGCGGCACGTGGCCGCCCCGAATGAGACTGCCGCCGACCTCGCCGCACAGGCCGCCCGCAAACTCTTTGACTCGGGCGCATGTTCCACGAATGAGATCGACTTCCTGCTGCTGTGCACGCAAACCCCTGATCATTTCCTACCTACGACTGCGTGCCTGCTGCAACACCGTCTCGGCATTCCCACGCACGCGGGCGCGCTCGATTTCAACCTGGGCTGTTCCGGCTTTGTTTACGGACTTGGCCTGGCGCAGGGCCTGATCGAAACCGAACAGGCCACTTGCATCCTGCTGCTGACGGCCGAGACATACACTAAGCTGATTCATCCGCGCGACCGCAGCGTGCGCACACTGTTCGGGGACGCGGCCGCGGCCACCTTGATCACTGCCACTCCGGCACCGGAACGGCGGCGTAGCAGCTATACCTGGGGAACGGATGGCAGCGGCGGCCCCAATCTGATTGTTCCCGCGGGAGGAATGCGCAGGCGTTCGTCTGCGGAGACCGCGCAGGCCGTAGAGGATGACACCGGCAATTGGCGCAGCCCCGATAACCTCTACATGGATGGCGCCGAAATCTTCAATTTCACGCTGAGTGCGATTCCGGAATGTGTCAACCGAGTGCTGGCGCGAGGCCGTAAACAGCTCGACGATATCGATCTGTTTGTGTTTCACCAGGCCAACCAATACATGCTGGACCACCTCCGGAAGAAGCTCGGTATCCCGGCCGCGAAGTTCTACGTGCATCTGGAGAATTGCGGCAACACCATATCTTCGACCATACCGATCGCGCTTAAACATGCCTTAGGGGCCAAGCGCCTGGAGGCGGGACAGACCGTAATGCTGGTGGGCTTCGGTGTCGGTTACTCGTGGGCCGCAACGATTCTGGAATGGCCGTTATTGGGGTTATCGGAAACCCGCGGGGCCAAGGAAAAAGTCCCGGAGCTTACGGCGACTTCTTCCGAACGCTCCTGAAGCGCGGCACGTCACCGCCCTGTGTTGGCCCGCTTCCGTTGAAATATCGCGGGTGTGCCGCCCCAGATTTCACCGGGCGGAACTTCGGTGTGTGGCGCGAGATAGGACAGCGGCTCGATTATCGCGTCATCTCCAATCACGCAGCCGTAACTCACGATCGCTCCGCCGCCCACGGTTACGCGAGCGCCGACTTTTACCGGAGCGGTCACATAGACCATTTTTCCACTCGGCAGCGCAGTCCATGCATGGGCCGCAATCGCCACACCGGCTCCAATCACCGTGCCGGGGCCTATTTCAGTCAACTCGGGATCGCGCAGGGAACCGGCAATCTGAGAGCCCGCGCCGATATTTACGGAAGGAGCATAGGTCCGCATCACCAGCTTCTTTCCGAATTCGGAAAGTTCGAGAACCGGCACCAGCGGAAGGCTCGATACCAAAAACCTCCGATTGGCGGCCGCGAGCAGAAGCGCGGCTCCCTTGGGGTTGTCTCCGGGGAGACGTAGATATTTCGGCTTCGCAGTGTGCTTTCCTAAACGGCGCATCGAAAGGGCGCAGAACGTTAGGAACGCAACTAACCAACACGTGTAAAGGGTCGGCGAAAGCAGCAGCCATACGAACCATGGCCAGTGCGCGGGCAGATTAATCAACCAGACCAGAAGCCCCACGGCGGCTGCCGCCAGCGTTGCCGGCAGCAACCAGATCCAAATTGCGGCCAGGAGTACGATGCCGAATTTCATGAACCGCGACGAACCTATACTACCGTCTGTTTGGCGCGCGCGAGGTCGAGCGAACCGGGCACCACGAAGTCCGCGGTAATCGGCGGATGTTCACGGAGAACTTCGCGGATCTCCTCAAGGTACTTCGGCGCAAGATTCCTTTTTTGGGCACGCACGCGGTCGCGCGCAATGGGTGTGTCCTTTTGCGAATCCTCGGCGAACGCCCCTTCGGCGGCGCTCACCAGGGCAGCCGGGAGCCCGCAGTATTCGAAAATGCCGCGCAGTGCAGGCTCAGGCTCAGCTACCAGCATTTCGTACTGCACGGCAAGCATGGGAATGCCCTGGGCATGAAGCTCCAGGTACCGGTTAATGACCGAGAGCCACACCACCGTCAGCAGCTTCATCGGAGAGATTGATTGAATGTAGGGCTGCAGATACTCGAGCGGCGCGCAAAAACGGCCGCGTAGGCCGGGAATCCTTTGCGCCAACAATAGCCAAAGCACTGCCAGCTTGTCGCGGGGAGTCATGCGGCTCTTCACTACGCGTGCCACATAGGGCGTTATCAGGCGGTACATGGAGCCGGGGTTCGCGTCGCTCCTCGGCTTGCCGCCGCGCGCCTTCGTGTCCCCGAGTGTGGCCGGTTCCGCAGACCAAGGCTCGGAGTCATCCAAATGGCAAAAAAATTCTGTAAAGGGGCTGGTTTCCTGAGTGCTATCGCCGGATAGCAGCACCGATTCTACGGAGCGGGCCACCGATCGCACCCACGCTTCGCCGTTCCGGTACAGAAAGAGAACCTTGGCCTCCGGATACGCCTTATCCATGAGGTCGCCGATCTCTATACAGCAGTTCCTGTACTTAATGAATAGCGTATCCATGCCGCCGCGGTTCGGCTTGAACAGCAGGCGTGTCGAGGATTGAAGAAGCCTGACAAGCTCCGCATCACGGCTTCCATCGCGTGGCCGCATCAAGAGTACGTTGTGATACACATCGGGCTCATCCAGGCTCAGCACCGACGGCACGCGGTTCATAGCACGGCTCAAAAGAGTTCCGCCGCTCCGCCCAGTGGTGTTCATCAGGATCAGCTTCCGGAACGGATTGCCCATTCGTTCCGCCAGTTCATGCAGACCTTCGTAAGGAATTGTTAATAGCCGCTGCGCCTGCGTGAATTGGGGCCGGTACATGAACGGCTCGGCATAGAGATCGTAGTCGCGCGGCAATTCCACAAACACTGCCTGGCGGCTCTCATCCTCCAGGCAGTAGAGCGTAATCTCCGGCCGATCCAAAATCGTTGCCGCATCCACGGTCCCGTTTGGCCGGTAACGAAAATCGTGGAGACGCGACGGGCCGAATTCGCCCATGCTCGTGAACCCGAGATCGCCTTTTTTTACGCGCTCTTCAATCTGGAGGACTGTCGCTTCCATTAGGGCTCCGGTCGATTTCCGAGGTTACCTCAGGCCCGTACACCAGTCAATTTCAGCAGTACTGCGGTGTCAACCCACTTTAAAAATGTCCCCTGGTTTACCTCGTTAGAAGTGTCCCCTTTATTTCATCTGTAACTAGTCTCTCCCATGCTGCGGGCCGCTGCCGGAGCGTAGCCCTGCGAGGCCGTTTAGGCCGAGCGTTTAGGGCGT
>JAFAWA010000436.1 GCA_019242155.1 Terriglobia bacterium | reverse complement strand
ACGCCCTAAACGCTCGGCCTAAACGGCCTCGCAGGGCTACGCTCCGGCAGCGGCCCGCAGCATGGGAGAGACTAGTTACAGATGAAATAAAGGGGACACTTCTAACGAGGTAAACCAGGGGACATTTTTAAAGTGGGTTGACACCGCGGCAGCCGCCGCTTGACTTTAGTGCGCCTGGGTGTTACGCTTCCCCTCTTCGGCGATAGAGTCCTAGAGAATACGCCATTCAGCGAGGCTTTGTGCATCCTGCCCGCTGGATGGCTTTTTTTTTTTGGCGGGCGGGAGGCGCTTTAAATGACGAACCTGGATATCGTGACGAAAAGAGAGGCCAGGGAGGTTTCAGCCGTTTCGCGCCCGGGCGTGAGCGCTCATAGGAATACGTTCCGCAACTTCGGCGTCTGTTCTTTGTTAGCTATTACAGTTATACTTCCTCGCCTCGATGCACAACGGCGAGAACCCGATCCCCACGATGTGGAAGCGGGCGCTTCCAGATACAACAATATCTGTGCGTCCTGTCATGGACAGGACGGCGATCAAGTGCCTGGCGTAGACCTCGGCCATAATACCTTTCGCCGCGCCAATTCGGACCAGGATCTCATTAACATTATTCGGAATGGAATTTCGGGGACAGGCATGCCTGCCAACAAAATGTCCGAGGACGCCGCCGGCGCGATCGTAACTTACCTCCATGCGATGGCAAAGGACGCTTCGAGTAACACCTCCAAGGGCAATGCAGCCCATGGGGAGGAACTCTACGCCCGGTCGGGATGCTCTGCCTGTCACCGCATAGGCGGCAAAGGCGCGCGATTCGGCCCCGACCTTTCCGACATCGGAAGGTATCGCCGGTCTGTGCAGTTGGCGCGCTCCATTTTCGATCCTTCGGCGGACATAGCGCCCGAAAACAGGTTGGTCACGGTTGTTATGCGGGATGGGTCTCAGATCGAAGGCAGGCTGCTGAACCAGGATACCTTTACCGTCCTTCTGATGGATCGAAATGAAAACCTGCGATCCTTCGATCGCTCAACTCTCTCAGCAGTAACCATCGAAGATAAGAAGTCGATTATGCCCTCCTACAAAGGCAAGCTGACGGACCAGGAAGTAGCCGATATTGTCACCTACCTAGCTCAGCAGAAAGGTACAAAGCTGAAATGACCCATAATCCCCGGTGTTTACTCGGATTCATTCTTGCTTCGCTAAGCATGCCGCTCGATGCGCAGATTACTTCTGATCGCCTGCTGAACGCTGCTAAGGAGCCTGGGAACTGGCTGATGTACTCCGGTACTTATGCCAGTCAACGATTTAGCACTCTAAATCAGATCACACCCGCCAACGTGAAAGATCTGGCGCTCAAGTGGGTATGGCAAAACAGGTCGCTTGAGAAATTTGAGGCGACGCCGCTGGTAGTAAACGGGATCATGTACACGGTACAGCCGCCAAACGACGTAGTTGCCCTGGATGCAGCCACGGGACGAGTATTTTGGACATTCACTTACGATCCGTCGCCGAAGTCACTTCCCTGCTGCGGCCGGGTCAATCGCGGGCTCGCAATACTTGGGGACACGCTGTACATGGGAACCATCGATGACCGTCTGATTGCTCTCGATGCGAAGACCGGGAAGCTGGAATGGTCTGTCCGACCGGAAGGAGTCCGTTTCGAAGAAGGCTACTCGTATATGCATGCGCCCCTGATTGTTAAGGATAAAGTGATCATGGGGCAGGCAGGTGGGGAATACGGAATCAAAGGCTTCATCTCTGCTTACAATGCACGCACGGGCGGAGAGGAATGGCGTTTCAACACCGTTCCTCATCCAGGCGAACCCGGCCACGATACTTGGGGCGGTAATTCCTGGGAAAAAGGCGGGGCTTCAGTCTGGTTGACGGGATCTTACGATCCGGAAACGAACCTCACCTTCTGGGGAATCGGAAATCCCGGTCCCGATTGGAACGGAGATATCCGCCCCGGCGATAACCTTTACAGTTGTTCGGTTGTTGCTCTTGATGCGGACACAGGCAAGCTCAAGTGGTATTACCAGTTCTCCCCACACAATGAATTTGATTATGATTCAGTCCAGATTCCCGTGCTCGTAGACATGGACTGGAATGGCAAACCCAGAAAGGTGATGCTTTGGGCAAATCGCAATGGCTTCTTCTATGTGCTTGACAGAGTCACTGGTGAGTTTCTCCTCGGGAAACCGTTTGCGAAAGTTAACTGGGCTGATGGTTTCGATGCGAAGGGCCGCCCTCATCAGGTACCCGGCAAGGTGCCAACCGAGCAGGGCACTTTGATTATGCCGGGTAATCAGGGGGCCACGAATTACTATTCTCCTTCTTATAGCCCCATCACGGGACTGTTCTATATTCCGACTTGGGAGAACACCTCTTCCTTATATGTAAAGGGCAAAATTGAATACGTTCCGGGGCAGTGGTACACAGGCGGAGGTCCCAGAAACATGGGGCCGAGGCGAGGTGCTGAAAATTTCAAAACCAAAGCAGAGGGTTACGGGGCCGTTCGGGCAATTGATCCCAAGACCGGAGAAAAGAGATGGGATTTCGAGATGTCAGAAGTCACAAACGCTGGGATTCTCACGACCGCATCCAATTTGCTTTTCAGCGGTGGTAATGAAGGATATTTTTACGCTCTCGACGCGCGGACGGGCCAGGTGCTATGGAAAGCTACGGTGGGTGGTTCCGTCCAGTCCAGTCCGATCACTTACCTGGTGAATGGGCAGCAGTTTGTTTCTGTTAATGCCGGCAATTCCTTATTTACGTTCTCATTGAAGTAATCGCATAGTCACGCGCGCGCTAAGGTTCGCTCGGTTGCGTAAAGTAGTTGCAGCGGCGCCAAGGAGAGGGACTAAATGAATCGTTTGGCGAGGTGGCTTTCCCTGACGGTACTGATCGCGTATCAGTCTTTCGCACAATTCGATACGGCCGACGTGGTCGGCACGATCCGGGATGGTTCGGGAGGTGCAATCGCGGCTGCGACCGTGACCCTGCAAAACACGGATACCGGGATTGCAACTACGGTAAAGTCTGCTGAAAACGGGGAGTATACGTTCGTCAATGTAAGGACAGGCAGTTATGCGGTAAGCGCGGAGGCCACCGGTTTTTCGAAAGCGATTGCTTCGGGTATACATCTTTCCGTGGGCGCCAGGCAACGTGTTGACCTGGTACTCCAACTTGGAGCGGTTAACGAACGCATCGAGGTCAATGCGGCGGCAGCAACAATTGAGACCGATTCCAGTTCTCGCGGACAAGTCATCAATACTACTCAGGTCGTGGAGTTGCCGCTAAACGGCCGCAATGCATCGGATCTCTCTCTTTTGACGACCGGCGTTCTGCGTGCGCCACAATCCACTCGCGAGGGGTCGTTCAACGTCAACGGTCTGCGTAGTGTGTTTAGTAATTACCTGCTGGACGGGATCGACAATAACGCCTACGGAACCAGTAACAACGGTCAGTCGAATCAGGCAATCCAACTTTCGCCGGATGCGATTGTAGAGTTTAAGGTCGAGACCAATAATTACAGCGCCGAGTTCGGACGGGGCGGATCGCAAACCACCAACGTTGTGATGAAGGCCGGAACCAACTCGTTTCATGGCTCCGCATACGAGTTCAATCGGAATACGGTCTTCAACGCCGTGGGATACTTTAAACCCCTGGGCGGCGTCAAGCCGCCTCTCCATCAAAATCAATTCGGCTTCACCGGCGGAGGACCCATCGCGAAGAATCGAATTTTCTTCTTTACCGATTATGAGGGTTTCCGCATTAAGCAGGGCACGCTGGTGTATGCCAGCATTCCAAGCGCAAACGAGACACAGCGAATCCTTCCGGTCCCCGTAGAGAACCCACTCACCGGAGCCATCTATCCGGCAAACCAGCCTATCCCGGCGAGCGCAGTCCAGCCGTATGCGCTGAAAATCCTATCGCAGTTCCCGGCGGCCACCACTTCGGGCTCCGTTGCCAATAATTTCCAAGAGCTCCAGGCGGCCAAGACATACAGCGACAAATTCGATATTAAGCTCGATGATCAGATTTCGCCGAAAATGTCCGGATTTGTTCGGGTTAGTCAACGCAAACTAAATGGATTTACAAATCCTCTAGTTCCAGGCCTGAATTATAACCAAGGTAGCTTCACTCACGTTCTCAATCAGCAGGCCGTCGCTGGCTATGTTTGGACCATCAGTCCAACTTCGATACTCGAACCGCGTTTTGCGATTACGCGAACGGACGCGGGCGGCGGTCCTGCCATTGTCGGCGGCGTGAACGCGCTTGAGGGGTACGGTATTCCTGGCTTACCGACGGGTCCCAATTTCGTAGGCGGATTTAATATTGGGGGAGGCGGGTTACCTTCCATGACGTTGAGCCCGCCGTTCACGGCATTAGGGCGAGGGACTGCGACGCCACAGTTCCAAAACCCTTTAGATTTTGATTCGAAGGTCAATTTTACGAAGATCGTTGGACGTCACACGATCAAAGTTGGGTACGAATGGGTCGTGCTGCGAGAGCAAGTTCTCGATATCAATCCCTTCTATGGAAAGTACTCATTTCTGGGCAGTTTCAGTCAGCCCGCGGGCACCCCGGCGAATGCGCGGGCGTATAGCCTTGCCGATTTCATGTTCGGGCCTGTCAAGCCAATATGTGCTTTCCAGTTCTTTCACGCCGAACTTCCGCAAGCACTTCTACTACACCTATGTGCAGGACGACTTCCGAGTCTCGTCGACACTTACCCTCAACCTTGGCCTTCGATGGGAATATGGCTCGCCTTGGTACGAGCGCGACAACAAGATGTCCAACTTTGACCCAACAACGGGCACCTTTATCCTTGCCAGACCTGGCCGTGTGTACGACCGAGCGCTCGTCAATCCTCAATTGCACGATTTCGCGCCGCGGGTTGGCTTCGCTTGGTCGTTTGCGCCCAAGACGGTGCTACGCGGGGCATACGGGTGGAGTTACGTGCACGAGCACCGGGTCGGTAGCGCCGAAGAACTCGGCATCTTTGGAGTATACGGGCCCGTATACACAGTCAATCAGACGAACCCGCTGGCTACGAACTTCCGAACGGTTCAGCAAGGTTTCCCTGCGGGAGTGGTTGAGCCATCTGCATTCGACCCTCTTAATTCAAACTCGACCTATATTCCGAAGAATACCCCGGATACGTACATCCAAAGCTGGACGCTCGATATCCAACGCGAGCTGCCTCACGGATTGTTTTCGATATCGCATACGTTGGCAATCACGGCGTCGCGGAACCCCTGATGGTTGACTACAACCAGGCCTTGCCGCAGCCAACGTCCACCAGTAACCTTTCGCTCCAAGCCCGCCGGCCATACGCCGCCGCCGGCGCCGTGACCTGCTTTTGCGCGGTTGGATTCTCGAACTATAACGGACTCCAGACGAAGATTGACAAGCGAACCTCGAACGGCTTGACATTTGTGAATGCCTTTACCTATAGCCATGCCATAGATAATGGCGATCAATCGCTCGACTTTTCTAATGGCGATCAAGCTAGTCCGCAAAATTTTCGGGACATGAAAGATGAAAAAGGCACCTCGAACTACGACCGGAAGTTCGTAGATATTATCAGCGTAATATATGACCTGCCAGTGGGCCACGGCCGCCGATATCTTGCGAACAGTTCGAGGGCTGTTGACACGGTGCTCGGCGGCTGGGAGATTTCAGCGATCAATACGGCTGAATCAGGCTTGCCAATCAACCTGCGCGCGTGGTCGGGGTTGAACGTGCCAACGGCATTTCAAACCGTCGGTAATCTTAACGATTGGCGGGGCGGGGAGACCTACCGCCCAATGTGTACAGGCGCTCCCCTACGCAACACCACTGGCGCTGATATGACTCTGGCCTATTTCAATACCGCCGCGGTGCTGCTGCAAACCGATCCCAGTAATCCGTTCGGTAACTGTGGCCGCAACAACTTAAGAGCTCCCGGACTAAATCAAATTGACCTCGGAATTTTCAAATCTTTTCCGCTTTTTAGAGAGGGCATGGGCCTTCAGTTCCGGGCGGAATTGTTTAACGCATTGAACCACACCAATTTCCAGGCGCCGAACGGCGACCGGGCGAACAGTGCGTTTGGCGTAATCACTTCATCGTTTCCCGCGCGCATCGGTCAGCTTGCTTTAAAGCTTGTGTGGTAAGGGCAGGAAGCAAGGGGAGGGACAGGAATGCAAGGCAGTACAGGAACCACGCTGTTCCGCTTGGCCTGGCTAAAGGGTCTCCACAAACATAGCCAGAAGATCTTGGTTGTACTTAGCGTTGTGCCAATCGCATTCTATGCGTCCGATTTATGCGCTCAAGTCAACCAGACAGGAAATATTCACGGGGCCGTGATCGATCCCTCGGGGGCTGCGATTGCGGGGGTTACAATTACCCTGACTAGTCCCGCGATACTGGCGCCACTGACCACGACATCTGATTCCGGTGGCAACTACCGTTTCGAGCAGTTGCCTGTCGGAATCTATGAAGTCTCTGCCAGCCAGGCGGGATTTGCAAAATATGTCCGGCAAAACATCCAGATCAGCGCCGGATTTTCGGCTGAGGTTAATCTCCAAATGAGCGTGGGATCCTCAACTGAGAGCGTTACTGTCTCGGCTGCCGGGCCGGTGGTGGATACCACCTCCACAACTGTGGGAGCTAGCGTCGGGGCCAGCGCGATTGCGAATGAACTACCGGTCACGCGAACTATGCCTGAAATGGTGGCGATTGCGCCGGGAGTCATGCCGACCACCGCTCCCGATTTGGGTGGGGGTGTCGTGGCCTCATTTACCCTGTCGGCGTACGGCATCACGGGAGAAGCCACTACTCTGATTGAGGGCATCAACACCCGTAAGAGCGCCACCAATTCCGAAAGTAACTTCGATTACACCACGCTCGAGGAGATGCAGATTGTGCCGACCGGCGGCGATGCGCAAACTGCCCTGCCGGGAGTTTTTTTGAATGCAATAGTGAAGTCGGGCGGCAATACGTTTCATGGCCGCGGAGAAGTCAACATCGAGAATCAGAAGCTGGAGGCGAATAATCTGAATGCGCTCCTGCGGTCTCAGGGCAATACCGCGCCGCAATTGATTCTCGATGCGGTGGATTCTTCGGTTAACCTCGGGGGGCCGATTATTAAGGACAAGTGGTGGTTTTTCGGTGGCGCACATGTGAACAACAGCCATCGGACGGCCTTGGGGTACTTGATAGACGGTAAGCCTGCATCGAACTACGCTAGGTTCACGAACGAGACCGCCAAGACTACATATCAGCTCTCGCCGAATTACAAACTAATTGGCTTCTGGACACAGGAGACGCAGTACTTTCCGGATCGTTTCGGTTCGGCTACAGTTCCCCAGCTAAATACCCGTCTCTTTACTGAGAACGTGCGGGACTGGAAGGGCGAGATTCAGGGTTCTCCGAACGGGCGTCTCGTGTTTGATTTATTCGCCGGCCACCACATGTACCAGGCGAATTACTATGCTCACCAGGACGATCCACAGAATATCCCGAGCTATCAGGACATCACCACCGGCATGTTCAATGGACCGAATGTGGGACAGGACCGCCGCGGCCGGCACCAAACCCAGGTCACCGGAACCCTCAGTTATTTCCCTGCGGGCAGCTTCCTGGGCCACCATGAGATAAAGGTTGGCTCCACGTGGATGTTTATGTGGACCGGCACTGACGAACCCAACGGAGTGCATGGCAATTACCAGCTCATCTTCCAGACCATAGGAGGGGTGGCCGGTCAGCCTTCGCAGATCCAGTTCTTCAACTACCCTCTGCCAGACAATAGAGAAAACCTGAATGAGGGCGGTGGATTCGTTATGGATACCTGGAAGGTTGCCAAACGTTTCACCATCAATCTTGGCCTGCGCATCGATGATATGTTCACGTGGGTACCCGCCCAAACTCACCCGGCGGGCGCATTCGGCCCACCTTGGGTGGCCCCGGCAAGCGGGAATCCATTCCTATACACCGGAGCCGCGCAGAGTTTTCCGCGGCTAAGTACCGGATCGTGGAATACCCTGGCTCCGCGCATCGGGATGGTGTGGGACGTGATCGGCAACGGAAAAAATGTTCTGAAAGCGAGTTATGGAAAGTATGTGTGGACTCCGGGCGACGACTTCGCTGCTCCATTCAATTCCAACGGCGTCACGATCTCAACTTACAAGTGGACCAACACAACCTGCACGGAAACGGTTGCGGCGGCAGGAGGTTGCGACTACGTGCCTGGTTCCATCGACCTCAATCCCAATGGCCCGAATTTCCAATCGCTATTAGGCGGAAGCAACGGCAGCACCGCTAAGTTGGCTAACAGTGTTTTGAATCCCAACCTCAAGCAGCAGTACTCGAACGAGTATCAGGTGTTCTTTGAGCGCGAAGTTGCGCCAGGCGTCGCCGCGCGCTTAGGATACACGTATATCCAGAACGCCAACACCTGGCTGCAAATTCCAACGCAGATCCCGTTCAACGCATGGAACATCCCTTATACGGTCCACGATCTCGGCCCAACTGTAGCTCCGTGCTTGCCGACAGCGACGGTCAGTTGCCCAACAACTGGGCCCTCGTTCACGATCTATGACATGAACGCAGCATATAAAGGCCAGGCCTTCACTCAGACCGAATACGTCAATCGGGGTAGCGCGAATGCCGATCACTTCAGTACCATTGAGGCAACACTGACCAAACGCGGTGGATCTGGCAAATGGACGGCCATAATCAGCTATACCGCGACCCGGAACCATCAATGGATCATCCCCGCCGCCGGTATCAATGGCAATCAGGCCGCATCCCCCATTGCGACCAATCCGAATCAGTTGCTGTTCCCGATGAACACAACTTGGGTGTGGCAAGCTCGCGTGACCGGCAACTACAAGCTGCCCTGGCGGTTCGACATCTCTTCGACGTTCCAGATTTATAATGGCCTTCTGGGGCAGCGCACAGAGACGTATACTCTGCCGAATGCGGGCGCTGTCACTGTGCCCGTCGGAGCCTATGGGTCATTCGAAGGTCCGCTCCGTCCACTTTTGAACTTCCGGCTCGCGCGCGATTTTAAGACGGAGAAGCACGGGACTTTTAGGCCGAATATTGAATTCCTGAATGCATTGAATTCCGCGGCGCCATGGGCAATCACTTTGACGTCCGGACCTCGTTTTGGCTATTACACCACTACAGACACTCCGTTCATCGTACGGGCAGGAGTGATATACAATTTTTAACTATGATCAACGGCCGTAATCAAGGAGGGTTGTATGAACCATGAAAAAAAGTTGGCGATGGCATTGGCAGTCGCGATTCTGATATTTTTTACGCCCAGATCGCTCCAGGCAGCAAATGCCAAAGACGTAAAGGCGGTTACGGCCGGCGAGTTCGTCATCGATCCGCCGACTCTAATCAATCTCGGATTCGAATGGAGGATCGAGGGCGATGATAACCGCAATGCCGCTGTCGAGGTGTCCTTCCGGAAAAAAGGTGAATCCCAATGGCGGCAAGGGCTTCCTCTCCTTCGGCTTCAAAACGAAGAGATTTACCAGGGCGACCGGATGGATGTAGTTTCGCCTAACATGTTTGCCGGCAGCATCCTTGATCTGGAACCTGATACCGAATACGAAGCCCAATTCGTGATGACCGACCCTGATGGGGTGAAAGGGCAGGCGCGAAAAGTTGTTACCGTCCGAACCCGTCCGGAGCCAAAGCCTTACGCCAACGGCATGGTTTATCACGTGTACCCGCACGGCTTCAAAGGACAAAAGATGCAACCGGCGTTCGAGGGGCTCCTGTGCGCCTACTACATTACCTGTGCGGGCACCGACTGGGCGACCGCTTCACGGCCTAGAGTCAAACCCGGCGATACCATTCTGGTACACGCCGGCCTTTATAAGTACAACCGATACATATACACCAATGACTTGTCCATAAGCACAGTTCCTTTCGATGGAACTTACTATTTGACTGCCAGCGGCACACCAGATAAACCGATTGCGATCAAAGCGGCTGGCGATGGTGAAGTGATCTTTGATGGAAACGGCGCTTTCAACCTCTTTAATGTAAAGGGCGCGAACTATAACTATTTCGAAGGCCTGACCATCCGTAACACAGAGATCGCCATCTGGGCTGGGACGCAGTTTATTGTCGGATCTAAAGGCCTTACTGTAAAGCATTGCCGTTTTGAAGACATCGGAATGGCGGTGTACAGCAACTACTCCGGATCGAAAGATTTCTACATCGCCGATAACTACATAATTGGCCGCAACGATCCAAACCACCAGATCGGGTGGGCGGGGAACTTTTGGGAGCAGTTTGCCGGCGTGGAAGGTCAGGTATTCCCTCCCAAAATGGCATCCTACATCGCCGTCAAGGTTTACGGGTCCGGCCACGTAATGGCTTACAACTATGTGGCAAATTTTCATGACGGCATCGATGTCGAAACCTACGGTAACCCCGATGGATCAGCAGCTACGGATGGGCCGAAGTATCCTCCGAAAGAGTATTGGGACCGCCGCCCGGTTTCGATCGACTATTACAACAACTACATGACGAACTTCCACGACAACTCTTTCGAGATTGATGGGAGTATGCATAATATTCGGGTGATGCGGAATATGATGATCAACTCCGCCTCGCAGCCATTCTGTAACCAGCCCGCGCTTGGCGGCCCGGTTTACTGGATCCGGAACATCGCCTACAATGCACCCGGAGGCGCGGCGCGGCTCGCTGGAGGATCGGGGATCATTTTCTACAACAACACCATCTTTTCCGAAGTCGCGGGGGGGACCACATCCAACACGCACTGGCGCAATAATCTGATTCTGGCTCAGAACTCCGTAGCGGGGTTCGGAGGAGGAGGAGGAAGAGGCGGACGGGGCGGCGGCAGTGGAGGTGAGCGGGGCGGAGAACAGCCAGGCTCGCCTGTGGTTTTCGGCTTCAGCACCTTCACTAATTACACTTCGTCTGATTACAATGGGTTCCGGCCGAATCCGGGAGCCCCATACGCATTTGAGTGGAACTCGCCGCCATTTGGGACTACGGCCGATTACAATGCGCGCGGTCACAACGCGAAGCTTGAAAATCGCCGATTCGCCACTCTTGCCGAGTACTCCAAGGCAACGGGCCAGGATCAGCACAGCATCATGATCGATTATGATTCGTTCGTGAATGTGCCCAAGCTCGACGGGCACGATGTCAAAACCGTCCAGAAGCTCTACAAAGCTGCTGATTACGATTTTCGGCTCAAACCGGATTCCGCGCCTGTAGACCGGGGGGTGATTCTTCCAAACGTCACCGATGGGTACTCCGGGAAGGCGCCCGATCTCGGAGCTCTGGAGGTGGGACAAACCGTACCTCATTACGGCCCTCGTGAGTAACGGGACCTGCGCAGAGTATCGCTCGCATGGACTCATCCTTCGCTGACCGATTAGTGCGGCGGGTATTGTCACGTTGCAATCCGCACACGTGGGAAGCTGAAATGAAATGTCAGAAAACCCGTACCGTGGCCATCGCTTCCCGAGGGAAATCATCTCGTATGCCGTTTGGTTCTACTACCGATTTGCGGCGAGCTTTCGGGATGTGGAACAGATGATGGCCTCGCGCGGCATCCTGGTCAGCTACGAATCGGTGCGGCGCTGGTGCGAGAAGTTCGGCCACCTGTATACGGCGGGCCTGAGGAGACGGCGTGCCCGGACCGGAGACAAGTGGCATTTGGATGAGGTCTTCTTGAACATCAATGGCGTCAGACATTATCTCTGGCGAGCGGTGGATCAGAACGGAGTCCTAATTGATATTCTGGTGCAGCCGAAGCGAGACCAGCTTGCCGCGATGCGGTTCTTTCGCAAGTTATTGCGGGCCAATGGTTGGCGTCGACCTCGTGTGATCATCACCGATAAACTGCGCAGTTACGCGGCCGCAAAACGAGTCGTAATGCCCGGTGTTGCGCACCGGCAGCACCGGTACCTGAACAACCGGGCGGACAACTCTCATCAGCCGACGCGTGAGCGGGAGAGACGCATGCGGCGATTCAAGTCCGCCGGGCACGCACAACACTTCGTCGAGGTCCACGGAATCATCGGCTCGCACTTCCGACTACGACGTCACCTGCGATCCGCTGCCGATTACCGGCGACTCCGAAGCAAGCGATTTCGAATTTGGAACGAGATCACTGGGGCCGCTGCACTCGCATAAAACAGGCAAAGAGCGGTTATGAATGAATTGTGACGGGATCCCTGCTCACTTGACCGCCTTGCCCGGTAACGTGACAGTACACCGCGCCGCAGTGGATGTACAGCAGCGTGCCCGAATCGCCGCTCTGGCCAGTGACTTCCCTCGGCTCTGGCAAAAATCCCAACACACCGGACCGGGAGAGGAAACGCGTGGTCCGTCTGTTGCTGGCCGACGTAACCCTTATGCGCGGCAAGCGCATCGCCGTTCATGTTCGGTTCAATGGCGGCGCGACGAAACGCTGGACTTGCCGAGACCGTTGACCGCCTGGGAACTCAGGACAACACCGGCGGAGATCGTCGCCGAGGTCGATCGGCTGACCGATGACTACACCGATAAGCAAATCGTGGAGATCCTGAATCGACGCGGAACGCTGTCCGGTTGCGGGCAACGTTTCAACAGCCGAATTATCGCGCGCCTTCGCCGTGAATACCAGCTCAAACCACGCTATGATCGGCTACGCGAAAAGGGCCTGTTGACGCTCGAAGAAATGTCGGCGCTACTGGACATCGGTCCCAAGTGCGTGATCACCTGGCGGAATCATGGCCTGCTTCGCGGTTATCCGTTGAATGATCGAGACGACTGGCTATGAGCATCCCGGCCCCGATCCACCGCGCAAGGCGCAAGGTGTCAAACTCGAGGAGGTCGTCAGCGGTTCGAACGAGGTGCAGTATGAAGCGTAAGCCTTAGCCGGTGGAGAGTGCGCCGCTATCCAGCTAATCCCCAACTCCCTTAAAGCGCGCGCGATCTGTGTGGGCTGCATTTCCACTGCGTCCTTCTCTACGCCTGGTTCATCCCGTTTCCGCTTCTCGGCGGTTTGGAACAGACTGGCTTTATCCGTATAGAACGCTAGTGGCCGCCCGAACCTTTCCAGGTAGCTCCACAGCAGGCGCATGTTCTCCGCGGTGGAATCGTGCCGCACGAACCGGGCAAACAGCCGGCTGGTAGCATCGTCGATCATGGCGATCAAGTATAGTTTCTCGCCCCGCCCTTCCAGCCAGTCATGTTCGCTGGTGTCCCATTGCACCAACTCTCCCCACCGGCTCCGCCGCGGCCGCCAGGCATGCATGGCCGGCGGCTTGTCGCGGTGCGCGCGCCACAGCTTACTGCGGATCAT
>JAFAWA010000403.1 GCA_019242155.1 Terriglobia bacterium | reverse complement strand
GGCCGCCGTCGAAGAGCGGCTTAGAGGCATCCACGATCACTTTGGCGGGGTCGGGCGACCAGATATTTCCGAGGCCGTGACACTCTTCGCAAGCGCCATAGGGGCTGTTGAAAGAAAACGAGCGCGGCTCAAGCTGAGGGATACTGGCTCCGCACTCTGTGCATGCCAGTTTTTGCGAATACAGCCGCTCTTCGCCGTTCACCACGACGATAAGAACCAGCCCGTTGGCCAGCTTCGTGGCCGTTTCGATGGACGCCTCCAGGCGCTTTTCGATTCCCGGTTTCACCATCAAACGGTCCACCACGATCTCGATGGTGTGGTTCTTCCGGCGATCGAGAGGAATCTCTTCGTCAAGCGATCGCAGCACGCCGTCGATGCGGGCGCGCACGAACCCCTGCCGGGACAGTTTTTCCAGATCCTTTTTGAACTCCCCTTTGCGGCCGCGCACGATCGGCGCCATGACCATGATGCGGTCGTCCGGCCGAAGCGCAACTACGTGCTGCAGAATCTGCTCGGTAGTCTGCCGCGAAATTTCGTTCCCACACACCGGGCAGTGCGGAATGCCGATCGAAGAGTACAGCAGCCGAAGGTAGTCGTAGATTTCGGTAATCGTGCCCACTGTGGAACGGGGACTGCGGCTGGTCGTTTTCTGTTCAATAGAGATCGCGGGACTGAGACCGTCGATCGAATCCACGTCGGGCCGTTCCATCTGATCGAGAAACTGGCGCGCATAGGTGGAAAGTGTTTCGACGTATCGCCTTTGACCTTCCGCATAGATGGTGTCGAAGGCTAGAGACGACTTCCCGGAACCGCTCAATCCGGTGATTACCGTAAGGCTGTTGCGCGGGATTTCCACGTCGATATTTTTAAGATTGTGCTGGCGCGCTCCATGGACTGTGATTCGGTCGAGCATACGGGAAAAATAGGAGAGGTTTGCTTTCTATTGTCACAACTCTTGTATCAGGTGCGCAATTTACGGTATAACAAGGCCAGAAAGAATGAAATGCGGCAACTGTGGCGCACGTTTGCATCGGGTGCACCGCAGTTTTCTCGAGCGTTTCCAGTTTCTGGCGATTTATAGCTGCCCGGAGTGCAGCATCGAGCAGTGCGTCCCACACTCCTACCGGTACCGGTTTGGTCCGTTCGCGCGTTGCAGCCGCTGCGGCACTGCGCGTTTGACCCGGCTGAAAAAGCCCGACCACATCGATCGCATGCGGGGCGGAGCATGGGATCTACTCGAGCGGTTAATAGGCGGCAAAATCGTACACTGCCGCTACTGCCGGCTGCAGTTTTACGACAGGCGGCCGCTGGTATCCGAGAAAGCTCTCGACCAAGCGCAGGAAACAGATAGTTCCGAACTTTGATGCGCCTTGCCGCCGGACCTGAAGACGCCGGCAAACGGCTGGATCAACTGGTGCATGAGAAGCTTCCGCAATTCAGCCGCTCGCGCATTCAAGACTGGATCAAAGCAGGCCGTATCCTTGTAGACGGACGCTCGAGCCGCGCCTCTTACGTTGTCCGCGAAGGACAACTGATCGAGGTAGAACCGGCCGCGCCGCCGCCTCTGCACGCCGTACCCGAACCGATTCCGCTCTCGATCCTGTACGAAGACAATGACCTGGTGGCGATCGACAAGCCGGCGGGGATGGTGGTGCATGCGGGCGCGGGCGTTCATTCGGGCACGCTGGTGAACGCGCTGCTCCATCGTTATCAGAGTCTGTCCGGCGTTGGCGGCGCGCTCCGGCCGGGGATTGTCCACCGTTTGGACCGGTTCACCAGCGGAGTGATTCTGGTCGCTAAAAATGACGCGGCTCATCACGCGCTGGCGGCGCAGTTTTCGGGCCGCCACGTGGAGAAGATCTATCTCGCGCTGGTGCATGGGGCCGTGCGGGCCGAAGGCGGACGCATAGACCGTCCGATCGCGCGCGATCCGGTGCGCCGCACCCGGATGACTGCGAGGCTTAGCCGGGGCCGCGCGGCCTGGACCGAATATCGAGTGCTGGAACGGTTCCCCGCGTTCACGCTGCTCGAAGCGCGGATCGGCACTGGCCGCACTCACCAGATCCGGGTACATCTTTCGAGCATGGGCCATCCAGTGGCGGGCGATACTTTGTACGGAGCACCGGCCAAGGTGGAAGGGTATCCGCCTTTAGGCCGCTACTTCCTTCATGCGCATCGGATTCGTTTCCGGCAACCCTCCACCGGCCAGGAGCTTACCGTGGAATCGCCTTTGCCTGGGGAACTGAAGGCATGGCTAGCGGGCTTGAAATAGAAGGCGCAGGCCTGCTCCTTCCGACTCACGGTATTCTTATTTCTAGCCTCTCCGAAAAGCGAACTATGGACATCAGACTTTTGCATCACGTCAGCTTGCCGGTCCACGATCTCGAGGTTTCGCGCCGTTTTTACCGTGAGATCATCGGACTCAACGAAATCGTGCGTCCGAATTTTCCGTTCGGCGGCGCGTGGTTCCGGCTGGGCGCAAAGCAGGAACTGCATTTGATTGTTGCGGCGGATATACCGGATGCCGAGGCCACCTACCGCGACGGAAAGGGGATCAATTCCGAGGACATACATCTGGCGCTGCGCGTGGCCAGTTATCGCCGGGTGGTCGAGTTCCTCGGTTCTAAGGGATACACACAAGATGGCGACAGCCAAAGCAAGATGCGGATGAAACTGAATCCCCACTCGATTACGGGATACCCGCAGATTTACATACTCGATCCTGATCGCCACATGATTGAGATCAATGCCGATGCGTTGGATTGAGGTCCACATGACACCTGAAGCGAAAATCGAAATTGTGCAGATTTTGGAGCAGAGCCGGCGGGAATTCAATGACGCCATCGGCGGCATCTCCGAAGCGCAGTCCGTCATAAGGCCGGATCCGGAACGTTGGTCGGTTTCGGAATGCATAGAGCATGTGACTACGGCGGAAATACGGTTTCTTTCGTTCTTCGAAAATGCCGGGCTTGCCGGAGCGCCGCCGCAAGATAAACAGAAGGAGGCGAATCTCACCGCCCGGGTGACGGACCGCGGCCAGCGGGCGCAGGCGCCGGAACCGGTGCGGCCCATCGGGCGGTTCCCCAGCCTTACCATCGGGATTGAGGAGTTCAACGCCGTGCGTACGCGAAGTATCGCGTTTGCCGAATCGCACTGCGACGATCTCTACAGCTATGCATTACAGCATCCCCGGTTTGGTCCGTTGAATGGTTATGAGTTCATGCTGATTATCGCCGGCCATGCGCGCCGGCACGCGGCCCAGATTCGGGAGATCAAAACGGGGCTGGGCGCAGCTTAGCCGTTCAGGCCGAACAGACGTGCCGCGTTCTCTTTCAGAATGAGAGGCCGCACTTCATCGCGAATCGCGATTTTTTCGAAATCGGCCAGCCAACGCTCCGGCGTGATCAAGGGGTAGTCCGATCCGAAGAGCACTTTGTTCTTGAGAAGCGTGTTGGCGTACTGAATCAGCGTGGGCGGAAAATACTTCGGGGACCATCCGGAAAGATCGATATAGACCTGGGGCTTGTGGAGACAAACCGAAATGGCCTCGTCCTGCCACGGAAACGAGGGGTGGGCCAGGATGATGGGCATATCCGGGAAGTCCACCGCAACATCGTCGATGTCCATCGGATTTCCGTATTTTAAGCGGACGCCTCCGCCGCCGGGCATGCCTGTGCCGATGCCGCTGTGGCCGGTGTGAAAGATGACCGGCAGTTTCGCCGCGGCGATCGCTTCGTAAAAAGGATACACGGCGCGGTCATTGGCATGGAACTGCTGCAACGGCGGGTGAAGCTTAAAACCGCGCGCGCCGTGCGCAATCAGCCGGTGTACTTCGCTGACTGCTTCGAAGCCACGCATGGGATCGACGCTAGCGAACGCCAGCATGACATCCGGGTTCTTCGCTGCCAACGCGAGGACCTCGTCATTGGGAACCTGAGGTCTTCCGGTGAGGCGCTCATCTACTGAGAAGACCACGCATCCGATGTTAAGCGAGCGGTAATGCTCGGCTAGTTCCTGCGGGCTTGTGCGAGGACCGGTCTCGCGGAAGTATTTGCGGGCAGCTTCGTCGGCAGCACTGTCCGTATTCGATTCGATGTGAACATGCGTGTCGATGGCGACGAGGTTTTGAATCTGCATAGGAAACCCTATTATAGGAAGACAAAGCGATGAACCGGCGAACCATCGGCATTCTTCACCCGGGCGACATGGGAGTGGCCGTAGCGGTGACGGCCCGCAATGCCGGGCATACAGTCTATTGGGCTTCGGAAGGCCGCAGCGCGCAGACACGAGCGCGCGCAACGGCGGCCGGGCTTTTGGACGCGGGGAGCATCGCCGGGATTTGCGAAGGCTGCGAAGTACTCGTTAGCGTCTGCCCGCCGGAGTTTGCGGGCGAGATGGCGCGAGCAGTGGCGAGCCTCGGGTTTCGAGGGCTCTATTTGGACCTGAATGCCGTTTCGCCGCGGCGGAGCGTGCGAATCGGCCGCGACTTGGAGGAGCGGGGCATCCGTTTCGTAGATGGCTCGATCATTGGCTTACCCGCCAAGCAACGGGGCGAGACGTGGATCTACCTGTGTGGTCCGCACGCGGAGGAAGCCGCGGCCTGCTTCGGCCAAGGGCCGCTTGAGGTGGAGGTGCTCGAAGGCGAGATCGGGAAGGCCTCCGCATTGAAGATGGTGTTCGCGGCGAATACCAAGGGAATGGCGGCCCTGCGCGCCGCCGTATTGGGAGCTGCGCGCGAGCTTGGGGTGTTTGACGATCTGGAGCGCCAATGGGCGCGCTCGGGTACTCCGATGGCGCGCGCGGTGGAATCGGTCGGGCATGTTGCGCCCAAAGCGTGGCGTTTCGTGGCCGAGATGCGCGAAATTTCGGAGACCTTCGAATCCACGGGGATGCCGGGCGACTTTCATCGCGCAGCCGAAGAGATTTTCGCGCGGTTAGCGCCGTTTCGGGGAGTGCGGGAGATTCGATTGGAAGAGGTCCTCGAAAAGCTGGCGGCTCGCGCCGCAACGAAATCCGATTCGTAGTGGCTATTTATGTTCCAAGTGCCCGCCGAATTGGTAGCGCATTGCAGAGAGCAGCTTATTGGCAAAATCGCTTTCGCCGCGCGACGTGAAACGCTCGTATAAAGCAGCGGACAACACAGGCGCGGGAGCGCCTTCTTCGATTGCCGCCATTATGGTCCATCGGCCTTCGCCGGAATCGGATACGCGGCCAGAAAATTTGGCCAGATCGGGTGTTTCGTAGAGTGAACTGGCGGTCAGGTCGAGCAGCCAGGAGGCAATGACGCTGCCCCGCCGCCACACTTCCGCGACATCCGCCAGATTGAACTGGTATTGGTAGTGCTCGGGATTGCGCAGCGGCGCAGTCTCGGCATCCACCTCGCGAACCTTCGAACCCACGCCGGCATGATTCAGAATGTTCAGCCCCTCCGCATAAGCTGCCATCAGGCCATACTCGATGCCGTTGTGCACCATTTTGACGAAATGGCCTGCGCCCGAAAGTCCGCAATGCAAGTAGCCGTCTTCCGCTGTGCCGCCGTCCTTATCGCGGCCGGGAGTGCGAGGCAACGTTCCGCGGCCGGGCGCGAGCGCTTTGAAGATCGGATCGAGGTGTTCTACCACTTCCTTGGGACCGCCGATCATCTGGCAGTACCCGCGCTCCAGACCCCAAACGCCCCCGCTGGTTCCAACATCTACGTACTGAATGCCGCGAGCCGCGAGCATGTGGGCGCGGCGGATGTCATCGATGTAGTAGGAGTTGCCGCCGTCGATGAGGATGTCGCCGGACTGCATCAGAGGGCTCAACTGCTCAATGAGACTGTCCACGGCCGCGGCCGGAACCATCAGCCAAATTGCGCGCGGCGGCGTCAGGCGGCTTACAAACTCCTCGAGCGTTGTGCCGGCAGTCGCGCCTTGGCCTGACAGTTCGTCGACAACCGCGGTATTTCGATCGAATACTACGCATTCATGCCCGTTGCGCAACAAGCGGCGCACAATATTAGCGCCCATTCTGCCCAAACCGATCATCCCGAGTTGCATGCGTCACGTCTCCAGAACTCCATGCTATAACGGGGTGCTCTCAAAACGACCAAAGAATGCTCGAATAACCTGTGTTCGCGTGATAGTTCTGCAAATAACCAAGCACGCCGAAGTCTTCGTGGTAATTGTAGAACTGCCAACCGGCGTTCCAGCGAATCTTAGGTGTGATACGGATCGAAAGACGCGCGAGCGGAGCCTGGTAACTCAGCGGAAATGTCTGTACGGAGCTGAAAAGCTCCGGAACCGGATCTGTAATGCCCGCTGCCACAGCATTGGATCTGCCGTCCCCGGTATCTTTCGTAATGCTGTAGCCCACATACAAATCCGCTCGCCGGGAAATATTGAAGTGCGCGCTCAAGGACCCGGTGTGAATGTTACTAACGTATAACTGCGAGAAGCCCTGATAAAACTGGAGCGTCGTGGCGCCGGCGAAAAATGCCAACGTAGAGACGGTGTCGAGATGGAGCTTTATGTAACTTGCATCGAGGCTGAGACGGCCGACCGGCGACCACGACGCGTTGGCCGTGTAGTTGCGTGAATGAGAGCTGTACGCCGAGAGCGCAAGCGGCGCGTTGACGTTATAAACCTGGCTGTAACTTGCCGACAAATGTATGGTGCGCGTGCGGTAATCGGCGCGCCCACCGAGCGTGTGGTAGTTGCGGTCGCTGACCGGCGTGAGCGGCAGGTTATCGCGCCCGATTTCGCCATTGAACCGAATGGTCAACGGTTTGATGGGGCGGAGTTGTACTCCCGCGGTTCCGGAATTCAGGTGGTTGTCGCGATTGTAAATACTATTAGCCGCCGGACCCGCTATGGTAAGGCCTTCGATCGTGCGAATGAGGCGATCCGAATATGTGTATCCGGCGTAGAAGCTGATCCATGGGGCAACGCGGTAGTTCACGTCCGTCCGATTGGATATCGTGCGAACGCCAAGGTAACGAAAACTCAGCGAGGCCCCGAGGCCGATGGCGTTATCGAATTCGCTATAAGTGGAATCGCCCTGAATGCGCGTGCTGTTGACGGAGGTGTTGTTGACAACGGTCAGGTTCTCGGCGGGGTACAGACTCAGGTTGAAATCGCCGGCGACTACCGGGCGTTGCGCGCTGCCGCTGACCAGAATTTGGCGATTCGAGGCGGAACCGAAATTGAGGCCGGTTCCGGATTCGTTTAACGCAAAATCGTTGCGGCCGCTGTTATAGGTAATGCGGGCGTTGAGGCCCCAATATTTGCGATTCGTAACGATATCGCCGAACCAGCCCGGATTCGAGCCGTGGATAGGTTCCACGCGGGCGAACTGTTGGAGGCTGGATGCGGCTCCGGTCACTGGATTGATAACGAACGGCGCAACTCCGCTATAGGGCGAATCGTCCTTGTAAAAGTCCGAGCGGTGCAGAAAATGGAACGTGAAGCCCGCCCAATCGACATCCGCTCCCACCCGGTATTCATTCCA
This sequence comes from Terriglobia bacterium, assembly GCA_019242155.1. GTDB lineage: Bacteria > Acidobacteriota > Terriglobia > Bryobacterales > Bryobacteraceae > PSRJ01. The sequence continues at coordinate 5,981 of JAFAWA010000403.1, read as the reverse complement.
TTCGCGGCGGACGCTCATGAAGACAGGGAACGCGCTGCCGATGGAATTGAACTCCTGCACGCTCGAAAGCGCGGGCCCAGTTTGGGTGTCGCGGCTATAGCCTAGGCGGAACCGGTAGTGCGATTGCGGCAACAGCGTCAAATCGTGATCCTGCAAGCGGCGGCTGGTGTCCATCTGGTGAAAGCCGGCGGAAAGCGTAAGGCCCGGATTGTAAAAGTCGTCCAAACGCCAAAGCATGTCGTAGCGGTACAGACCGTTCTTCTGAACTCGCAAGGCCGCGGATTGATACGGGTCGTTGCCCAGGCCCGTCGTGTTCAGAAGAATCTGATCGAAATACCGGCCGTGCCCGTCTTTGGAGTCTACCGAGAGGCTGCTGCCCAATAGACGTATGCCGTCCCCGTAGTTGATGTCCGCGCGGTATTTGCCGATGTCTCCGCCCACCAGCGCGAAACGATAGCCGGTTTCAAAGGAATCGGTAATGTTATAGTCGCCGGTGTTCTCCCCGCGCGGCGGGCCCACCGGTTCCGGCGTGGGCGCCACCACCTGCTGCGCTGAAGCGATGCCGGCGATTGCCAGTGCGATGAAAATTCGAGCCGCCATCGTTCACCTCATGAAAAAGCCGTCGCTGTTGGAACCGTGGATACGCACGTGGCAGGTCGTGCAGAGCTGATACCGGGGATTGAGCACGTTGTGGGCGGCCGATAGCTGCGTCACGCCGTTGTTGCGCGTCCCAAACTGGCCGGCTCCGTTGTGGCACTGGAGGCAGAGCGTGAACACCACCGGACGCCGCAGCAGGCGCGTATTGGTCGAGCCATGCGGGTAATGACAGCTTTCACAGCCCTCCACGCGCACAGGGGGATGCTCAAAGGCGGACGGGCCCCGTTTATCTACGTGACACTTGAGGCACGGCTCTTCGTTGCCGAGAGATTGCTCGACCATTCTCGGCCGCTGCGACATGCGCCACGTTGCGGCGAATGCGCCGTGAGGGTTGTGGCAATCCGTACATTGGATGACCCCCTCATTCACGCGGTGCCGGGAAGGCATATCGAACTGCGCCCGCACCGCGCTGTGGCACGAGTAGCACAATTCGCTCTGCTGCTTTGCCAGGAGAAATTTCGGAGTAGGCGAGCGGTGGATCGAGTGGCAACTGGTGCAAGCGATATCATTCAGGGTATGTTCCGACCGGCGGATATTGGCTTTTGAGAGATCCCGTGCGTGACAGTTCAGGCAAGTCTCCAAAGTCTGCTTGGTAGAGAGCAAGGAAAACGCGCGGGGAATGGTATCGCGGCCGCCCCCTGCGGCGACATGGGCTCCGCCCGGGCCGTGGCACCCTTCACAACCGGTGCGCTCGGGGGATTCGTGGCCGGAAGCGACGGTCTTGTAGTGCGGGTTTTTGAAAAAGTTGAGGGCGACGTCCAAGTGGCAGGTTCGGCAAACGTTGCTTCCCACATAGCCCGTACCTGGAGGCGCTTGCGCGAGGGCGAATGCGGCGAACAAGAACGCCGGCAGGAAGCGAGTCATCTCCCGCAGGATACTGAAAGGCCGGGCGGGGAGTTTCCCGAATTCTGTAACAAATTAGTAAAATCCATCGGCCATCAGGGTAGCAGCTGCGCAACGGGTAGCCGCGCTCTAGAGACATCGCGCGGGTAAACTAAAAATAGATTGCATTCCCACGCGCACAGCCATGCTCCGACGGGGAGGGTACTCCGTTGGTCGGTAGCTGCCACGCTAATTTTCGTAGTCGTAGAAGTGGCGGCCGGGATTCGCGCCCATTCGCTCGCGCTATTTTCCGATGCGGGCCATAACGTTACAGACGCCCTGGCACTTGTTCTGGCGTGGGTTGCCAATCATCTGGAATCCAAACCGGCGAACGAAATCAAGACGTACGGATACCAGCGCGCCGGAGTGCTGGCAGCGTTCGTGAATGCTTTGACTCTGGCGGGACTCGCGGCCTGGATCTTCTATGAGAGCGCAGGCCGGTTAAAGCGCCCCGAGCCTGTGCATGAGCGGATCATGATCGCCGTCGCTTTGTTAGGTCTTCTGTTGAATGGCGGCATCATGTGGGCGCTGCGGGCGGCCAGCCGCAAAGATATCAACGTGCGGAGCGCGTTTGTCCACATGCTCGGAGACGCGCTGGGTTCGCTCGCCATAATTGCGGGAGCAGTGGCTATTGCTTACACGGGATGGGTGCAGCTCGATCCGCTGTTATCGATCTTGATCGGCCTGCTGATCGTTTGGACGGCTTGGGACATTATCAATGAATCGCTGAATATTCTGCTTGAAGGACTGCCGCGCGGGCTGAATCTGCGGGATGTGATCGGATCCATGCAAGCGGTTGAAGGCGTACTCGAAGTGCACGATCTACATATCTGGAGCCTCGGCTCGAGCACGCACGCTCTCAGTTGCCACGTTTTGATCGAGGACGTTCCCCCGTCGGCGAGCGACGCCATACTGCAGCGGCTCAACGGAATGCTGGCGCAGCGTTTTCACATCTTCCACACCACGGTGCAGTTTGAGCATGCTTCCTGCGGCGTTACGGGACAAGGCTGCGTCATTCCCGTGGTACATGAGCATCACGAACATTGAAAGCAAAGCGCCGCGCAAGAAGTAGGCTTAGTCGCCAGTGACCGGCCCATTCTCAACCGCCTGAATTCGGGGCCGTCGCTGGACCCGGCCGGCACGTGCTTCTTCCGTTGTTACTTTTTGGCGGGGGCGGCGAATTCTTTGTCGGAAACCTCTTCCATCCAGGTGATCCCCCCACGGCTGATGTTGTATTGGACACATCCCTGATCCGGGCCCGCTCCATGCCAGTGGACTACGCCTGCAGGGGCGTAGGTAGTCTCGCCGGCGTGCAACTCGAGCACCGGTCCGCCCTTTACTTGCGACCTGCAGACACCTTCTTCAACCAGAATGATCTGGCCGCGCTCGTGGCTGTGCCATTTGGTCCGCGATCCAGGCTCAAACCGAAAGTGGGCGATATTGCCGTCGGAGTTTTCTTTGACGGGCGTTACAGTTCCTTGAAAATTTGGATTTTGCTTTGGCGCTTGGGCAAAACCAATCCAAACGGCGGAACCCCCCAAAATAGACAACAACACCGCCGCACTGCGCAGGCGGCCGAGCCGCCGCGGTCGCGTAAACATGCCTTAGACCTCCTCGAATGCCGCCCAGGGGCGCACTGGAGGGAGTCTACCATGATCTTTGTACTACGATGCGTAGCCGTCGAATGGGAGGAGAAGCCAGTGCTTCACACGCTCCAGGCGGCTGCAATCGCTGCAACCTTCCGGGCAATCACTTGCGCCGTGCCTGACCAGGTATTCCAACTGGTCGTAGAGCACATCTGCTAGCGGGGCCATCCCCCCATAAAACGGTTTCGGTAAGCCGGCCGGCTGGCTATCAGCAGCGGCCCTGCGATTCGCGTTGGCAATCGGGCGATCCACGTTCATTTCCGCCCCTCCCGAGAACAGATATCGGTAGCTTGGATGGAAACCATTAGAGTGGGACGGTGGTAGTCGACCGCCCGCTGGCGTGGCCGCCGCCCAGAGGGCGTATAAGTTACAACACCGGTACAGGAATTTATCCTTGCCACGCCCGTCGTTTTCGAAGGACACTGATGATTTAGGAGCTCAAGTTGGAACGAAACGGGCGCAGGGCTTCGATGGTGATTGAGCCGGCAGAACGGTGGTCGCCGGAGATGGCGAGTGAGTTTTATGACGTGGCGAGTTGGGGGAAAGGCTACTTCTCGGTCGGCGATAACGGACACGTACGTGTGCATCCGGAGAAGGACCCGGCGCGCGCCATAGACCTCAAACAACTCGTGGACACGCTGGTGCTGCGGGGGATCGATCTGCCGATCTTGATTCGATTCGCCGATATTCTGAAACACCGCTTGGGTGAACTCCACACCGCCTTCGAAACCGCGATCAGCGAGCACCATTACCAGGGCGGCTACTGCTGCGTGTATCCGATCAAGGTGAACCAGCAGCGGCAGGTCGTCGAGGAGGTGCTCGAGTTCGGAAAGCCCTTCCACTTCGGACTGGAAGCCGGCTCCAAGCCCGAGCTCATGGCGGTGATGGCGCTGGCCGATAACCACACGCCGATCATCTGCAACGGTTTCAAAGACGACGAGTACATCGAGATGGCGATGCTGGCCCAAAAGCTCGGCCGGCAGATCATTCCGGTGGTCGAGAAATATACCGAGCTTCACTTGATCCTGAAGTACAGCCGGCGCGTGGGCGTCCGGCCCTCCATCGGGCTTCGAGTCAAACTCGCGAGCCGCGGCTCGGGACGGTGGAAATCCTCCGGCGGCTATCGTTCCAAGTTTGGTCTCTCAGCCACGGAAGCGATGCGCGCGCTGCAAGAGCTGAAGGACCTGGACATGGCGGACTGCTGCAACCTTTTGCATTTCCACCTGGGCAGCCAGATCACCAACATCCGCCAGATCAAGGGCGCTGTGAACGAGGCCGTTCGCGTGTACGTGGACCTCGCGCGTGCCGGCGCCGGACTAAAGTACCTAGACGTCGGCGGCGGTCTGGGAATCGACTACGACGGTTCACAGACCGATTTCGAGTCGAGCGTCAATTACACACTGCAGGAATACGCGAACGACGTAATCTACCATGTGCAGAACGTGTGCGATGAAGTAAACGTCCCCCATCCAACCATCGTTACCGAGAGCGGGCGGGCCATTGCCGCTTATCACAGCGCCCTGGTGTTTAACATTTTGGGTGTGGCCGGAATGGGTGAAGCTGATGTGGCGAACGAACTGCCGCCCGATGCCGAACAGCCCTTGATCGATCTTCAGGAAACGTACCGTTCCCTTACCGCCAAGAATGTGCTCGAGAGCTATCACGACGCGCAGCAGGCGCTCGACCAGGCCCTGAACCTATTCAGCCTGGGATATCTCTCACTTGAACAACGCTGCATCGCTGAGAATCTGTACTGGGCCATTTCGCGGCGCATTCAAAAGCAGGCCCGCGAGCTCGATTACTTTCCCGAAGAGCTGGAAGGCATTGACGCGATGCTTTCCGATACGTATTTCTGCAATTTCTCGCTGTTCCAGAGCATGCCGGACAGTTGGGCCATTAAGCAGCTCTTTCCCATAATGCCGATTCACCGCCTGGAAGAGGAGCCCACCAGGCATGCCGTTTTAGGCGACATCACCTGCGATTCGGATGGTAAGGTGGATGCGTTCATCGACCGCCGGGACGTGAAGCGTACCCTTGCCTTGCATCCGTTCCAGGGAGGCGATTACTACCTCGGCGCTTTTCTGGTGGGCGCCTACCAGGAGATCCTCGGCGACCTTCACAATCTCTTCGGTGATACCAATGCAGTCCATGTCCGCCTGGGCGCCAATGGTGAAGTCATTCTGGATTCTGTGATCAAGGGCGACACTGTTCGCGAGGTGCTGAACTACGTGCAGTTCTCATCCGACTCCCTGGTCAGCAAACTGCGGCGCGACGTAGAGGCCTCGCTGCGGGAATCGCGGCTCACCTATGAAGAGAGCGGTTCGCTGCTCAAGTTCTACGAAGAGGGCCTGCACGGATACACCTACCTGGAAGATGTCCACGACCAGTAGTGTTGGAAGAAGCTAGGCGCACCGCGTGAGATAAGATAGACCCTTGCGGCGCATTTCTGCCATCGCTCTCCTCGCCCTTATCAGCCTTTCGCTGATGAGTCCTCTTTTCGCCTCGGAGAGCCAGAACAGTTTACCGGCATGCTGCCGCCGCGCCGGGACCCACCACTGCGCGATATCATCGCAGGCCGGGAACACATCCGGGCCGGTCCTACAAACTACGCTGTGTCCCCACTACCCGCAGAGCGGCCCGGTTGTCCGGGCAGGCTCCGGAATGCTGAACTTGCGTGTCAGTTCGGGTTTGGCGGAACTGAAGACACGCACCGCAACCCCCAACCCCGAAGCGCCAGGATCTACGCCAAAAACCGACGCGAACAGCAAACGCGGTCCTCCTCGCGCTTAACCGCGT
>JAFAWA010000400.1 GCA_019242155.1 Terriglobia bacterium | reverse complement strand
CGCGAAATTGCCGGTGAAGTTCTGCTCCAGGTACAACTCGGCGCCCGCTTTGAATGTATGATTGCCGTGAATCCAAGTCACATTGGCGTTGAAGGTCGGCTTCTCCTCGTAGTTCTGAGTCTGAATCTGGCCGGAGGTTCCGATATTCTGCATGCCGCCGTAGCCGCTGCATCCCGGCGGGGGAAATAGGCCCGGAGGCGGAACACACATCCCCGTGACGCTTGGAAATTGGCGCGGCTGCACAAAGCCGGTCAAATCGAACTGGGAAGGCTGGAAATTCAGGAACGGCGCGCGGTCGCTGAAGCTGGTGTGATAGTAGCCGGCGCCCAGGTGCAGCAGCAAGGTGGGCGTAAGGGTGCGGTCGTAGTTCAACCGTGTCGTCCAGTTGGGGATGAAGGTACCGCGATAGCCGCCGATCTCCGGCGGCAGACCATCCGCGTTGCCGTACGGCTCGGAGATCTGGCTCTCGGTGTTAATCCTCGTCCAGAAAAACGAAATCTTATCCTTTGAGGAGATGATCTGATCGACTTTGATCGAGGGTATCGCAGTGTACCGACTCCCCGGGACGAACCCGGCATAGTTATTGATCAAACCAGGGCCCGTCGGCTGCGGGAACAGGTTTTGCATAGCCACGGAACTCGCGGCAAAGCGGCTGGCAGGAATCATATTGTTCGGAAACGGATTGGCATATCCCTGGCCGTTTGGGGCGATCCCGCGGGTACTCGGATCGTAGATCTCATTCGCATACATGGGCCGTCCTAACGCATCCGTGCCCAGCGGCGTCGTTGGAATTCCATAGGCAGCGCAGAGGCTGCATGTGCCGTTCGCCGAAATCGCCGAGAAGTCGCCGTTGCGAAAAGCGGCTGTGGGAACCGTGTCGTTGAAGGTGTAGGTATTGTTTTCGAGATACTCCTCGTATGCGAAAAAGAAGAAGGTCTTATCGTGTCCGTTATAAATTTTGGGGATCCAGACCGGGCCGCCGAAAGTACCGCCGAAATCATTGCGGCGATTTCGCGGCTGCTCCTTAGTTCCGCTGACGGGGCTGATTGAAAACGGATTGCCGGCGTTCAGGTCTTCATTGACGAAGTAGTCGAAGGCGGTTCCATGAAACTGATTGGTGCCCGACTTGAACGTCATATTGAGGACCGCGCTGCCCGCCTGTCCGAACTCCGGAGCGTAGGTGCTGGTTTGCACCGCCATTTCCTGAATAGCGTCCGCATTGGGCTGCGACATCTGCGTGTATACGTAATTCCCGATCAGGCGCGAGGTCGCGTCCTGGCCTTCCTCGCGCATCGTCTCGGTCAGGGTGAATCCCGCGCCCACCCCGCCTTGCTCGCCCCCAAGTCCGTTCACTTCGAACGGATTGCCGGCGGAATAGTTGGTTACGCCCGGAAGCGTTTGCAGCACGTTGTATGGGTTGCGCACGCCCGACGTGCCGGAGTTGACCGTGCCCACGCCTAGCATCGGAAGATCTTGCATCTGCTCGAGCGTGACGTTATCACTCAACTCACCGGTTTCCGTTTTAAGCAGCGTCGCTTCGGCCTGGACAGTAACTGTCTCGGTAGCCGCCCCAACTTCCAGATGAATGTCCTCCCTCAGAACTTGTGCCGCGGCAATTGCCAGGTTTTCATGCGTGTAACTCTTGAACCCTTGCGCTTTGGCTGTAAGTGAGTAAGTGCCGACCGGCAAATTGGGAATTGCGTAGTTACCGGCAGTGGTGGAAGCTCCGGTGTACACGACACCGGTTGCCACGTTCCTGGCTTCAACGTTCACTCCAGGGACTACGAGTCCTGCTGGATCGGCAATCGTGCCGGTGATGGTCCCGTTAGCCCCTTGGCCGAATGTCAGCGGCGTCAAAGCGGCAAGTAATCCCACGAGACGCAAAGACGAATCTACACGCGCGAAGTAACTCTTCCAAGGCATTTATCTTTCCCCTAAGATCCTCAGACCTGCAAATTAAGTGGTTCGATTCTATATTTCCGGTTCGGCGGGTGTCAAGCGACTTACGGCCTGTAAATGTTAA
>JAFAWA010000344.1 GCA_019242155.1 Terriglobia bacterium | reverse complement strand
GGCGCGCACTTCGTCTCCGTCGTCAAGCGGGTCTTCCATCTGCAGGATTAACCGATGCTCGTAATTGCATCCCGCGGCTCCGAGCTCGCGCTCTGGCAGGCACATTCGATCGAGCAGCGTCTTTCCGCCGCCGGGCTTCTCTCCCGCATCCGGGTCATCAAAACCACCGGTGACAAAATCACCGGCGTGCCGCTAGCGAGCGTCGGTACCAAGGGCCTGTTCACCAAAGAAATCGAAGAAGCGCTGCTCGACGGCAGCGCCGACCTTGCCGTCCACAGCCTCAAAGATCTACCCACCGATTTGCCTCCGGGTCTCGTGCTCGCCGGCGTGCCTGAACGCGAGGACGCGCGTGACGCCATGGTCGGCCGCCGTCTTGATGAACTTCCCGAAGGCGCAACCGTAGGAACCAGTTCGCTCCGCCGCGCCGCCCAACTCCGCCACCTCCGGCCCGATCTGAATGTCGAGTCCGTGCGCGGCAATCTCGACACACGTCTGCGGAAGCTCGATGACGGCCAATACGACGCCATCGTTCTCGCTGCCGCGGGCCTCAAACGCCTCGGCTGGACTAAGCGCATCGCCGAGATGCTCTCCCCCGAGGTCATGTGTCCCGCCGTAGGGCAAGGCGCTCTCGCCCTCGAAAGCCTCGAGAGCGGTCCCGGTAAAGACGCCTGCGCCGCGCTCGACCATTCGTCGACGCGCGCCGCCGTCTTGGCCGAACGCAGTCTGTTGGGCGCGCTCGGAGGCGGCTGCCAGGTACCCATCGGCGCGCACGCCATCGTTGAGAATAGCCGTCTGCGCTTGTCCGCTCTGGTCGCCGCCCCGGATGGCTCCGAAATCGTGCGAGCCCAATCCGAAGGTTCCATATCCGACGCAGCCTCGCTCGGCCGTTCTCTCGGAGCGGAACTTCTCGGCCGCGGCGCACGCCGGATTCTCGATTCGGTCTATGCCGGGTAAGGTCTACCTGGTGGGCGCTGGTCCCGGAGATCCCGAACTGATTACCTGGAAGGGCCGCCGCATCCTCGAACAGGCCGATTCCGTCCTGTTCGATCACCTCGCAAGTGACGCCCTCGTGGATCTGGCGCCTCCCTCCGCCGAGCGCCTCTACGTCGGTAAAAAGAAGTCGATCCGCGCCTTTTCCCAAGAAGAGATCTGCGCCATGCTGATCGATCGCGCGCGCCGCGGCTGGCGCGTCGTACGGCTTAAGGGCGGCGATCCATTCATCTTCGGACGCGGCGGCGAGGAGGCTGAAGCCCTCGCCGATGCCGGCATCGAATTCGAAGCCGTTCCCGGGGTCACCACGCCGCTCGGCATCGCCGCCTATGCCGGCGTACCGCTCACGCACAGGGAGCACACGTCCGTAGTCACCTTCGTCACCGGCCACGCCGTCGACGCCATTGATTGGACGAAGGTCGGCCTTTCCGAAACGCTCGTCATCTTCATGGGTCTCACCACGTTCAGCGAAATCGCGCGCCGCCTGATCGCGGCCGGACGCCCCGCGGACACGCCCGCGCTCGCGGTTCGCTGGGCCACTCGCGCCGATCAGGAGACCGTCTCCGGCACGCTCGCTAGCCTTCCCGGCCTTCTCGAAAGCCGGGCACTGAAGCCCCCGGCCACCATCCTCGTCGGCGAGGTTGTTCGGCTGCGCGAGAAGCTCGACTGGTACGAGCGCCTGCCGCTGTTCGGCCGCCGCATCGTAGTGACTCGCGCCAGGGGTCAAGCGGAGACGCTCTCTGCCAGGCTCCGCGCGCTCGGCGCCGGCGTGATCGAACTCCCTACTATCGAAATCCGTCCCGCCGCCGACTACGCTCCGCTCGATCGCGCCATCGACTCCCTCGCCTGTTACGACTGGTTGATCTTCACCAGCGCCAACGGCGTCCGCTTCTTCATGGAGCGCCTCGACCGCTCCGCAGCGGACCTCCGCGCGCTTCGAGCCCGCATCTGCGCTATCGGCCCCGCAACGCGCGCGGCCATCGAAGCACTCCACCTCAAAGTCGACGTGATGGGCAAAGAGTACGTCGCCGAAGGACTGGTCGATGCCCTGGCGGCTCACGACCTCGCCGGCAAACGCGTGCTCCTCCCCCGCGCCGCCGTCGCCAGAGATCTGGTTCCTGTAGAATTGGCGCGCCGCGGCGCGCTGGTGGATGTCGTCGAAGTCTACCGGACCGTAGTTCCCGAAGAACTCGCCGCGCAAGCTCGTGAGCTGTTCACCCCTCCGGACAAGCCCGACTGCATCACCTTCACGAGCTCCTCCACCGTGCAGAACCTCGTCAGCACCATAGGCGCCGCCCCGCTCGAAGGCGTGAGTGTCGCATCCATCGGCCCGGTCACTTCCGATACCGCCCGTAAACTCGGAATTACCGTTACAGCCGAAGCCGCTGTCTACACGGTCGACGGTTTGGTTACCGCCATCTGTAATCAACTAGGGTCTTCCTGTCAGGTTCTCTGAGCTGATGAAAGGCGGCGCGGGCAATCGTCCGAACGTTAACAACCTCTCTCGATTCGCCACTATCAACCGCCTTGATAGTGACTATCATCGTGCAGGCATGGACAGCGTTCTGCGCGAGGTGATACATTCCTAGCAAACTTAGCTTTGGGTCATTCAAGTATTTTGGGAGGTTTGATTTCATGAGACGTTTCGCGCTTGGCCAAGCCCTTTCAGCGGGGCTTCTCTATGCCCTGCTATCGTTCTCTTCGGCTAATTCGTTGTTTGGACAGGCGGCGACCGCCTCCATTTCAGGCCGCGTGACGGACAGCACCGGAGCCTCCATCCCCGAGGCCCCCGTAACCATCAAAAACACCGGAACCTCCGAGACCCAGAGTGTGAACACAGATGCGCAAGGCCGCTACGTCGTGCCCGACCTGCGAATCGGCACTTATGACGTAACCGCGATGAAGATGGGCTTCCAAACCGCGGTTCGCACCGGAGTGACACTCACCGTCGGCAGCGCTCCCGTGATCGATTTCCAATTAGCGATCGGCCAGGCGAGCGAGACCGTTAACGTCGAAGCCACCGTCTCCCAGGTGGAGACCACCAATTCGGCGGTTTCAAATCTGGTTAACCAGACGCAGGTGCGCGAACTGCCTTTGAACGGCCGCGATTTCGAACAGCTCATTCTGCTCGCGCCCGGTGTCGCGACGTATCCCGGCGGCGGCAGCAGTGCCTTGACCTCGGTGGCAAACGCCTTCTCCATCGCGGGCACGCGGCCCGAAGGCTACGCCAACCTGCTCGACGGTGAAGACATGCTGAACTGGTGGCAGCGCAACGCCGGCGGAGACGTGACGGGCACTTCGCTCGGTATCGACTCCATCGCCGAATTCCAGACCCTTACCGGCACTTACGGCGCTCAGTACGGCGGCAACGGCGGCGCTATCAACGCGGTCACCAGGTCCGGCACCAACAGCCTCCACGGCTCGGCTTATGAGTTCTTCCGCAATAGCGACCTCGATGCGCGCGGCTTCTTTGATGCCGGCTCGCCGCCTCCCTTCCGCCGCAATCAGTTCGGCGGGAGTCTCGGCGGCCCCATCAAGAAGGACAAACTATTCTTCTTCGCCAATTACGAAGGGATCCGCCAGGTGCTCGACACCACCTACAGAAACTTTGTGCCGAGCGCGGCCTATCATCAGGGCTTCATCAGCGGCGTGCAGTACCCCGTGAATCCGGCCTCCGCGGCCATGCTGGCGCTTTATCCGCTCCCGCAAGCCTCTCTGCCCGGCAATCCCAACGTGGGCGTCTACAACTTTGTCGGCGCGCAGACCTCACCAGAAGACTTCGGCATCATTCGCATCGACTACAACATCTCGACCAAGGACGCCCTTTACGGCCGCTGGGAGATCGACTACGGAACCCGCCTCAACTATACGGGGCTTGGCCTTTGGCCTACTGACGACCTGACGCATAATAACTTTTTGACGATCGGCGAGCGGCACATCTTTTCTCCCGACGTCGTCAACCAGTTCCGATCCTCTTTCTCGCGGCCGATCACTTCGGAGACGCAATCTACCGAACACGCCGCGCTCCAGATATTCAACCCCGCCCGCGAAGATGTTTACGTCTCTTTACCCAACGGCATCGCCCCGCTAGGCGCGTCGTTCATCAACCCGTTCCGCTACCTGCAGAATAAATTCACCGAAGCGGACGACGTGACCTGGATTAAAGGCTCGCACACCATCAGCTTTGGCGGCAGCTTCCGGCGCGAGCAACTCAACCCCTACGCCTACACTTACTGGAACGGCTTTTACAGCTTCCGCAGTTTACAGGATTTCCTTTCCGGCACTCCCTACTCATTCACGGGAGCCCCGAATGGTGGAACCAACACCTACCGCGCCGAACGTCTCATCAACATCGAGCCTTATATTCAGGACGACTGGAAAGTAAATAACCGGCTCACACTAAACTTCGGATTGCGCTACCGCTTCGAATCCAATCCGATCGAGATCCACAATAACCTCTACAATGTGGTCGGTCCGCCCTTCGGAACGTCGTTCCAGAATGTGCCGAACGCTTATGTCAGTAACCCGTCGGTTCACAATTTCGATCCCCGTATCGGTCTTGCCTGGGACATCGCCGGGGACCACAAGACCTCGCTGCGCGCGGGCTTCGGCATCTTTCACGACGTTTACCAGACCTACACCTTCTCGTCCGCTTACCTCACACAACAGCCTTACTTGACGGAGAATCAGTTCTTCTTCGGAGCGCCCGACCCGAACTGGCCGACTCCATTTGTAGGCGGAGGCACGCCGTTGCTCAGTCTGACCAACGGAACCTACTACGGGATCCACACCACTCCGTACACCATCGAATACACTCTCACGCTCCAGCGCGAACTGCCCAAAAACACGCTGCTTTCGGTAGGCTACACGGGCACGCAGGGAGTTCACCTCCTGGCATTCCATGATTTCAATGCGCCGATCCCCACCATTCAGAACGGCGTGTATACGTTCGTCCATCCGGACCCCACGGTTCCCGGCCAGTTGGACCAAAATGCCCGGCCATACCCGGCCTTCGGCGCACTGGACATGACCGACACCACCAGTCACTCCCACTACAATGCGATGCTGCTCAGCCTGCAACACCGCATGTCCTCGAGCCTGGTGTTTCAGTTCGCCTATACGTGGTCGCACTGCATCGACAGCGCATACACCTACGGCGGCTTGGGCGGCAACAACGGCACCTCGGCCATTACCAACCCCTACAATTTCAATGCCGACGTTGGGAACTGCAGTTACGACCTGCGCCACGTAATTGCCGGGAACGCCGTCTATGTCCTTCCGTTCAGGGGCAACCGGCTGAAGGAAGGCTGGCAGATCACGGGCATTCAGTCATGGCACAGCGGCGTTCCGTTCTCTATCAACGAAGGCGATCAGGCGGTTCTAGGCAACAACTTCGACAGTGAACGGCCGAACGTGATCGCCGGCTGCGATGTCTACGCTAACCAGAACGTCAATCAATGGTATAACCCCGCCTGCTTCTCCCCTTCGCCCTACGGGACCATCGGCAACCTGGGCAGAAATAACCTAATTGGACCGGGCTTCGTCGAGACCGATCTCGGCGTGATGAAGAACACGAAGATCAATGAACGCGTGAGCCTTCAGTTCCGCGCGGAGCTGTTCAACATCTTCAATCACCCGAACTTCAACGTACCGAGCTCGACCATCTTCAACGCGGGC
>JAFAWA010000029.1 GCA_019242155.1 Terriglobia bacterium | reverse complement strand
GGTACCGCGTTGCTTACTTCGCTCGCCCTGGCGCTTACCTGGACGCCCACTTTGAGCCATTACCTGATCCGAAGCCGAGGTGCGCGGCAAAGAAATCATGAGTTGCCGGGCGGCGCGGGCCGTGTGACGCGAGTTTACGAGCGCGTTCTCCGGTTCACTCTCCGGTACCCGCTGGCGCTCACTTTGTTCGCAGCCGCCCTGGTAGCCGGTTCGTACCTGTGCTATCGCGCGCTCGGCACGGATCTGTTGCCGGAGATGGACGAAGGCGGTTTCATCATCGACTACATTATGCCCGCCGGCTCCTCACTCGAGGCCACGAACCGCGTGATCACACACGTGGAACAGATCCTCCGCTCGATTCCGGAAGTGGAGAGCACATCCCGCCGAACAGGTCTGCAGCTTGGCCTGGCAGCGGTAACTGAAGCCAACACGGGCGATATTTCGGTGAAGCTGAAACGAAACCGCGAGCGTGGGGCCGCCGAAGTCATGGCCGACGTCCGCGCCCGCGTCAAAAAGCAGGAGCCCGTTTTGGATATCGAGCTGGTTCAGCTTCTCCAGGACATGATCGGCGACCTGACGAGCGCGCCTGAGCCGATCGCCATCAAGCTGTTCCACCCGGACCCGAAGGTTCTGAACGAGTGGGCGCCGCGCGTGGGCGATGCCATTAAGAAGGTGCCTGGGGTAGTGGATGTGTTGAACGGCATCGAGAATACGATCAGCGGTCCGGCCACTGTTTTCCAAACGGATGCGGCGATGACGGCGCGGGCAGGCTTCACTCCCCAGGAAGTGGAACTGGATGCGAGCGCGATTCTGCAGGGTGAACCGGCGCCGACTCCCGTGGTAGTGAACGACCGCGCGTACACCATTCGGGTTCGATTCCCCGAGTCGACGCGCGCCACCATGGATGCCATTCGCAGCACACCGCTCGTGAGTTCGACTGGGCGCACAGCCAATATCGGCTCACTTGCCACCATCACGGACATTCCGGGACAAAATGAGATTCGGCGCGAGAATCTGCAACGAGATGTGACCGTGACGGGCCGGCTCGAGGGGACCAATTTGGGTGAAGGCATACGGCGCGTGCAAAAGGCGGTTGCGGATGTTCATCTGCCGTCTTCCATTCGCGTCCAATACGGCGGCCAATATGAAGAGCAGCAGAACTCGTTCCGGGACCTGGTCTTCGTTCTCCTGCTTGCCGTTCTCCTTGTATTCACTGTGCTGTTGTTCGAGTTCGGCGGTTTCGCCGCTCCCATTGCGGTGGTGTCCTCCTCGCTGCTTTCCACCTGCGGTGTTTTCCTGGCGCTTTTGATAACGGGAACCACATTCAATCTGTCCTCCTTTATGGGACTGATCATGGTGATCGGTATCGTCGCCAAAAATGGAATTTTGCTGCTGGATGCGGACGAGAAGTTCCGCGCCGAAGGCTACTCGCCACAGGAGAGCATGATTCGCGCGGGGGAACGCCGCCTGCGTCCCATCATGATGACTGCGCTCGCAACGGTCGCGGGTATGATTCCTCTCGCGCTCGCGCTAGGCGCGGGATCACAGATGCTCCAACCACTGGCCATCGCGGTAATCGGCGGCATCCTGGCATCGATGCTGCTTTCGCTGATCGTAACGCCTGCGGTGCACTATTACCTGGCCGGCCGGGGCGTAGCTTCCCACAGAATCTGATCCCGCGCCGCGTTTATGCGACACCTCGGACGCTCGGACGCCTAGTGTGCCAATCCGTCGCCTCCTCGTAGGCGTGAGCCACGGCGAGCATGGTCTTTTCCGAAAACGGCGCGGCACTGATCTCGAGCCCGATAGGCAAACCGGCGCTCGTGAAGCCGCAGGGAAGAGTGATGGCGGGGAGCCCGTAGACGTCGAATGCCCAAGGATTGCCGCCGTTTCCGGGGGCCGGCGCAGCCGGAGCGGCTGACGCATTCGGCGCGGGTGCGTTCAGACTGGCCGCGATCGCGGCGGGTGGAACCTTCATGGTCGGGGTTACCAGCACGTCCACACGCTCAAACACGCGCCTGATCTCGCGGCGCGCCAAATCGACCTGCCGCCGAGCCGAGGCGTACACGTCGGGCTTCACCTCGTTCGAGCGGATCATCTGCGCGCGAGTGGCGGCTTGATACTTCTCGGGCGATTCTGTAAGCCACTTCGCGTGATACGCGTAGGTCTCCGGTCCCCAGATGAGGGGTGCGGCCACTGCGGGCGGCAACTGGACATCCTGAGTGGCCGCGGTCATTTTGCGCAGAACCTCAATCGCGCTCTCCACTGCTTTCGCATATTCCGGATCGAGGTTCTCGAAGAAGGCCGCGCGGGGCAGGCCGATGCGCAGCTTCGAGACGCGCATTTTGAACGCGCTTGTGTAATCTGGGACCGGAGCGTCGATGGTGGTCGGGTCGAGTTCGTCGTAGCCCGCGATCGCTGTGAGCATCAGGGCTGCATCCTCGACCGTTTTGCAGATGGGACCGACATGGTCGAGGGTCCACGCCATGGGAATGACGCCGCGGTTGCTGACACGCCCGTAGGAGGGCATCAGGCCAACGACGCCGCAATGAGAGCTGGGGATGCGTATAGAGCCGCCGGTATCGGTCCCGAGCGTACCGAAGCACAATGCGGTGGCGATGGCCGCCGCAGATCCGCCGGAAGATCCTCCCGAAACGCGGTCGAGATCCCAGGGGTTGTGAACGGGTCCGAAGTAGCTGACCGCGGAGGTGGCGCCATAGGCAAACTCGTGCATATTCAGTTTGCCTAGGAGGATTGCGCCCGCCTCTTTCAGACGCTCGGCCGCGGGAGCATCTTCCGCCGGAACGCGGTCCTTGAACAGCTCGCTCGCGCCGGTGGTGCGGATGCCCGCGGTATCAATGTTGTCTTTGAGTGCGATCGGAATGCCGTGCAGCGGGCCGCGCCACTTGCCCTTCATTGCTTCGGTTTCCCTTTCCCGCGCGGCGGCGAGCGCCGAATCGCCGGCGACGGTGATGAAGGCATTCACGGCGGGATTGTAGCGCTCAATGCGCAGCAGGCAAGCCTGAGTAAGCTCGACGGGCGAAGTTGCCTTGGCGCGCAGCATCTGGGAGGCCTGGCGGAGCGTAAGAGCGGTCAGGTCTGGATCAGCGCCCAAAATGGGCTTCGCGGCCCAAGCCGCCGCGCCTGCGCCTGCGATGAAGGCTCGACGTGATTGCTTCGATTCCATAACCTCACATCCTACGCCAGGTTCATGCGCTGCAACAATGCCGGGAAGCGGGGATCGGAGCGCAAGGGATCCTATAAGGGGTCGGCCTTCAGGAAAACCGCGAGGTCTTTCTGGCCGATGGCCCTGTGCAGCCAGTGAAACGCCAGGTCTTTGTCGCCGAGGCCAATGTAGATTTC
>JAFAWA010000019.1 GCA_019242155.1 Terriglobia bacterium | reverse complement strand
GTATGCGAGGAAGGTAGAGGCGTCGGCCGTGAAGGTTAATGGATATCGCGCGACGACAGTGCTTTCAAACGGAGAGCGCCTGGTCGAAAAGGCAGGACTTGCGGAAAAGAGAGCGCAGGATATCGCGACCCTATTACGAGGATTGGGCGTTACCGGTGTTAGTGCCGATTGGAAGCCGGAACCGGAAGCGGGAGACGGCAAAACAGACGCTTCCCACCGGCGCGTCACGATCAGTGTTATTCCTTGACTTGGCCGTACAGGCGCTTGCCTCAAATCGCGCTGATGGACGCCGCTGATGGTTACTTGCGCCCTATATTCTCGATAAATAAATCGCAAGCTTCGCGGCGCAGGCCTTCACGCGGCACGGGACCGTTGGCCGTGAAGTCCATGTAAGCGCGGGACGCGGCGTCAAACCTAGGCCACTGCGGCAGGGATCCGCCATTGGGATTGCCGCTCTTCGCAAAATTCGTCCAGTACTGCCCCATCTGATCGGAGACAGTTGCGTCGGTAGAGTCGTATCCGGGAGCATTGGCCGCTCGGCCGGCGATAGGCAGAGTGCCGAACACGTAGGGGAGTTCGCTTCCGTGGGCGGCTCCGGCCGCCTCCCTGCCCGGGGGCACGCGCGAGAACTGAAATTGGTAAGACGTACTACCGGCGCGCGAATGCCAGATCAGCTGGGCTACAGTGCCGCAACGAAACTGCGAATCGGTTGCCCATTGCGCCATCGGGCTGCCGAACACGGGATCGGACTTCGGTTCCTCGCCACTTTTCACGCCGTACACTTCGAGGGCGCGTGACGCGAGCGGCCCGTACTCAGCGGCGATTCCCTCACTAAGTCCAGCGACTGGGAAGAAGGGGCCCGAGAGTTCCCGCGCGTTACTTCCAAGCAGCAGGTCGATGCGATGCTCTTGGCCGGTTTGGAAAATCTGGTAAGGAGGTTTGGGCAAAACCCAGCCATCGACCACCACTCCGAGAAGCGGTCCCAGAAACGACAGGCCCTGGCCAGTCGCCTTCTGAAGGTTCTCCGCCGGGATCTCACGCAGTTCCTTTAGAGAGCCGGCGTGCAAATCCGCGGCTGCGCGCAGGCCTTTCTTTTCTCCTTCAGCAAGCGGCGGCGGCGCTACCACGGGACCGCTTTCTCCAATGAGCCGCGCGAACAGACCTTTGGCCAGGGGCGATGTCATCAGGACATTGATATCGAGCGAACCGGCCGATTCCCCGAAAATGGTGACGTTCCGCGGGTCGCCCCCGAAATTCGCGATGTTGTCGCGGACCCATCGGAGCGCGGCAACCTGGTCCATCAATCCGTAGTTGCCGGAAGCATGGTGTTTGGATTCGGCTGTCAATTCGGGGTGCGCAAAGAAGCCGAAAACGCCCAGGCGATAGTTGGCGCTGACCAGCAGTACGCCGCGCCGGGCCAGGCTTTCGCCGTCGAAAATGGCTTCTGAGGACGACCCCGCGAAATTGCCGCCGCCGTGGATCCACAACAGGACAGGCTTCCGCGACTTCGAGGGCCATTCCGGCGCCCATACATTCAGATACAGGCAGTCTTCGCTAACGCCGCTGCCGTTCTGCATGCATCGCGCGCTAAATTGGGTAGCGTCGCGGACGCCTGGCCATGGCTTTACCGGCATCGGTTCGCGCCATCTTAAATCGCCAACAGGAGGGGCCGCAAACGGGATACCTTTGAAGACGCCGCCGCCCTTGAGCGCGATGCCTTGAATCTTTCCGCCGGTGACATTGGCCACTGGCGACTCCTGCGCGAGGCCTCCTAGTCCGAAGAGAACCAGCAGCGCGACAGTCTTGAGGATCGCGTTCATTGTGTTGCCACCTCTCCCGCCCATTCGTAACTGGCGACCTGGGGACGGCCGCCGCTCGAATCGGCATCCATTATAGTCGAGTGGGCGCGATCGGTTTCCGTCGGGACCCGCGCTTCTTGTATTGGCATTGGCCGGCCCTGATATTCTGGGAACCATGCCACGACCCGCCAAGTCTCAAGTCACCGCTCTCGCGCTGCTGGTTTGCGGGCTGATGTTTTCCGCAGCCGCATTTGCGCAGCCGCTAGTCAACGAAAACACAGTCAAAGTCTCTGAGCACGTGTGGGCAATTATGGGTTTTCCTAATATCGGCATAGTTGTCGGCAGCCGGGCCACGCTGGTGGTCGATACGGGGCTCGGTCCACGCAACGGGGCCACCGCCGCGAAGGTAGCCGCCGGCCTTTCGAAGAACACGCGCCTTTACCTCACGACCACGCATTTTCATCCGGAGCATGCGGCGGGTGAGCCAGGTTTCCCGGCAACGGCTATTCTCATTCGCAATGCCGTTCAGGAACAGGAGATGCAGCAGCACGGCGTAGAGATGCTGGATTTTTTCCGCGACCGATCCGCGCAGAACAAAGAGCTGCTGGCGGGAGTCGTGCTGCGCCGGCCGGACATTGTCTTCGACAAGGAGGCAACGGTTGATCTGGGCGGCGTGACGGCGCGGCTGTTGTGGTTCGGCGAGGCCCACACAAAGGGCGATGAGCTAACTCTGGTCGAGCCGGATCAGACGCTGATTTCCGGCGACGTAGTGCAGAACAAAACTGTGCCTGCGATATTCCGCGACGGCGGCACGCCGGCAAGCTGGCTCGCGGTCCTGGACCAGATAGCGCGCCTGAATGTACGGCACGTGCTTCCGGACCACAGTCCCGTGGGCGATGCCTCACTGATAACGGCGGAGCGCACCTTTATCAACGACGCACATACGCGCGCGCTTGCGCTCAAGCGGCAAGGTATTAAGCCGGAAGACGCGGGCAAGCAGGTGGCCACGGAGCTTAAACAGAAGTATCCGGACTGGCCGAATCTCGATCGGCTAAGCGATTTCGTCGAGCGGGCCTACACTGAGAAGCCGTAGTGTATCGTCGCTCCCTGGGCGCACGCGACCCTATTTCTTCGGATACGGGATCTTTACGATGCGATCGCCTTGGAAGGCTCCGAGGTAAATAGCGTTTCCCGCTTCCAACGCCACCGACACGCCGGATATGAGCGGGTCCGTAGTGGCGGAATCGAAAATCGTGCGGGCGTGCATGGCGGCGGGATCAATCTCAGCGACGCCAAAGCCCTGAATGCATGGCCGGCCGCTGCCTTCCGGGCAATCACCGCGCGCGCCCTTCACACCGGCGACTAAGAGGCGCCGTTCTTTGGTCCAGGTAAGGTTATCGGGCATGAAGTCGACCTTCACGGAGCCCACCTGTTTCGTATTGTTGCCGTTGAGTTCGAATTTGCGAACCTCGCGCGCGGCGAACACGTTGAGATAGATATAGCGGCCATCCGAGCTTGCGACGACGCCGTTAGGATATGCCACGCGCGTACCCATGAGTTCGGACTCGCCTTTCCCCGGAGTCCATCGAGCCACGTAACCGGTGACGCCGCCCGCGAATGCGGCGCCATTGTTTCCGGGTGTGGTTAGACCGGTCGGATATGTACCGACGAAGCCATCGTCCGGAAGGATGGCGAGATCGTTGTAGTCGTGGGCTCCTACGACGCAGCCGTGCCACACGAGAGTCCAGCTTCCCGACGCAGGCTTCAATTCGAACATCTCAATGGACTGTCGGCCACCATGGTTTACCACATAGAGTTCCCAAACCCCGTTCTTTCGTTTCGCGAGCGACGAGCCGTGCGAGACGAGGGAGTCGCCGATAGGACCGGGACAGGCGGGATCGCCCCAGGACGGATCGGGTTCGGCGCTCTGTGCCATTTTGCTGAAAGTCTTCTTCTGAAGGTCGAAGAGCGCCATGCCGCCGCCACCAGAACTACCACGGCCGGCATTAACGAATTGGGTGGCGATGAGATACTTGCCGCCAGGCGCGAGTTCGAGGTCCTCGGGTTGGCGCGTGCCGCAAATCACTTCAATCTCGCCGTGCACGCCGCAGCCGATGAGTGGCGGGGGCGCGGGTGCTTTTTCGGCTTGCTGAGCGCCGGCTGAGCCGGCCATCAGGAGGGCCGAGAGAGTGGTCACTAGGGTAGTAAATCGCATGCTCGTTTCCGTTAGCGGTGATTCTACCGCAGGTCGCAGTGGTGTAGCCTGAGATGGCAGCTCATGAGATCGCGGCACGAGGGCCACGATTCTTCACGGCAGTGCCCAATGACAGGTGCGGGCGGTAACTGCCACACCGCCAGAGTACAATCGACCATGGCTCATCGGTGTACTCTTGCGACCCTGGGAACGCTACTACTAGCCACCGGCATGCCTGCGAGGGTCGTTGATCAAACTACTATCATTAACGACCTGCCTCTGCATTACAAAGTGATTCTTCCCAAAGACTACGATGCAGACCGGGCCTACCCTGGGGTGCTGGCGTTCCCTCCGGGCGCCCAAGACATGCAGATGGTGATGGTAACGCTTACGCAAAACTGGGCCGGTGAGGCTCAGAGGCGCGGATACATTGTAGTGATTCCGGCGGCGCCCCGGGGCGAGCTATTCTTCGAGGGCGGCGGCCGCGTTTTTCCGGCTTTTCTGGACCAACTTCTGAGAGATTACAAGATCAAGGATCGTAAGTTTCATGTAGCAGGAATGTCGAATGGCGGACGCAGCGCCTTTTTCCTGGCGGCAGCTTATCCTACGTACTTCTTGTCCGTGACAGGCTTTCCCGGCTACCTTCCGAATCCCGATCCGGCGCGTCTGAAGGCGTTAGCCGGGTTGTGTATCAACATGCATGTAGGTCAACTGGACTCCGGGTGGCGGGAAGAGATGGAACAGCAGGCATCGTTATTCCGCGCCAAGGGTATGATCGTTCGCTTAACTGTGGAGAAGGGACAAAGCCACGTGATCAGCACGCTTACGGGAGACGGAGCCACGCGGCTGTTCGAAGAGATCGAGCACAGCTACCAGGGCTGTGGGAAGTAAGTGATCGATGGAACCATGTGGTGTGGGAGCAGGTGTTTATATCGGTCATGAAAGCTTCTCCGCAAAAGACCGGGCTGGCCGGCGGTGTCGTAGTCCTTCCTCGAAGTTCGCGATCAAGGCCGCAAGCGCTTTCGGGTGCTCGTTCGTCGTGAGGTGACCGCCCGGCAACCGCTCGATCCGGAGGCCGAATTTGCCTAATCGTTCCCGCGCGAGATCGACCTGCCGGTGTTCGAAGGGATCCTCGTCGCTGCCTCCCACCAGGAACGGGAACTGATCGCGGTAACCCCTGTAGATGCGGCCGAAATCGAGCCGATCGCCTTGCGCTTTGTGATCGGCTACGAAGCCTGCGGCCGCCGCGAGGTAGAACAGGCCATCGTGCCGGTCCATCACGCTATGGAGCTCGCGGAGTTCGGCATCCGTTACGTGATAGCTCTTGGACCACATCTTCCTCACTCCGGGCATCCTCTTGAAAAGCGCGAACGGCCGGCCTACACTGCGCCGAGCTCGGTCGGGGAGGCGGCGCAACATCGGTGTCGTGTACCACGGATGAGTGTGCCCGTCCGTGAAGAGCCCGCCATTAAAGATGAAGACGCCGCGTATGTCCGGCCGGCTTGGGGTTTTGCCCCGCTCCGCGCGTTCCAGCCGGCGCTGTAAAAGCTCCAGAACGACAAGCGAGGAGAAATCGAATGCGACCAGTGTTGTTGACTGGACGGACAGATACCGCCAGATCGCTTCGACAAGATCGGCGCGTTCGGCGGTCGAATACTCGTAATCTTTTGGCTTGTCGCTGTCACCCATGCCGAGATAGTCGAGGAACAGTTTCGGCATCGCTTCTGCCTCCGGCATGTGTGGTCGAACTTTCGCCCACCCAAAGGAGCCATCGGGAAATCCGGGCAGGAAGCAAACGGCATCCGCAGGATCTCCCTCCCAGCGCAGGAAAACCCGAAGCGCCGCATCATCGCTCGCAACAACGCGGGATCGGGGGTCGTAGCCGACGCGCTCACCACCCGCGAACCAGGTTTCGGCCGACGGAGTCTGACCGGTGTCGGCGACGGTACCGGCCACTGTTTTTAAAAGATTATGCATATTGGCTCTCTTTCTGCGGGCGTAGCAGGGCATAGAATGCGGCGACGTGCGTGATCATCAGCAAGGGTACGTAGATGACCGGGATCGCATAGGTGCTGCTGAATTGCCCCGCGATCTCCGGGAGGCCCGACTGAACAGCGTGATAGTAGTCGACGA
>JAFAWA010000433.1 GCA_019242155.1 Terriglobia bacterium | reverse complement strand
GGAGCGGCCTTAGAGGACCCTTCCCATTTATTCAACTCCAGCCTCGACGGAAACACCCGGCGCGCGATCGACATACACCAAGGCGACAAGCTCAACGAGGCGGCTTTGAAGGATCTCATCCGCGCTGCCGTTGCGCTCAATTTAGTGGGCAAGAGCAAGCCTAAGGCACGGCCAACAAGCAGCAAGCGGACCGCATGAACCGCGCCTCTCTAAAAGTCACTCTGCTAATTCGCTTCCCTTAATTACCGTCCTTCTTCGGCGCCAGCAGCACCTGGATCGCGCAGCCCTTATTCTCGATTTCGAGCGGTTCAGGGCCGGCCAAGAGTTGCGGATCTTGAGGGTAGCCCTTGACGAATGCCGATACGTTGTAGCGGCCTTTCCGGAGACCGTCGAAAAGAAATCGGCCATCGCGGTCGGATTCCGCGTACCGGGTGATGCGATCGGATTGTAATTCGACCACAGATCCCACTACCGGCGACGCAATCGAAGAAGGATTGTGCAGCGGGTCGGAATCCAGTTTGTATTTCGCATTCGTGGTGACAAACCCTTCCAGCCTGGCCGACTCCTCCGGGTGGTTCTTGTAGAAGAACAGGTAGGCCAGATCTTCGCCGGAATCTGACAATCTCCGTGTCCGAGTACAACTGCTCGTAAACAAATAGTCCGTGCCCTCGTCGCTATTGGCGTAGACAAGATATGTCTCGCCGGCTTGAAAGTCGATGCCGCAGTCGCCGAAAGCTGTCCAGATTTCAAAAGAATCTTCGTCTTTGGAGTCGCGATCGTCGGGTTTCGCTTTTATCGCGGAACTGTCCTTCGTTACATCTTTGTTCACACCCTTCTTCTGCTTTTTGCGGTCATCGTCGTCATCGTCTTTTTTGGCCTTCTGATTGGTAGGGCCTGCGGTCTTGGACGGCTTGCCGTCTTTCTTTACTGCCTTTTGAGGAACGTCGTCATCGTCATCCTGATCCGCGTGTTTGAAGAGCGTCTTAACCTTCAAGCGCACCCGCATACCCTGGTCCATCGTCGAATAGAACAAGGAATTCACGGCCTGAGCGTTATTCGCGGCCGCCAATTTGCGTTTGTCACCCGCGGGCAATCCGGGGAAAATCTTCAGATACTCTTCTTTCAAGCGATTCAACGTTGCCGCGGACGGATGCTGCTGCGCGTCTGAATAGACATCGTTCAACGACCGCACCGAAGACCTGCCCGTAAGATTCCAGCGGCTCAAAAATATCGGCTCAATCGATTCCACTGTTCCTATGAAGACCAGATCACTCGCGCCAGTTTCGTGGCACGCGGAAAAGGTTGCATCGCATTTGCAAGCGCGAAGCGGCCAGGGAGCGACGGAAATCAGAAAACACAGAACGCAAAAGACACGAACCACCACTTGCTATGTCCCCTAGTTGTGTATTCCAGAGCGCCGGAAATTGTTCAGTCTTTTTATCGCGCCGCTATTTCGCCGTGTTTTCCGCCGGCACGGGTGGAATCGGTTGGTTACCATCCAGAACGAATGTGAAGAGCCGGTTGTTGGGATAGTTTCTCGCGAACAGTGTCACGTACTGCTTTCCATCCAGACTGTAGCTGATCGGCGTGACATTGGTGCCGCCCAAATCGGTTTCCCATAGCTTCTCTCCCGTTTCGGCGTTGTACGCCACCGGACCATGAAACAGCAGGTTGCCCGCCGTCGCCAGCGTTCCTCCACCGCCGTTGAGACCTCCGGCGCCGGTCAGCCGCCAGCGCTCCTTTTCCGTTTTGGGATCCCAGGCCACGAGGAATCCGCCCGTGGCCTGCGGCTGAGTTTCTGCGCCCTCGGGCTCCCGGGCGGGGGTCGCCGCGGGCGGCTCGGGCGGCGGCGGCGCCGTTTGCCCGTTCGGCAAACGTGGACCCAGGCCGCCTTGCATGCCCATGTTGCGAGTGCCGCGATTATAGGTGAATGCCGAAGCTAGACGGTAGGTGTAACTGCTCTCCTGGCCCGGAATGTAGACCAATCCGGTAAGCGGGCTGTAGGACATCGGCTGCCAGTTATGAGCTCCGCCAGGGCCGGGCGAAATAATGACTGCCTGGTCCAAAGCGGCACGATTGCCCTTGGCCTCGATCGGCCGGCCTTTGCTGTCGAGGCCCTTTGCCCAGGTTACTCGCTTGGCATATTTGTCGCCCGATATGAACTCTCCGGTGATCCGGTCGAGCACATAGAAGAACCCGTTCTTGGGCGCATGCATCAGCACTTTGCGCTGCCGCCCGTTAATCGCCATATCGGCGAGGATCATCGGCTGGACAGACGTGAAGTCCCAATCGTCGCCAGGCGTCTCCTGGAAATACCACACCATCTTCCCCGTTTCCGGCTTCACGGCCACTACCGACGCCAGGAACAGATTATCGCCGCCTCCCGGGCTGCGGTACACATGGCTCCACGGGCCCCCGTTACCGGTGCCGACGTAAAGGATGTCCGCGTCGGGGTCGTATGCCATCGCATCCCATGGGGTTCCGCCGCCCCCCATCTTCCACCACTCGCCCGTCCAGGTCTTGGCGGCCATTGCCATTTCTGGGTGTTCAAAGGGTTTGGAGGGATCGCCCGGAACCGTATAGAACCGCCAGGCCATCTTCCCGGTTTCCGCGTCATAAGCGGAGAAATGGCCGCGCACCGCCTGCTCCGCGCCGCTGTTGCCTACGATGACCTTTCCCTTGACCACACGCACCGCGCCCGTGATGATTGCCCCGGGGTCTTCGAGCGTCTGTACCTCCCACACCAGTTTGCCTGTTTGCTGATCGAGAGCCACCAATCTGCCATCCAGCAGGCCCGCGTAAACCTTGCCCTTATACAGCGCCACGCCCCGGTTGACCGGCCCGCAGCAGATCTGAGAGATGTGCTGCCGCGGAATTTCCGGATCCCAACGCCACTTCATCTTTCCCGTGCGTGCATCAACCGCGAACAAAACATCCCAGGCAAGGCTCCCATAAAGGATGCCGTTCGAAAAAAGCGGCGTGCCTTCGACCCGGCCACCTGAGGGTGACTCCGTTTCCCAAGACCACGCGAGGCCCAGCCGCTTCACGTTACTGACGTCGATCTGTTTCAGGGGACTATAGTGGGTTTCGCCGTAGTCCCGGCCGTACGTCAACCACTCGTCACCCTCTTTCGCCGCGCTCTTTAGGGCATTGTCGTCCACCTGCTTCGGGCGTTGCGCGAGAGCAACCCATACGCATACCGTCATCGCAGCGGCTATCCAACTATATTTCTTCATACCTGCATCCTCGCTTGGTTCGGCTGGCAATCAAGGCCGTGCGCCCATGGGTGGAATCGGCTCTTTGCCGTCTAAAGCGAAAACAAAGAGACGATTGTCGGGCGACGATCGCGCCAGCACTGCAATGTACTGTTTACCATCCAGCATGTACGTCACGGGCGAGACATTGTCGCCCTTCAAGTCCACCGACCACAATTTTTCTCCCGTCTCCGCGTTGTAGGCGATGGAATTGTGGAACAAAATATTTCCCGCCGTGACGAGAGTTGCGCCTCCGCGCATGTAGCCACCCACCGCGTTGAGGCGCCAGCGTTCTGTATTGGTTTTCGGGTCCCAAGCAGCCAGGAATCCGCCGGTCGCGGCCGGCTGAGACTCGGCTCCTTCCGGTTCTTTAATGGGGCGCTTGGGTATGATTCCGGGAACGACTGTTCCATCGGCTGTGCGCGGCCGTTGAATGGTGCTCATGCCCGCGTTTTGGTTCCCTTGCTCGTATTTGAAATTGGGGTCCCTGGCGTATGCCGCGGCGCTCTCCGTGCCTGGAATGTACGCTAAACCGGTCAGCGGACTGAACGCCATCGCCTGCCAATTGTGTGCACCACCATTGCCCGGTGAGATCAGCACGGGCTCGATGCCATAGCGTGCGCCATTGGCCTCGATCGGCCGTCCGTTCTTGTCCAGCCCCGTAGCCCAAGTGACCCGCTTCGCATATTTGGCTCCTGAAAGGAACTCCCCATTGGTGCGGTCGATGACATAGAAGAAGCCGTTCTTGGGAGCGTGCAGCAGAACTTTGCGCTGTTTTCCGTTGATCGCGAGATCGGCCAGGACGATCGGCTGGGTCGACGTGTAGTCCCAGTCATCGCCGGGCGTCTCCTGGAAATACCAGACCATTCTGCCGGTGTCCGGCCTCACGGCCACAATCGAGCCAAGGAACAGATTGTCTCCGCCTTGCGGGCTGCGCAGGTTGCGATCCCACGGTCCGCCGTTGCCCACCCCAACATAAAGAAGGTCCAGGTCGGGATCGTAAGCCATGGCGTCCCAAACCGTGCCCCCGCCGCCCATCTTCCACCATTCACCGGTCCAGGTCTTTGCCGCCACGGCCAGTTCGGGATGCTCGAATGGCTTTGAAGGATCACCGGGAACGGTGTAGAAGCGCCACAGCCTCTTGCCGGTTTCCGGATCGTAAGCGGAGAAATAGCCGCGCACCGCCTGCTCGGCGCCACTCGATCCTACAATCAGCTTTCCCTTGACGACACGCAACGCTGCGGTAAGAATGGTGTCGTCGTTCGGCGTGTCCTTGACGGTCCACACGACTTTGCCAGTTTCCTGATCGAGCGCCACCACCCTGCCGTCCAGCAGCCCGGCATAGACCTTGCCTTTATAAAGTGCGACGCCGCGATTCACGGGACCACAACAGATCCGCAGCATGTGCTGCCGCGAAATCTCCGGGTCCCAACGCCATTTCATTTTTTTGGTCCGCGCATCGACGGCGAATAACACATTCCAGCCCAGGCTTCCGTAGATGATGCCGTTCGAAACCAGCGGGGTCGCTTCGATCCGCGCATTAGCAGGCGACTCGGTCTCCCAGGACCATGCCAAGCCTAGGCGGCTAACGTTCGTGGCATCGATCTGCTTCAGAGGACTGAAGTGCGTCTCCGCATAGTCGCGCCCGTAGGTGATCCACTCATCACCGTTCTTAGCGGCGTTGACCAGCGCCCGGTCATCGACGAGCCCGGCCTTCTGAGCTAACGCGACCGTCGCGGCGGCCGCCAGGACAGCCGCAAATCTCTTAAACATCAATCCACGCATCAAAGAGTACCCTCTCGATCACTATGACGAATCGAACGGCGGCCCGCAAGACGAACCTGTTTTTCCTTTCCGACAAACAAACCCCCGGACCGCTATTTATAAATTCCGTTTCCGTCGCTTTTGTTTAGGGATTTTCGAACAGGATTCAGAAATTCAGGCGCAAGCCCTCTGCTGGGTCCGCTCACCGCTCAGGGAAAGAGTCTACGGACACGGACCCGTACACTGGGTGGCCTAACGTCGAAAGCCCGCTCCGCCTATCTATGTCGATGTTTCGCGTTATATTGAACTGCGAATGGGCCGCATTCGCATACTTCCCGATCAGGTGGCCAACAAAATCGCGGCCGGGGAAGTAGTTGAAAGACCGGCGTCCGTCGTCAAAGAAGCTCTCGAGAACTCGCTCGATGCGGGCGCCGCCAGTTTTCGCATCGAGGTCGAGTCCGGCGGCCGGCGGCTGATCCGCATTGCCGACGATGGCTGCGGCATGTTGCGCGACGATGCCCTGCTCGCTTTCGAGCGCCATGCCACGAGTAAGCTTCGGGACGTCAAAGATCTGCTTTCGATTTCGACCCTCGGGTTTCGCGGCGAGGCGCTGCCCTCGATCGCGTCGGTATCAAGGCTGCTGCTCGAAACGCGTTCGCCTGACGAAACCACCGGCACCTCCATCGAAATTGCCGGCGGCAAGATCCTGCGCTGTGAAGAGGCCGCCTTGGCCCGAGGCACCGTGGTGACTGTGCGCGACCTCTTCTACAACGTGCCTGCACGGAAAAAGTTCCTGCGCACCGAGCAGACGGAACTCGCTCATATCGCGTCTCTCGTCACCCACTACAGCCTGGCGCATCCCGGCAAAACCTTTCGCCTCACCAATGCGGTCACGGAGCTGCTCCATGTAACGCCTGTCGCGACGCTCCGTGAGCGCGTATACCAGGTGTTCGGCAGCCAGGTGCTGGAGGAACTCGTGGAGATCGGTATTCGCGAAAAAGAGTTGCGGCTGCCGCCTGTGAGTGTGCCGCCTTCGCAGGCCATCGCCGAGTACCGTGCGGAACCGGAAGAGCCGCCCACGCGCAATTTCCGGCTCAGCGGCTTCTTTTCCCGCCCCCAGGTGCAAAAGGGCAACCGCAATTCGATCTACATTTTTGTCAACGGCCGCCTGATTCGCGACCGGCTTCTCATGCATGCGCTTTCCGCCGCCTACCACAATCTGATGCCTCCCGCGGCCTTCCCCTTCGCGCTGCTGTTTCTCGAATGCGACGCCGAGGAGGTGGATGTGAACGTGCATCCTTCCAAGACCGAGGTGCGT
Organism: Terriglobia bacterium; assembly: GCA_019242155.1. Classification (GTDB taxonomy): domain Bacteria; phylum Acidobacteriota; class Terriglobia; order Bryobacterales; family Bryobacteraceae; genus PSRJ01. The sequence continues at coordinate 1,448 of JAFAWA010000433.1, read as the reverse complement.
TTCCGCCATGCCTCCTTCGTACACGATTTCGTGCGCGACATGATTCGCGAGCGCCTGATGGAGAGCCGCCCGGCGCCTTCCTTTTCTCCAGTCCCACGCCCCGCCCACACCGAACAGCCCGCTGCCCACCTGCCGTACTCCGACTTCAGCCAAATGCTCGAGGACGAAGCCCCGCCCCCGGTGACCTTGGAAGAGCCCGCCGAAGCGTTGCCTGAGTTTACGCTGCGTCCCGCCGCCGGCCCTCCGCCGCGTTTCGATTTCAGCGCTCCACCCATCGAAGTCGCCCCCGGACCGCCTCCGTCCGGCAAATTGCTGCGCCGGCCCGATACGCATGGTGAATTCCCGTCCGAAGCCCTGCCCGCGCCGGAAATGTCTCTGTCCGTCCTTTCCGAACTTCGGCCATTGGGTCAGATTCACGAGAGCTTTATCATCGCTGCCGGACGCGACGGCTTCTGGATCATCGACCAGCACGTGGCCCATGAGCGGATCCTGTTCGAGCAGGTGATGAAACAGCGCGCCGCCGGGCGTATCGAGATGCAGCGCTTACTGATGCCTTTGATCGTCCAGCTCACGGCGGAACAGCAGATCGACTACGCGCGCATCGCCGACGAACTGTACGCTTCGGGTTTTGAAACCGAACCGTTCGGCAACAGGACCATCGCGGTCAAAGCCGCGCCGGCAGCGGTGAGCCCTTCGGAACTGGAGAAAATCTTATTCGAAATTTTGGAGATCGCGGAAACAGAACTGCGCGGCGCTTCGCTGGACGATTTGCGCCGCGGCATCTGCGCCTCGATCGCCTGCCGCGCCGCCATCAAGATCAACACGCGGCTGGATAACGCCAAGATGGAATGGCTGCTGCGCGCCTTGGCCGCGACCGATTGCCCTATGAGTTGCCCGCACGGAAGGCCCATCGCCCTGCATTACCCTACTCGTGACATCTTGAAAGCATTTCATCGAGTATAATCATTTTTACGTGGCAGTGACGCGTTAACCTTACATCTCGACATCTCCCGCCAGAAGGCATATAATCGGCCAATTCAACCTTAGGTTGTGATCGTGTCAGGAGGTGTGCTATGGCAGAGATTCCGGAGCCCACGGGTAAGGGCTTAACCAGACGCGACGTCATTAAGGGCGTGATTGCGGGGGGCGCGGTCTCCTCCGCGGGCTACCTGTTTCGCGCCTCTGCCGTAAGGGCGCAGGCATCGGCGCCGGGTTCGGTGGAGCGCCTGATAACGCTCAACGTCAACGGCCAGCAGCGCCCGGTGGACGTGATGAAACAGGAGACGCTCGCGACGACCTTGCGCTACAAACTCGGGCTTACCGGCACCAAGCTCGGCTGCGACCGTGCCGAATGCGGCGCCTGCACCGTGCTCGTCGACGATGTGCCGCACTATTCCTGCTCCATGTTGACGCATACCGCGCGCGGCAAAAGGATCGTGACCATCGAA
>JAFAWA010000228.1 GCA_019242155.1 Terriglobia bacterium | reverse complement strand
CCGATAACAGATCCTGCGACCGGGCGTTGGATCTCGAGCCACATCATGAATCAGGATTTCGTTGCGTGGGTGGGACAGGGCACGGTAGCCGATCGTACACAGGAACATCTGGGTACGAGCGACCGCGGCATTCTTGCGATCCGCAAGCGATATCTAGCCGACCTCGAGACAATCAGCCGGGGCCAGGATCCAAAAGCCGTCATTCGCAATCCCGAGGTCAACCATGCGGTACCGCTACCGGTGGCGGACCGCCGCTATTTAATTGATGGTGTGACTCGCGAAGAGTTACTGCGGCATCCGGTCCTCGCCAAGCATCTTACCCATGGCTACCCGTTTCAGGCGGGGCAGCCGGAGGAGGTCCGCGAAGCGTATGAAGCGGCGATGGGAATTAGTCTCCCCAGACTACGAGTTCGCTGAGACTTCATCCCGGTGAAGCGCGGATGTGCTCATCACGATTTCGACAATCTCGCGAAACTCCTCTTCGTCCAAAAGTCCCCGCTTTTCTATGCCCTTGTCCTTCACGCGGCGCAGCATTTCCGAAACGGCTTCATCATCCGCCTCGGTAATGCCCATACGTTCGAGATTGTAGGTGATCGATGCCTTGCCGCTCTTTTTTCCGAGTACCACTTCGCCCGTGCGCCCGGTAAGCGCGGGATGGGTTCCGAACATGGCGAGCGGTTCCTTCACTACCAAATCTACCCCGATGCCCGATTCCCGCGTGAAGTTGCGAGCGCCGAGAATCGGCTTATTCGCGGCCGTGGGGAACCGGCTGATACGGCTGACTACTTCGCCCAGTTCCGGCAGTTTGCTCAGGTTGTACTGCGTGTCGTAGCCGTACAGCACGTGTAGCGCAACCATCAATTCCTCGAGCGCGGCGTTGCCCGTGCGCTCACCCAAACCATTGGCGCAACTATGCACGCAGTCCGCTCCGGCTTCCACGCCCGCGAGCTCGGTCGCCACCGCCATACCGAAATCGTTGTGCGTATGCACTTCAACCGACAGATTCGTCCAGGACTTCACCAGCCGCACCATGTGTTTGATCGTCTCGGGAAGAGCACAGCCCATGGTGTCCACCACACCCACTGCATCGGGCCGGGCGTCCTGTACAATCCGCGTGAGCAAATTCTTGAGATCCTCCTCCCGGGCCCGTGTGGTGTCGTAGGGGAAGAAAACCGTGTGCAAGCCGCGCGATTTTGCGTGTTGGATCACTGGAACGCTCTTCCGCAGCACGTCTTCCCACGTCCATTTGAACTGGTATTTCAGCTTGGGATAGCCGATCGGCACCTCGATAATCACTCCGTGACAGCCGCACTCGATCGCCTTATCGATATCCGCATTGATGGCGCGCGCGAACGTGTAAATGCGCGCCTTCAGGCCGAGCCGCGAGATCTGTCGGATCGCTTCGAAATCCTGCTCGGAAACGGCGGGCATCCCGGCTTCAATGCGTTCCACGCCGATTTCGTCCAGTTTCTCCGCGATGGCGATCTTATCGGCCACGCTCATTACCACGCCTGGAGTCTGTTCGCCGTCGCGAAGCGTCGCGTCGTGAATACTCACGCGCTCGGGAAGCTGGAAAGTGCCGCGCACTTCGGGGGCGAAATTGTACGGGCTTACCCACCACTGGTTTTCACGGAAATATTGATCAGACATATCGATAACGCCTCACATCATACCAGGAGCAGCTGCGGTTTCGGTATCATGGAAACTCAGCTTTTCTCAAAGCCAAGGAGCGGCAATGTCATACCCGAGCGGGCGTCACTTTCTTCAGATCCCCGGCCCTACGAACGTGCCGGAGCGTGTCTTGCGAGCCATGAGCCGGCCCACCATCGATCACCGTGGACTGGAGTTCGCTAAGCTTGCGCTCGAGATCTTGGAAGGTCTCAAAGAAGTCTTCCGGACCTCCGGGCAAATCGTGATCTTCCCCGCATCCGGTAGCGGCGCTTGGGAAGCGGCTCTGGTCAACACCCTTTCCCCCGGCGATACGGTTTTGATGTTTGAGACCGGTCAGTTCGCCACTTTATGGCAGGAAATGGCCGGAAAGCTGGCTCTGGATGTGCGCTTCGTGCCGGGCGATTGGAGGCACGGGGTGGATCCGGATGCGCTCGAAACAGTGCTGCGCGAAGACCGCGGGCACCAGATCAAAGCCGTGGGCGTGGTTCATAACGAGACCTCCACCGGAATCGCGAGCCGCATGCGGGAGATCCGCAAAGCAATGGACCGGGCCGGGCATCCGGCGCTGTTGATGGTGGACAGTATTTCGTCCCTCGGCTCGATGGAATACGAACACGACGAATGGGGCGTGGACGTTACGATCGCGGGATCGCAGAAAGGCCTGATGCTGCCGCCGGGTCTGAGCTTCAATGCCATTAGCGATAAGGCGCTCGCGGCCAACAAGACTGCCCGGCTCGCGCGCTCCTACTGGGATTGGCAGGCGATGATGACGCCCAACAGGTCGGGCTTCTTTCCCTACACGCCTGCGACCAACCTGCTGTATGGACTCCAGGAGTCCTTAGCAATGCTGCGGGCCGAAGGGCTCGAGAACGTCTTCGCCCGGCACGCTCGCCATGGCGAAGCAACCAGGCTTGCGGTGCGAGCTTGGGGCCTTGAAGTCTTGGCGCTCAATCCCGCCGAATATAGCGCTTCCTCCACCGCGGTTCTGGTGCCGCAAGGCATCAATGCCGACGAAGTCCGCAAAATAATTTTGGAAAACTTCAATATGGCGCTCGGCAACGGGTTGAATAAAGTGGCCGGCAAGGTCTTCCGCATCGGCCATCTGGGTGATTTTAACGACCTGATGCTGGCCGGTACACTGAGCGGTGTCGAGATGGGCCTGGAACTGGCCGGTGTTCCCCACCAGACCGGCGGCGTTCAAGCGGCGCTCGAGTATTTGACTCAGGTCGCCCAGGAGGCTCGCGCCCATGCAGCCTTCCAGCACGCTTAAACGGCCGACTCGCGTACGCCACATCGTACTCGCAATGACGGTGTTGGTGTACGCCATCACCTACATGGATCGCACCGCCATTGGTTCGGCCGTGCCGTCCATCCAAAAGGAGTTCGGCTTTTCGCTCGTCACCACAGGGTGGATCCTAGCCAGTTTCCGCTGGGCCTACGCGCTGTTCCAAATACCAGGTGGATGGCTCGGAGACCGCATAGGACCGCGCCGCGCGCTTACTCTGATCGTCACATGGTGGAGCGCATTCACCGCCTTTACGGCTCTGGCCTGGAATGCGACCTCTATGATTGCGATTCGCTCCGTATTCGGCATCGGCGAAGCGGGGGCGTTTCCGATTGCAACCAGGTCGCTTTCGCGCTGGATGCTGCCCAGTGAACGAGGATACGCGCAGGGCATTACGCACGCGGGCTCGCGTTTGGGCGCGGCGCTCACGCCGCCGTTGGTCGTCTTGCTGATCACCACATATGGCTGGCGCGCGCCGTTCGTTGTGTTCGGCGCGCTCGGCCTGGTGTGGTCGGTACTGTGGTTCGTCTACTACCGCGACACACCCGATGAACACCATGGGGTGAATCCGGCCGAATTGGAACTGATTCACTCCGCAAGTGGCGGCCCGCGCCAACCGGTCGGGGCCGCGGTTCCGTGGAAGCGCATCCTCACCAGTTCCACTCTCTGGGCGGTCTGCGCAATGTATTTCTGCTACCAATATGCGCTGGCCGTGTATCTGGACTGGTTCCCGACCTACTTGAAGGATCATCGCGGGTTTACGCTCAAGCAGATGGGATTCTACGCCAGCCTTCCATTGCTTGCCGGAGTGGTGGGGGATTTGACCGGCGGGTGGGTATCGGATGTTCTGCTTCGCCGCAGCGGCAACGTAGCCCGATCGCGCCGCCTTGTAGGCATGGCTGGATTTCTGATCGCAGCCGCGGGCATCATTCCGGCGACCCTTACGGGCGACCCTAGAACCAGCGTGGCCTTCAGTTGCCTTGCCTTCGGCGGCTTGGAGCTTACCGTTGGGGTCTCCTGGGCCATTCCGTTGGACATTGCCGGGGATTTTGCCGGCTCCGCGGCTGCGCTCATGAATTCGGTGGGAAATATCGGAGCCGCCATCTCACCGGCGCTGCTGGCGTATCTGGTAACCGGCTATGGCTGGAATGTTCCGTTTCTGGTCGCCTCGGGGCTCTGTGTGGTAGGCATGCTGATCTATACCAGAATTGACGCGGGCAGGCGCATCTTCGACGCGCCGCCCTCGGCACTAAGCCCGGCCGCTGTTACCGCGCGGCCTGCGCATCAGCAAGCAGGCTCCTAACCGTTTTCTGCAGGGCCGCGTCGCGCTGGCGGCCCTCTTCACCGCAACCGAGTAGTTGCAATGGCGGGCACACTCAAAACACGTACTTCAAGGCCAGTTGGACCAAGCGGGGATTTACCGACGCGCCGGTGATCTGCCCGAAGTTGGGCTGGTTGTACTGCACTACCGGGTTGCTGAACTGCGGGTGGTTGAAGATATTGAAGAACTCGGCCCGGAACTGCAGAGTGGCGTTTTCGTGAATCCCGCCCACTCTGGTCACTTTCATCAGGGTAGCGTCAAAGTTGAATTGACCGGGACCAAGCAGCGGCCCGATTCCCGAGTTACCCCAGCCGGTTCCGCCCGTGAAGGGCACGTTGGGTCGGCGCCTACACAAAGGCTGCCCGCGGTTGGATGACCCGCCGCATCGAAGCCGCAGGTGAGTGGCGTGAATGCCGTGAATCCGCCGGCCGTTGTTCCTATGTTGCCTCCTGCGGCTGGTGACGAGCAGTCGAAATAGCCGCAGCCGCCGCTCGCGCCGCCCAGGCGGCCTTCCACCCCGCCCTTCGATGGAATGTTCGAATAAGTTTGCGCCGGGAGCCATCTGCGCGCGCGAATAACGATGCCGTTGAGATTCATCCCGAAGATCGAGCCGCCGCGGTTATCCGTGATAATCAGCGGTTGACCATCCTGTATCGTGGTCACACCAGACAGCGACCACCCGCCCAGCGCCTTGCCCGCGAAGCCCTTGAGTGTGCGGCCCGGCAGATCGTAGCTGTAGTTGATAGTCAGACGCTGCGGGCGGTACGCGGTATTGAGCCCGAACTGCTGGCGCCCGTTGAGAGGATCACCCGAATTCATGCCCATCTGCAGCAGGTTGCTGAAGGCGCGGCTGAAGGTGTAAGCGGCCTGGAAGGTTAGACCATACGAGAACTGCTTGCGAAGAGTCGCCTGCAGGCTGTTGAACCGATAGGTACCGTCCGTCATCGCCCACTGCACGCCGGTCGGCGAAAAGCCGAGATAGGGTACGCGCAGAAGAGCGTTGGTCACAGTGTTACTTGTGATTCCGTTGATCGGGTTTGACGGGCTGGCCAGCCCCGCTTCGTTCACCAGGTGCAGCGTCTCCGGCTGGTGAATGCCTTCAGACCCTACATAGCCTACTTCGGCTACCCAGTTCTGACCGATCTGGTATTGAGCATTGAAGTTCCAGGAGTACACCAGCGGCGTAACAAAATGGTCGAACATGGCGGACTGTGCCAGACCCGACGACTCCTGGAACGCGTTCAGGCCCGGGGTGAAGTTGACCCAGCGCGCCGGGAAGACGCCCAGCGGAATGGGCTGGAATGGCGCCGCCTCAGACGCGAATGAGTTGCCGATGCCGGACTGGTCGAGCGTTATGGCATACGGCGGGCTCTGCTCGATAGAGTGGATGATCGTGTTGCCGTCCACCCTGCTCCAGAAGAACCCGAACCCGCCCCGAAGCACGAGGCGGTTACCAAAGGGCTGCCACGCGACTCCCAGGCGCGGCGCGAAGTTGTCGAGAGGAATTCCGTTCTTCGAAGATATCTGGTGACCGCTCGAGATCACGCCCGGGGGCAACTGGCCCCAAGTCTTCGTGTCGAAGTTGGTTGGCACGACCCATCCGGCCAGCGTGGCGCCGGGCGGAACGGAGTACACGCCGGGTACCGCAACGGCCGTCGTAGCCGGGACGGGAACCGCCTGCATCGCCGAACTCCACAGGTTCACCGTGTTGCCGTACTTGTCCGTCGGCAGACCGTCGTATTCCCAACGCACACCCAGATTCAGGGTCAGGCGCTGGCTGAACTTGATATCGTCCTGAATGAAGGCATTGGCATCCGCCGCACGGTAGCTGTGGACGATCCCGCCCGGGCCTGTGCGCACGTCAAAGTTGGTGGTATTCGAGATGTTGCTCCCGATCGTACTGCCGTTGCAAGCGCCCGGAACCGCCGGCCCGCAGTTGCCCGGCAGCCCGACCAGGAAATCGCTGAATGTCTGGAAGACTTCAATGCCGCGAGAGAGTCCCTTGTAGAGCCACCCCCAGCGGACGCGCTCCAGCTCAAAGCCCATGCGGATGGTCTGTTTGCCCTTGATCCAGGAGACCTGGTCCGCAATCTGCCACTGTGTATCGTGCACCGTTTCGTCGAGAGCGGAATTGCCGCCCGCCGTGTAAACACCGGTGATATTGATTACAGGGCTATACGGAATAGCGCAGGTCAGCAGATTGCAGCCCGGCTGGATGCCGGGATAAATGTTCGAAGCGTAGGTGCTGGGAGGCGGAGACTGATAGGGGTCGGAACCCGCGCGCTGGACCGAGCCGCGGAGTTCGTTCACCACGCTGTTGCTCAGTATCGACGTCAGCTTAAGCACGCCGTCGTCGTAAAAGAACGGATCGCTTTCAGTCGTGCCCGGAACGCCCTGGATCGAGGTCGCAAACGGAATGGATTGCGGTTCCTGAGACTTGAAGAACCGGCTGGCGATCGTGTGCTTGGGGTTCACAACGTAATCGAGGTTCAGCAGCCCTTGGTACTCCTTGTCGTAGGCGGGGATGCTGTAGTTCGCCGGCTGCACAGCGCCGCTGCTCGACTGCGGCATGAAGTAAGTGCCGTCCGGCAGCTTGGCGCGAAGGAACTCCAGCGCAATCGGATTGATATTGGATCCGTCGCACGCCACCTGCACGCCGCCCACGCTGGTGGGCTTATTACAGTAGAGAGCGCCGAGTGCTGTCTGGAAGGCGGGGCTGTTGCGATCAACGTTCGGCATCACGGGTAGGTTCGCTCCCTGCGCATAGCCCTGTGATGCCTGGCCGTTTTTCTGCCAGGTCTGCTGGTAAGAAGTGAAGAAGAAGAATTTGTCTTTCTTGATCGGTCCGCCGAAGACGCCGCCGAACTGGTTCTGGTTGAGCACGAGCTTGTTGCCGCCGGCCGATGCGCAAAGCGCCGGGTTCAGGCCGCAGGTGCGGTTGCGGAAAAAGTCGTTCGCGTTCAAATCAGTGTTGCGGAAGAACTCGAACGCCGTCCCGTGAAAACTGTTGGTGCCGGACTTCGTAATGACGTTGACGTTCGCGCCCACATTACGGCCATAACCCGCATCGTAAAGCGAGGTCTGAATCTTGAACTCCTCGAGAGTATCCGGATTCGGAATACCGAAGGTCGCGTACGTGGTGACCTCTGTGAGCGCGCCGCTGCTGCCGTAGTTCACGATCGAAACACCGTCCATCTGGAAAGTGTTCTGGTTGGTGGAGGCGCCGTTAACGGCGATCTCCATATTGCCGCGCCCGAGCGAAGTGGCGTTGGGAACGCTGGCGTTGGTACCGGCGCTGAGGCCGAGCAGGTTGGTGTAGTTACGTGTGGTGAGCGGAAGCGCCGTGGCCGCCTGCGACGCAACTACAGTACCCATCGTAGCGGTCGCCGTCTGGATGGTCGCGACGTTCGCCTCCACTGTGACCTGTTCCGTCTGCGCGCCCAATTGCAGGCTGCGGTTCAGAACAGGCGTTTCTGTGACGGCCACAGTGACCGACGGCACGTCTTCCGACTTGAATCCCTGCCAGACGGCCGAGTAGCGGAGCAAAACTATGTGTGGCTCTCCGAATGGCAGATCGAGAACCTCAACGAACCGTAACAACTCCCAGTAGATTTTGAGAGTTACAAGCTGCTTCGAGCGCACATCGGAAAGGCGCTAGTTCCGCTCTTGCAGATATGGCTATTTCCGACACGCTCAGTCGGGAAGTTCGAGAAGCGTTACGGGGATGTTTGCCAGTTGCTCAGTCTACGGACTCAAAGTGCGCCGTCTCTTATCGACCGGCAATTGCGACCTGCTCTGGACGAGCTTCTTAAAATGGGGTACATCTCGAATTGGGCAGTGAATCGCACCAGCAATAATCTCGATTACAAGCTGGTTCTGTATCACGGACCGAAATATCTTAACGACCTCAAACTCCTGAGCAGCCGTTCAGAGAACGTTGACAATGTCGTAATCGAACCATCAGCCGAACTGCTCCAATCGCTGGTGCAGCGTGGCATGAGCTCACGGGTCGCAAAGAAGCTGCTGGAATCCCTACCCGCCGACCAGCCAGTTGCCGCTCAGCTCGAATGGTGTGCCTCGATTATTCAGCGCGGACGTATAGACAACCCCGCTGGCTTTATGTACTCCGTATTAAGAAACAACGAGCCAGTTCCGGAGCATTTCGAAACCAGCGAGAAACGAAACGTTCGCCTCAAAAGGGAGCACGAAGACATGGCGGCCTACGCGCTCCGTCTTGAGCAGGAAGAGCAGTACAACCGTTACGTTCAGAGCGCCATCACGACTGCAATCTCGGCGAAGTACAGCGCCGAAGAATATGAGGCGGCATTAAAGCGTTTCACCCCGGAGTTCCGCAAACAATATCCGAATCTGCCGGTGTCGACAATCAGGCAACGACGATCCTCGTCATATCCGTTCCGTTGTATTGAGCTACAGCGGAAAGCTCGTCCTTGAGGCTGGCTGGCAGCTTGAATCCGACAACGGCAATCGGTCCTCGCGCTTTTCTTAAACGCGCGACCAGATCCTGTTCCTCAGCATCTCCGACAGACTTTTGGTCACGCCGCTGAACCGGAGTGCCGGTAGTCCGCCCCTGCCCTGACCGCCTTGTTGGACGGCACCTCAACTTCCGTTGAATTGTAAACCTGCTTAACAGCCGACGAGACCGCTTCACCGTCTTCGGTCCGCGCCAGCCGCGGAACCTGCTTATTGCCAGCAAGGATGAGACGTTCTGCCTCGTCGATGGGTGTCGAAAGCGGGCTCCGCGCCTGCTCTGAAGCGGAGACGGCCGCGTGAGTGCGATGCGGCTTACTTGCTAATGGTTCCGCACGCAATGCGATCGCCGGCATTGCCCGCGGGATCGGATTTCAAATCGTCAGCTTTGGCGTGGATCATCAAAGCCGTGCCGCCGTTGGCGAACACCGAATTTTCCGCCGAGCCCAGATTCACGCGGGGGTCGCGAATAGTTGTTTTGGCCGTCCCATCCGGCTTCACGGTGAAGTTGGGCATATCGCCGGCATGCGGTCCCTGGGGGTTCTCTAAGCCGTGCTGCTTGTGCTCCGGGTTGAAGTGCGGACCCGCCGACGTGAATGCGGGAGCTTCGCATTTGGACGCGGTGTGAATGTGCAAGGCATGTTCGCCGGGCGGCAGGTTTTTAAGATTTAGCTTGATGGCTACACCGCCCTTGGATTCCGTCAGCACCGCTGTGCCCACGCTCTGCCCTTTGGCGTCCTGCAAATTGACCGTGACCGGTGCGGTGGCCGCGTAAGCAGCGATGATGAGACCGGCCATTCCGATAGCCAAAATCCTCATGTTCATTAGCTTTCTCTCCTCTAGGCGAATTCTCACTTATCATATCGCGCGATCTCTCATCGGCACCGATGCGGCCCAAGATAGTGAAAGCGAGGGCGCGAAAAGCGGCATTCAGGGCGACCTCTCCGGCGCAGCTATCTCGTGCCACAATTTGCCGGAGTTTTGCTCCCACTCCATGCCGCGAGGCTTTTGAATAGGATATAAATAGTACCTGGGGTAACCATCCCAAGCCCTCCGCCTTGAGAACCGCCCTGTTTAGGAGTCTTACCGTGGATCAAGTGAATCCTCACAAAGCGGGTATCACCCTGCTGCTGCTTGCGATTTTGGGTAGCGTTCCCGCTGCCGCCCAGATCGAGCTTTCGGGTGTTTGGTCGAATCAATTGCATGAGGACTTTCCCGACCGCTTAGCCGGTCCGGAGTTGGGCGACTATACCGGCATCCCGCTGAACAATGCGGCCCGGCTGCGGGCGGAAGCCTGGGACGCTTCGCTGATTACCTTGCCGGAGTATCAGTGCCGTGTGCACCCCTCGGATTATGCTCCGAGTTTCGCCGACATACGGATTTGGGAGGAGTACGACAAGGACACGCAGGCGCTCCTGGCTATCCATATCCACCATTTCGCCTGGGGCACGGAGCGCACCATCTGGATGGACGGGCGGCCGCATCCGCCGGATTACGCCGGGCACACATCTATGGGATTCTCCACGGGCAAGTGGGACGGCGACATCCTGACCGTGACTACGGATCATCTCAAGGAAGGTTGGATCCGCCGCAATGGCGTGCCGCGCAGCGACCGCGCGGTCGTGACCGAACATTTCATACGCCACGAGAATGGGCTCACCTGGGTCACGGTGATTAATGACCCGCCATATTTGACCGAGCCGATGATCCGGTCGCGCGATTATGTCTGGAGCGTTGCCGGCCAGATCGCGCCTTATCCCTGCGAAAGCGTGGAAGAGATCGTTCGGCCGAAAGATGCTATCCCTCACCACCTGCCGGGAACCAATACGTTTCTGAAGGAATATCAGAAGAATCATGGGGTGCTCGAGCAGGGAGCCATGGGCGGGGCGGAAACGCTCTATCCGGAGTTCCGGCAGAAGGTCATTGCGGCGGGCGATTTAGGCGGCAAGGCGCCGGGGCCGCTCCAATGAGACGGGGGAAAGTAGCGATCATGAAGACGGCATTCGGAGCGATCGCCGCGGCCGCGGTGCTGGCCACCGCATGGGCGCAGAACCGAGCCCAGCAGGATTTCAGCAAAGTAGAGATCCACGTCCTGCCGCTGCGCGACAACATGTACATGCTCACCGGGGCCGGGGGAAATATTACGGTACAGACCGGCAAAGACGGCGTGCTCCTGGTGGACACGGAGTACGCGCAGTTATCCGATAAGATTCTGGCCGAACTTCGCAAGCTCTCGAAGGAGCCGCTGCGCTATATCATTAATACCCACTATCATGCCGACCACACCAGCGGCAACGAGAATCTCCGCAAGGCCGGCAACACCATCGCCGGAGGCAACGTGGCGGGCGATCTGGGCGCGGAGGCTTCCGAAGGCGCGGCGATCATCGCGCATAATAACGTCCTCGAACGAATGAGTATGACGCAGGGCAGCCAGCCCGCTGCTCCCCAGGGCGGCTGGCCTACTTCCACATATCTCAGCGGCAAAAAGAAGCTGTGGGTGAACGGCGAAGGTGTCGAGGTCATTCATCCCGAGCACGCCCACACCGATGGCGACAGCATCGTGTTCTTCCGGCGCAACGACGTGATCAGCACGGGCGATATCTTCACGATGACGAGCTACCCGATCATTGATCTGAACGGCGGTGGAAGTTATCAGGGCCTGCTGGACGCTGTGAACCAGATCCTGGACCTGACCGATACGGTTTACGGACAGGACGGAGGGACTCTGATCGTCCCCGGACATGGCCGCCTTTGCGACACCGGCGACCTGCTCAACTATCGCGAGATGGTGACCATCATTCGCGACCGCATGGTGGACATGATCAAGAAGGACATGACTCTCGAGCAGGTGAAAGCGGCCAAACCGACGGCCGACTACGATCCGCTCTACGGGACATCTACAGGCTTTTGGACTACGGACGCTTTTGTCGAAGCGGCATACAAAAGCCTGAGCCAAACCGTGAAGCAAAAGAAATAGCCGGAGAGCGTGATGATGAGTTTTCGATTTTGTGACCGAAGCGCAATCCGGCTGTGCGCAATCCTGACGCTTTCTTTGGCCGCATCTCTATCGCTCCACGCGCAGGGCCGCGGCGGGCGCGGGGGACCGCCGCTTCCGCCGAAAGAGGGTGCTCCGTTCGACATCACAGGGTATTGGGTTTCGGTGGTCACCGAGGATTGGCGCTTCCGCATGGTTACCGCGCCTAAAGGTGACTTCGCCGGAGTGCCGCTGAATCCGGAAGGCCGGAAAATAGCCGGCGAGTGGGATCCCGCTAAGCAACAGGCGGCGGGCGACCAGTGCAAAGCGTACGGCGCCCCTGCGCTGATGCGCGAACCCGGCCGGTTTCATATCACGTGGCGGGATGACACTACGTTGAAGGTCGAATCGGACGCCGGAACACAGACGCGGATCTTTCATTTCGGCGGTAATCCGCAAGGGGCGAAGCCTTCGATCCAAGGTTATTCCGTAGCGCAGTGGCAGCTTTCCGTGGGTGGGCGAGCCGGCCGTGGAGGCCAAGGACAGCCCGGCGCAGCGGCACAGCGCGGTGGTTCTCTTAAAGTTGTCACCACAGGCCTGACTCCAGGCTACCTGCGGCGGAACGGCGTACCTTATTCGGACCGGACCACAGTCACTGAATATTACGATCTGGTGCACGAATCGGCAGGCGAGCAGTGGCTGATTGTCAAGACCATAGTTGAAGATCCGCAATACCTGACCGGGCCCTTCGTCACCAGCACGAATCTTAAAAAGGAAGCGGACGGGTCCAAGTGGAAGCCCACCGCTTGCGAAATCCGATGAGGGATAACATTTGGCGGAAGCCTTTGTTACAATCGGTCCTGCCGGTTTCCATACGTGGGCTTAGGCCTAACCAGGCGGCATGAGTTCTGATGTAAAGAAGTAAGATGTAATTTTGAGGAGAATAAACAAAGATGAGAAGTAAGGTGCTTGTTTTGCTGGCTGCCGCGGTGTCGATCCTCGGCGTCCGGGCTTACGCCCACCATTCGTTTGCAGCGACCTATTTCGAGGATCAGAAGGTCACGGTCCACGGCAAGCTGGTTCAGTTCCTCTATCGTAATCCGCACTCGTTCGTACACGTAGAAGCGGCGGACGACAAGGGTGAAGTGCAAACCTGGGCAATCGAATGGGGCGCCGGCGGGCAGTTGGGCCGCCAGGGTGTCACCCGCGAAACGCTGAAGCCCGGCGACGACGTGATTGTAGTCGGCAATCCGGGCCGCAACCCAGCGGATCACCGGCTCCGCATGGTCACGATAACTCGTCCTTCCGATGGCTGGAAGTGGGGCGGGACGTTCGAATAGCCAAGCGCCATTTAACCAAAACCGGACAGTTTTGCAGGGGGACACTATCCGTCAAGGGTTGGTGTCCCCTTTTGTCGAAAAGCCGAGAAATGACGCGATTACGAAACCTCTCTGCGGTTCTGGTCATGGCTGCGCTCGGATCGCCCGGCTACCTGGCTGCCCAAGGCCGGGGCGGCCCTCCTGGTCCGCCGCCTACCGGTAAAGCCGCGGCTCCCATCGATCTGACGGGTTACTGGGTCTCGCTCGTAACCGAGGATTGGCGCTACCGTATGGTCACGCCGCCCAAGGGCGATTATGCAGCCGTGCCCCTGAATCCGGAAGGCAGGCGCACGGCGGATATGTGGGATCCGGCCAAAGACGAGGCCGCCGGCCTGCAATGCAAAGCTTACGGCGCCGCCGCACTGATGCGCATGCCTACGCGGGTTCACATTACCTGGGCGGACGATAACACATTGAAGGTCGACACCGACGCCGGAACGCAGACGCGCCTCTTTCACTTCGGCCCAGCCCAGCCGCCTTCCGGAGAAGCTGGCTGGCAAGGTTATTCCGTCGCGAACTGGGACTTGGCGGGCGGGCGCGGACGCGGAGCGCCGCCGAGCGGCGGATCTCTGCACGTGGTCACGAATCATCTACGGCCGGGTTACCTGCGCAAGAACGGCGTGCCGTATAGCGCCAACGCGAATGTGACCGAATACTACACGCGTACCAACGAGACCGACGGTATGTCCTACCTGATTATCACGACCATCGTCGAGGACCCGCAATATCTCGCGCAGCCGTTCGTGACCAGCACCCACTTCAAGAAAGAGCCGGACGGTGCGAAGTGGAGCCCGTCTGCCTGCCTGGTGAAGTAGGAGCTTTCAGGCGCGCAGTAGCTCGTAAACCGTAATTTCCGGCGGTGCGCCCACACGCATGGGAGCGGCTATGGTGCCTATGCCCCGATTCACATATAGCTGGCCGCCGGGCCGTTCGAACCATCCCGATACATAAGGAGTGACGATGCGGCTCGGAGCGATCTCCGGGCTGATGAACTCGAGAGCCAGTTGGCCGCCATGGGTGTGTCCGGCGAGGCTGAGATCGACTCCAAGCTCGGCGGCTCGATCAAAGCTTTCCGGGTTGTGGCTTAGCAGGATATTCGCAGCTCCGGGAACCATCAAGTTTTCCAGTCCCTCGAGCTTGCGGCTGGATAAATGCCAGCCGCCTACCGACATGCTCCGCGAATTTGTAAAGTCTACGCCCATGAGATTGAACGATTCGTTTCCGACCGAAATACTTGTCCGTTCCTGCCGCAGGATGCGGACGCCGGCTTTGCCGAAAAGCTCGGCGAGTAAGTCTTCCGCGCCGGCCCAGGCGTCGTGGTTGCCGAGAGACCCGAAAACCCCCAAGCCGGAGCGAAGGCCCGAAAGCGCATTGACTACGGCCGGAGCCGTTTCGGCGTCCCAGGTGACGAAATCACCGGTCAGCACGATCAGGTCGGGCTTGAGTTCATTGGTGATCTGTACGAACTTGCGGATCTCTTCCTCGCTCATGAAGGGGCCGACATGGATGTCGCTGAGTTGCGCGATGCGAAAACCGTGGAACGCGCGCGGCAAGCGCGCAAGACGGATGGGTTGGCGCGTGGTTTGCAAATTAAGGCGTCCCCAAAGCAATCCGTAAGCGCCCGCAACGAACGGTGTCGCCACGGCCATGGTGCCGGCCGCCTCCAAAAACTGCCTGCGCGCCGGGGATTGCGGCGCTGGTTCCACAGGCTTCCGGGGAGCTACCAGACGAACGCCGGAACGGATGGCGATCGCGAGCGACCGAACCAGCCAAACGAGAATTACCGCTACAAAGCCCAGGGTGGAGCTGAAGATCCACCATAGAAAAGGAGCCACGAGTAAGGCGTATCGCAACGTGAGATGCGTGGGCTCCGGCTCTCCGCGAGAACCCGACACATTCAGTGCAAACAATGCGAAGTACGCAGCCGCGATTCCAACGGCGAGGGCAACACTCAAGGGTCGATTATTCATTCGGCGCAGGAGCTGTGCCAAGCGCCACGCGAAATAAAGCTGACCTCCCAGGAACACCAGGAGTACGGGGGCAAATCTGAAGACAAACGGCATCGGCGTTCGAACGCTCTGCCTCTATGGTCGCGCAATGGGAAGACATCCAGGCGTGCTTTATGTCTCCGAGCGAAATTGGTGCGGGGCGGTATAGTCCAACCGTTTACCGCGCCCTTTGTGGCGGCTGGAAACTTATGCCCGGCTCCGCAGCCGTTCCATCCGGCGGCGGTCGCGCTTGGAGGGCTTGCCTTTGTGAAACGCTTCGAAGTACGGCATCGCTTTGCGCTCTTCCGCGAGTTTGCGCCGTGCTTCCTTGCTCGCCTCGGTCTCGCAATAGAGCGTCTGTGCGACGGCCGCCGGACCGCGCTGCTCACTGAGCAGGAGCACTTCGAGCTGGAAGTCTCCGCTTTCGTTCTTCACCTGCAGAACATCGCCGACGCGAACCTCGCGCGCGGGCTTAGCAGGCTGCCCGTTGGATGCAATCCTGCCCAGCTCGCAAGCCCGCGCGGCAAGCGAGCGGCTCTTGAAGAAGCGAGCGGCCCAGAGCCATTTGTCCATTCGCACCCCAGTCATGATCCCATTCTCGTACCAGACCTTTATGCGTGGTCTACGGGCTGGCGTTCAGCCACGATCACGATTTGCATGTCTCTCGCTATATTTACGATTCGCTGAACCAGGTCGCGGGAGAACAGGGGCAGAGACCAGCGGTTTCCGCGGGGCCTCGCCAGGAAGATCTGCGTGATCTGATTGCGGCGCGCGAAATTGACCAGAGCCGTTGCCACCTCGGCGCCTTCCAAAATGCGGGTTTCGATGTGCAGATTGCGCGCGAAGTTGAGATGGCGCTCGACCGATTCCCGATCCGCGGCGGGCAGCTCTTTCAGATCTCCGGACGGCTGAACGGTTACCGCGAAGCATTCCGCGCCCAAAAAATCGGCCACGCGGCGGGCGCGCCGAATCACCATGGCACTGCTGGAACTGGGGGTTACCAGGATCAGAAGCTTATGGCGGACGTTGGAGAGTAGGGCATTCTCGCCGGGCCTAGGCGGAAGCACGGCGGTCGCACTACGCTGCACGACTTCATGCGCGGTTTCGCGAAGAGCGAGTTCCCGAAGAGCCACCAAGGTCGATTCACGAAAAAAGTTGTTCATCGCCTGTTCGGCTTTTTCGCGGCTGTAAATGACCCCGCGCGCGAGGCGATGCAGCAGGGCGCGGGGCGTTAGATCCACCATTACCACTTCGCCCGCCTGCTGCACTACCCAATCCGGAATGGTTTCGCGCACACGAACTCCCGTGATGTGCCGCACTTGGTCATTCAGACTCTCCAGGTGCTGGATGTTCATCGTGGTGATGACGCTGATCCCGGCGTCAAGCAGGATCTGAACGTCCTCCCAGCGCTTGGCCCGCTGCGACCCGGGCACGTTGGTGTGCGGAAACTCGTCGACGGCGCAGATCGCGGGATTACGCGCAAGGATCGCGTCCGTATCCATCTCCTCGAAGACTGACCCACGGTATTCGATTTGCTTTCGCGGGATGAGTTCGAGTCCGTCGGTTTTGGCGATGGTATCCTTGCGTGCGTGCGGTTCGAAGTACCCGACCACCACATCGAGGCCGCGGGCGCGTAGTTCCTGCGCCTCTTCCAGCATCTGGTAGGTTTTGCCGACGCCGGCGGCATACCCCATATAGATCTTCAGAGAACCGCGCCGCTGATCCGCCATCAGCTATTGCGGAAAGACACGGACA
Source organism: Terriglobia bacterium (assembly GCA_019242155.1). Lineage (GTDB taxonomy): Bacteria > Acidobacteriota > Terriglobia > Bryobacterales > Bryobacteraceae > PSRJ01. The sequence continues at coordinate 2,692 of JAFAWA010000228.1, read as the reverse complement.
TCCATGCCCTGCGAGCCGCGAAGGAGCTTATCGACGGGATTGCCCCAGAGGTTGGGCCAGAAGCCCGACCTTTGGCTGTGCCCGATGAATAATTGCGTGATGCCGCCGGCATTGGCAAAGTCCAGGATAGCCTGCACGGGGTCTTCGCCTTCCAGGATCGCGATCCGCGCACCGGCCGCGCGCGCGGCCTCCAGTTTCTCATCCAGGGCCGCCTGATCGGCCGCGGAGATGGGAGATTGCCGGACGTAAGCCACGATCAATTCTCCATGGAACCGGGCAGACATGAGGCGCGCGGTTTCAATCATCTCGCGAGCGTTGGCCCGGGGCGTTATGCAGACAAGGATTCGTTCATGGGCGCCGAAACTCTGCTGGACGCCGTGGGAATCTAAATATTCGTTGAGCTGATGATCGACCACATCGGCAGCCAAGATGAGCGCGAGTTCGCGAAGCGAGGAGAGGCGGCGGGCGCGCTCTGTGGCGTTCGCCTGTTCTTCGGCCGAGTGGCCGAGAGGCTGCTCCGGCGGCGCATCGATAATTTCGATCTCATCGGCACTTCGGATGAAAGCGACGGGAACGGTCTGATCGACGTGCTTGCCGGTTAACGGCTCGATCTGTTCCCCCAATTCCGATACGTATTGGATATTGATGGAAGTGATCACTTTGATGCCGGAGGAGACGAGTTCGGCGACATCCTGCCAGCGCGTGGGATTACGGGAACCGGGAGGATTGTTGTAAGCCAGACCATCAATGAAACAGACCGATGGATGGCGCCGGAGCAGTGCTTCGACATCCACGGCTGTACCGCCGCCGGAAGCTACTAACGGGACCATTTCCAGATTTTGTAATAGCGACTCCTCCTCGGGACGCAAGCGGGGCTGAACCGCTCCCACAACGACATCCTGTCCTCGCTCCCGCCGGCGCCGGGCTTCATCCAGCATGCGGAAGGATTTGCCGACGCCGGAGGCATAGCCCAGAAAGATCTTCAGATGTCCCTTTTGGTCAGCGGACTCGGCCGCTTCCACCTCGCGTAGAAGCTGTTCCGGTGTTTTGCGGGCGGGTTCACGGCCCACGGCGATCTCCTGAAAGCGGCATCATCTGTCGGAAGTCGACAGCGAAAACACTTTTCCGTATTATCGTCCGGCAGGATATTGCCGGTCGAGGAGGAGGTTCAAACGGAGGACATTCACGCGCGGCTCGCCCAAGATGCCCAGATCGGGGGCTTGCACCGACTGCCCGACGAGTTGCTTGATCTGCTCGATCGAAACGCCGCGAGCTTTAGCGACACGCGCTGCTTGCGCGAGAGCCGAATCCGGGCTGAGATCGGGATCGAGTCCGCTGGCCGAGGTGGTGACGAGGTCCGCCGGAATCGGCCCATCGTAATCCGGATTGTCCTTACGGAACTTGGCGACGTCTGCCTTCACGCGATCGATCAGCTTTTGATTAGTGGGGCCGAAGTTGGAACCGCCGGAGCTCGTCGGGTCGTACCCGTCATTTCCGGCCGCCGATGGCCGCGGATGAAAATATTGCGGTTTGCTGAAGTTCTGTCCGATCAGCTCCGAACCGATCACCTTGCCGCCGACCTCAACTAAGCTGCCGTTGGACTGGTGTGGAAAGATGGCCTGGCTGATCGCGGTGATCGCCAGCGGATAGATTACACCGAGCAAAACGGTAAAGAAGATTTTGATGCGCAATGCCGGCATGATTTGTGCCCACATGACGATTTCTCCTATGCAAGATGCAAAAGTACGAGCAGTTGATCGATGATCCAAATTCCAGGAAACGGCACAATGATCCCGCCGACTCCGTAAATCAGCAGATTGCGGCGCAGCAGGCTCGCCGCGCCGACGGGCCGGTACTTTACGCCGCGCAGGGCGAGCGGCACCAGCGCGATGATGATAAACGCGTTGAAGATGACGGCCGCCAGCACCGCGCTCTGCGGCGTGTGCAGACCCATAATGTTGAGCTTGCCGAGAACGGGATAGGTGGCCATGAACATGGCGGGAATGATCGCGAAATACTTAGCAACGTCATTGGCGATCGAGAACGTGGTTAGCGCGCCGCGAGTGATCAGCAACTGCTTGCCGATGGCGACGACCTCGATGAGCTTGGTGGGATTGCTGTCGAGGTCAACCATGTTGCCGGCCTCCTTGGCTGCCATGGTGCCGGTGTTCATGGCGAGGCCGACATCAGCCTGCGCCAGAGCGGGAGCATCATTGGTGCCGTCGCCGGTCATTGCCACCAGGCGTCCGGCGGCCTGTTCCTTCTTGATATATTCGAGCTTGTCTTTGGGGGTTGCCTGCGCGAGAAAATCATCCACTCCGGCTTCGGCGGCGATGGCGGCTGCGGTGAGCGGATTATCGCCGGTGATCATGATGCTGCGGATGCCCATCAGCCTTAGCTGCGCGATGCGCTCTTTCATACCGCCTTTGACGATGTCTTTCAGATGGATGATACCCAGGAGGCGGCGGCCGTCCGCGACCGCCAGCGGCGTACCTCCGTTACGGGAGATACGGTCGCTCATCTCCTGAAAATAGGCAGGCACTTCGCCGCCGCGCTCGCCGACAAACCGGCAGATGGCTTCCGTAGCTCCTTTGCGAAGTTGACGGCCGGCGAAATCAACGCCGCTCATTCGCGTGTAAGCGGAGAAGGGAATGAATGTGGCTTCGTTCTCCGGAATATGGCGGCCGCGCAG
>JAFAWA010000123.1 GCA_019242155.1 Terriglobia bacterium | reverse complement strand
AATATCCCCTTTACTCTTTTTGAGAGTTGATATAGACTCCGCCCATCGTCGTTTGGGTTCGTCGTTCGGGGTTCCCAAACGTCCCGGAAACTGCGCACGTTTCCGTCGTAACGGGGGTGGAGTATGCATCTTCGTAAAGCCTCTTTGATTCTTTGCGCGTTCGCGTCGGCGCTATTCGCGCAGAGCGATCGCGGAACCATAACCGGCACCATTTCCGATCCTGCCGGCGCCGTCGTTGCGGGCGCCGTGGTCGAGGCCAAAAATGTTGCCACTGGCGCGGTGTATCCCGCGGCCAGCTCGGCCACCGGAAACTACACCATTGCGCAATTGCCGGCCGGGAGTTACGAGCTGTCCGTCGTCGTGCCCGGCTTCAAAAGGTACGTCAGAACCGGGCTTCAAGTTGAAGTAGCCGGAACCGCGCGCGTCGATCCCTCTCTCGAAGTAGGCTCGGCCACCGAGTCGGTTACCGTGGAAGCCGCTGCGCCTCTGCTCAAAACTGAAGGCGGGGAGGTGAGCCACAACATCGCCACGCAAACGTTGAACGACCTCCCGATTCTCACACTCACCGGCGCAGCCGCTAATGGAGGCAGCCAGACTACGCTCGGAAACATCCGCAATCCCTTGTCCTCGGTGTTGCTCCTCCCCGGGGCGCGGATCTCTACCGATAATGTCCTCCGCATTAACGGCATGCCCTCCAGCTCGCAGTCCATCAACATTGAAGGTCAGGATGCCACCAACGGCTTCAGCAAGATGAGGAATCAGGTCAATCAGGCCGGTGTCGAAGCGATTCAGGAAGTGGCCATCCAGACCAGCAACTTTGCCGCCGAGTATGGCCAGGCCGGAGGCGGATACTTCAACTACACGATGAAGTCCGGCACTAACCAGCTTCACGGCAGCGGGTACGACTACTTCGTCAACGAAGCCTTGAACGCCGGCTCACCCTTCACCGACGCGGGCGTCCTTAACCCGGCCAAGAGCGGCCGGCTCATCCGCAACCCGCTTCGCCAAAACGATTACGGCTTCACGCTCGGCGGCCCGATCAAGATCCCCAAGATCTACAACGGTCACGACCGCACCTTCTTCTTCTTCAGCTTCGAGCAGTTCCGGCAGAGCGCGTTTACCAGCAATACGCAGTCCATCGTCCCCACGCTTGCCCAACGCAGCGGAGATTTCAGTGCCGCTCTAACTTCCAATTGCAACGGTCCCGACCCGGCGGGCCAGACGATCTGCCTGAACGAGATCTTCGATCCTACAACGCAGCGAACCGTCAATGGCGCGCAGGTTCGTGATCCTTTTCCGAACAACACCATTCCGGTCAACCGAATCGATGCGACGGCCGCGATCATTCAGAACATGATTCCGATGCCTAACACACCGGGCCTGATCAATTACACCGCCCCGGGCTATTCCAACTTCCGCCACACCACCATTCCCTCCATCAAGATCGATCACAACATCAGCGCGAAGACCAAGTTCGCCGCCTACTATTCGGCCGCCAAAACGTATTCGCCGCAGTCCAATGGCTTCCCACAACCGTTTACCGCCTTGCAGCCGCAGGACGCCCTATCGCACACTGTACGGCTCAATCTCGATATGACCCTCACCCCGACTCTGCTATTCCACGTGGGCGCGGGTTATCTGCAACTCTCCAATCCTCAGGGCGGCGCGCTCTATGACCAACGAAACGGACTGTTCCCCCAGGGCGTTCCCTTTACCGAGCATGAGTTCTTTCCGTACCTGGCCGGCATGTCCAGCGTCTTGGGCGGCGGATGGAGCGGCGGCGGGCCTTACCCCGCCGTCACCAATACCGGCGTCCCATTTGGCCTGACGCCGATTCAGCACGACTACAAGCCGACCTTCAACACCGGCATGACTTGGGTCAAAGGCAACCATACCTACAAGCTCGGAGCCACGGTGTTGTTCGAGGGACTGCAAAGCGTGAACAGCAGCCGCGCCCAGGGTGAATTCACATTCTCCCCGCAGCAGACGAGCGACCCCTGGCAGAACGGCCAGCCCTTTGCCAACGTCGCGAGCAGTGGCTTCGGTTATGCCAGCTTCTTTCTCGGTGCGAGCAGCAGCGTCGCAACGGCCGCCCCCGCCGATGTCCGGCTGGGCACTCACTCGTGGGGTATCTACATTCAAGACAGTTGGAAGGTAACTCGCAAACTCACTTTCGACTACGGTCTGCGCTGGGACTACGCGATCCTGTGGAAAGAACAATACGGCCGCATGCAGAGCGCCGCATTCGACCAGCCCAATCCGCTCATCGGAGGACGCATGGGCACGGTCGAGTACGAGGCCACTTGTCACTGCCACTTCGCCAACGCTTACCCATTCGCCATAGGCCCGCACCTGGGAGTCGCTTACCAGATCACTCCCAGAACCGTGTTTCGCGCGGGCGGCGCGATCTCCTATGCAGCCGTATCGGACGAAGCCGGCCTTAACGGCAGCGCCGGTGACTTCTACGTGATTAACCCCGCGGCTTACGGCGCTTCCGCGGGGGACCTCAAATACGGTGATCCTTTTGGCCCGGGTAACCACTACGGAAATCCGGTGGTCCACTGGCCGGACTTCACCCCGCACTATCCGGTTCCCGCGGCGCCCGGTGTCATCCCACCCTCTTCGCCGTTTGTCTCCATAGCTTCCAATGCGGGCCGGCTGCCGAGAATGTTCCAGTGGAGCATCGGGTTCCAACGCGAACTCTCTCCCAATCTGGTGTTGGAGGCCGCCTACGTCGGTAACCGGGGCGCGTGGTGGGTAGGTCCGCTATTGGCCGGCCTGAATTACAACGCGCTCACGCCTCAGGGCTTGAAGTCGCAGTATGGAATCGATGTGACTGACCCGGTGGACACTACGCTGCTCAACAGCCAGATCAATTCACCCAATGTGATCGCACGTTTCCCGTGGCTCGCCAACCCGAACAGCGTATACCAGGGATTTCCTGCTACGCAAACGCTACTCCAGGCGCTGCGGCCCTATCCGCAGTGGATCGGTATTCCACCGTTCCTCGGTCCGCCCGATGCGAACACGTGGTACGACTCGCTCCAGGTAAAACTCACCAAGCGCATTTCGCACGGATTGAGCATCCTGACCACCTATACATGGCAGAAGGAACTGACTAACGGCACTAACGCCAACACCGCCTACGTGACGCCCTCTCCACCGCTGATCAATGACGTGTTCAACCGGGCGGTGGACAAGCAGATTTCCGGATTCAGCCAGCCGCAAGTCCTCGTGATCGCGTTCAGCTATACCACGCCGAGACTCCAAGCCGGTGGAGCCGGGTTCCGGACGCTCTCCTGGCTGATGCGCGATTGGACCTACAGCGGTGTTCTGCGCTATCAGAACGGGCAACTGCTGCAGAGCCCCGATTCAGCCAATAATCTGCTGTTGAACCTCGGTCGAGGACCATCCAACAATCCCGCGGTCTGGGGCGGCGGCTACACGTTCCTGAACCGCGTCCCCGGCCAGCCTTTGTTTCTGGTGGACCCCAACTCTCATTTCGATCCGACCCGGCAACTGGTGCTGAACCCCAAAGCTTGGGTCGAACCGCCGTACGGCACTTTCGGCACTTCCGCAGCCTACTTCAATGATTTCCGCTGGCAGCGCCAGCCCGCGGAAAGTATGGCGATCGGGCGCATATTTCGAATCAAAGAGAGAGCGTCGCTCAACGTGCGTGCGGAATTCCAGAATGTGTTCAATCGCCTGTTCTATCAGATGCCCGCCAATAGCGGCGCTACCTCCATCACCACGCCCACCGGCCGCGCCAACAGCCTAAGCGGTGTGGGTGGTCTCTTGTCTTCCGGTTGGGGCTTCGTGAATTGGGTAAACGGCGGGAGCCCCGGTAGCGGCGGAGCCCAGCCGCGCTCAGGACAGATCGTTGCGCGGTTTACGTTTTGACTCGTGGAGCGGGGTCGGCTCGATCAAGCGGTCCGCCCCGCCATTCGTAATCGGCAGGCGATGCTTTCCGTGCGCGCCAGCGGTATTCCATCACAGAACCGGGCCACAAAGCCACGTTCTCACCCGTCTGCGGATCCTGATACCAGCTTCGGCAGCCTCCGGACTGCCATACCGTCTTCGCCAACCGGCGGCGAAGCAGATCGCGGAATCGTTGCTGCGAGCGAAGCCGCAACTCAACCACCGCGCAATTACGGCGGCGCATCCGCTTCAGGCAGCTCATTACATATCCGATCTGCGCTTCGATCATGAGGACCACCGAATTATGACCCAAGCCTGTGTTCGGACCGAGGAGCAGGAACAGGTTCGGAAAACCGCTCATCGTGATTCCCAAAAAGGCGCTCTTCGATTCCCGCCAGGCCTCTGGAAACGATTGCCCGTTTCGTCCGATGATACGCGCTCCATGCAGCAGTTCCGCGGCCCGAAAGCCTGTGGCGTAAACTATGAAATCCACCGAACGCTCCGTGCCGTCTTCGGTCACGATCGAGTGGTCTCTCACCTCCGCAATCCGGTCAGTCACGAGGTCCACGTTGGACCTGGTGAGCGCCGGATAAAAATCGCTCGCGACCAGGACTCGCTTGCACCCGAAGGCGTATGTGGGCCGAAGTTGTTGTCGGAGCTTCGGGTCGGTGATTTTCGATTCGAGATATCGAGTCGCGACTTCTTCCGCCTGTTTCTGCATCCAACGACTGCCCAGAAATACCGGAACACGCATCTCGAGCAGGCAGAAGAGGCACATCCGGAATACGCGCATAAGGCCGGGAACCTGGCGGAAGCGCCGCCGCCAGTGCTCCGGAATCGCAACGTCAACCTTGGGCAAAACCCATGCTGGAGTGCGCTGAAACAGATAGAGACGTCCGGCTTCCCGCGCAATCTGCGGCACAATCTGGATGGCGCTCGCGCCGGTACCGATGACCGCGACATTCTTCCCGGCGAGCTTTACTCCGGAGCGCCAATCGGAAGAGTGGAACGCAGTCCCAGCGAAATGCTCGAGTCCGGGTATATCGGGGTAGCAAGGCGCGTG
>JAFAWA010000465.1 GCA_019242155.1 Terriglobia bacterium | reverse complement strand
GGAATTACCAGGTTGAACGCCGCGGGCGTGCCCGGAGACATCCAGTAGCGCTTTTGCGGAGGATTCTTCGCGAATACCAGCCCGACCTTCGAGCGGTCGGTCTGCGGCGTTCCCACCGACGTGTAATGCAGGTTGAAAACGATGTCGGAGCCCTTGGGAACGAACTTGGCGGAGCCGCCCACGTCGAAGTTTTGTGCGCCCAAACCGGGGTTGTATTTGCCTAAGAGATCGGTGCCCTGCTTCGCGCCGCCCATCTCCTCGGAACCTTCTTCGTAGGCTTCACCATACTTCGCGTTCTTTAGCCACGTCGATTGCGGAGGCAGCACGATCGCGCGCGCGTGGTGCACCACTTTCGAATTGCCGGCCCGCATCTCCGCCGCCACCACCCACATGTCTTCGGGGAAATCTACCTTGACGCGGACGTTCTGATAGTTGACCGTGCCCGTGGCCGGAATATGAAAATCCTTAGGCATTTCGACAATCATGTCGGGCTTGATATTCCAGCCATCCTGGAAAGTAGCCGGCGGCGGCGCGTCTTTCTTGTCGCCTTCCTGAGCGCCGCCATCCGCCCAAGCCGTCAGCGTATTCATGTCCGCCTGGCTCAATCGCCGGTCATTGGCAAAGTGTCCGTACTTCGGGTCGGCAAACCACGGCGGCATTTTTTCGGTCGCCACGGCAACCTTGATGGCCTTGGCCCACGGCCGCACTTCCGTGTAGCTCATGAACGACATGGGCGCAATCTCACCCGGCCGGTGGCAGCCCTGACAGTGCTGCTGCAAGATCGGCAGAACGTCCTTGTTGAAGGTCACGGGCGCGGCGCTGGTTGCTGCCAGCGCGGCACTTACCGTCAGAAGCCCGGCGACGGATAAACGAAACATGAAGTTGCCTCCGCATCGGGGCACAACTCCACCCCACTGTTCGCAAAGTATATCAAATATCGATGACTTACTTGACGTGGCCTTCGCCTACGTCTTTATTGTTCTCTTCGCAGGAATACTCCATCAACTCCCATGCCGGCTTCAGCGTAAACGTGCGCTTGTTCTGGAAAGGCTTGGTGTAGGCCTTGGGATCCTCGACAGTCACTTCGTAGGCTAGGTGCGCGGCGTCCGTCCGGCTGAACTTCTCGACTACGTGCAACTGATCCGAGTGCGGGTGGCCGATCGTATCCAGGCGAGTTCTATCGTTGAAGCCGATCGTGTCCACTACCAGTGTGTCCCCCTCCCAGCGCCCCACCGAATTGCCCATCCAGGTCGGGTCTGGATCTTTCGGGTGCTCGCGCCCATCGGTCGGAATCACCTTGAATGTCTGCCAAGCCTCGAACAGAATGGCGATGCGATTCGGCTCCTGCATGATTTCGATGGGCATGGGCGTATTCATCTGGCGCGTCCAGCCCATCGGCAGGCAGTGCGCCGTGTAATCGAACTTGGCGGGATCGTAACTCTTCCAGCTTTGCTCCCCCCAAGCCGTATACGGGAGCGCGCCGCCGACTTGGCGGGACATGTCGGGAACATACGGAATTTCCCAGACGCCGCTTAGCAAGGGCTTCCCGTCCAACGCGCGCGGCGCAGGACCACTCGGCGCGGGCTGCACCTTAGCAGCCGGGGCAGAGGCATTCTGCGCGGCCAAGGGCATCGCCGCTGTGAGCGTCAGGCCGACCAAGATAGCACCGGTACGAGTACGCATTGTCATCACTTCGAACCCTCCTTACACACAAAATTCTGGGCGTCGTCGATGCTCCCGCTACCCTTGTATTGTGCCACTTGCGGATAGGGGCAGAGCGGGCGCGTGCGATCCACCTTACCGTTTGCGCTGTGCGAGGCGATGATTTTCTCCGGTGCCTGGTGGTGTTCCACCCACTGCTCGAGAGCACCCACTTTGTCGAACTGGTTCGGGCCTTCGCCCCCGCCGCAGTGGCCCATTCCCGGCTCGAGAAACAGGCGCACATTGTTAGCCGTCTTGGCGGCGCCGCCCATCGTGTCCACCACGGCGTTGTAGTACTTGATTGTCGAAAGCGGCGTAATATTCGGATCGCTCCATCCGTGGTACAGCAGCAGTTTTCCATCGTGAGCGAAGAACGGTTTCAGGTTCGGGTCGGTCGCGTTCATCACGAGGTTCTCGGGTTGCTCCGACCGCGCAATATCAGAATCGAAATCGAAGGTTCGCCAGTCCCAGTTGGGATTGCGGAAGACCACGTACTTGAATTGGTCGAATATCACGGCCGACGGATCGGGTCCCGCCCCCAGCACCGCCCAGCCCAGTTCGGAACCGGGCGCGAGCGACGGGAACAGTTGCTCGCCCGTTCTCGGATTCGTGGCTGCGGTGTAAATCTTGCGCGCCGCCTCGGCCTGCGGTTCCGTAAGGCACGAAGGGCCGTCGCCGCCTTTGCAGATAAGTACCTTCGGATCGAAATTGCAGCGGGTGGGGTCTTCTAAAAGGCCGTCCTTCACGCCGTCGCGCGCATCGCACGCTTGAATTACGGCGTTATGAATCAACGGGTATTTGCTCGCGGGTATGTAACTGGCCGGATCCTTCAAAGTGGCAAACGCGATCCATAAGGCGAGCGCGGTACGGTTCGCCGGGGCGCCGGCGATGATGCCGTCGTAATCGTCTGGGAATTTCTGTGCCTCTTTCAGGCCTTGACGCCCACCCGTCGAGCACCCGTTCCAGTAAGAGCGCTGCGGAACCGCTCCATAAAACGCCTTCACCACCGCCTTGGCTTTCACCGTCATCTCGTGTTCGGAGCGGTAGCCGAAGTCGGCCAGCTTTTCGGGGTGGCCCAGAGCAAAGCTGCCGCTGCCTCCCGTGTGACCGGTATCGGTAGAAGCGGTAGCGTAACCACCGCGCAGCGCATCGCTCATTTCGCGATAACTGATCACACCCGCCCAGCCGCCGTTGCCGACCGCCTGAAATTTGCCGTTCCAGCCCGATAACGGCAGCCAGATCTCGACTTTGATATCCGAGTCGCTCGACGGCCGCAAAGTGGCGGCTACCCGGCAGAATGCGGGTAAGTCGGCGTACGAGGCGCCGCGGCCCGCGGGAATCGAGAGTTGCCCCGCGGCAACCGGTTGCGCCATGGTGATGGTCGTATCGGGCAAAGACAGCGACTTTACATCTTCGCAAGTGGCCGCGATAACCGGCACGGCCATAATGACCGCAAGCACCAATCGAAAATAGATTTTCACGAAGTAGCCTCCAGCGTGCGGGCATTATATCGCAGTGTTTCCAACGGCGATTGACATCTGCTAATCTCCCAACAGGGATGGCTCGATTCCGCGCGGCAGTTCCGGCTCTGGCCGGCGTGATGGCGCTCGTGGCGCAGGCGCAAACCGATTTTCGAAACAGCCGCTGGGGAATGTCCAAAGCGCAAGTAATCGCGTCCGAATCCGCCAGGCCCAGCGACACACGGGAAAGCGGCGGCCTTGTGGTCCTCGAGTACGACGGCATCGCCGCCTGGAAGTGGGACGCGCGCGTGCTCTACATCTTCATAAAGGATAAGTTGACCCGCGCGAAGTTCGTTTTCACGGCCGATCATGCGGAGCTGAACGACTTCATCGCCGACTACCGGGCACTCGAACCGGAATTACGCGAAAAGCACGGGAAGCCCACGAGTGAGCGCGCCGTGTGGGAAGACGACTCGACTCAGCTAGAGCCCAAAAGCTACCTGGACCAGGATCGGGCCACGCCCGCGAGCATTCTGCCGTCAGATGCCTTAGTCGGTTTGGCGGTCTCGCTGGGCCATCTGAAACTGTATACCGAGTGGGAGACGCCCCGAACGAAAATCCTGCACGCGCTAACGGGGGTAAACCACCAGATCACTCATCAGATCGAGTACCGCAGCGCAGAACTGGAAAGCGCCGAAAATCAAAACCGGAAAACGTTGCCGGAAAAATGAGGCTGGGAGGCACAGCCGCTCACTGCCGCGGCTGGCGCATGCGGTCTTCATATGTCACGCCATCGGGAATGTCTTCACGGTCGGCCCACATCCCGAAGATCGGCGAATCCCGCAAAGACTGTGGTTCGGTCGGGGCCGCCAACTCAGGAACATGCACTTCGACCCTGGTCCCTTCTGCGAGCTGCACTCCCCCAAGCGGCTTAAAGACACCCTTTTTGTATTTCGCAGGAATCGTCATACTCATGGTTCTCTATTTCAATTCTAGGTGACGCGACCCTCGCTCGGCACTTGCTAGCCACGCCAAGTCAGGCGGAGGCCCGGGGACCGCCAGAAGAACCACACTACCAAAGCCAATAAAAGCAGGGGACTCAGATTCGGCTCAGGCACGAAGGCAATGCCCGTTACCCCCATCGAAACGCGTTCTCCCCTGCCCGATCCGGAGATATTGTAATCGAGCACGGGGTTCCCCCCCACAGTAACCACCTCGTAGTTTTCTTGTAATAAGCCGACAGGTCCTGCCTGGCCAATTGAGCCAGTACCATTCGAGACTCCCACATAATATCCCTGCAACTGTGCGAGGGGGCTGACACTCATGAAATAATCTCCAGACGTTAGGTCCAACGAGAGGCCGGAAACCGCTATTGTGTATTCCAATACACCTCCGAAGGACCGGCCGGTGGGCGTGATAGTCACGGGGCTAATCCCCTCAAATAGAATCTGACCGAAGTCGCCAGGTCCAGCGCCTGTCCCCACCGTCCAGAGCGCATCCGTAAACGGTAGAAATGCCAGCGTTGGCAAAGCCAAATCGTTGGAAAACAATCCGGTGACCAGCCAATGACCTGAAACGACAAAGTCATCAAGAACACTGGTTCCACAGGCATTTTCGGGAGCTTCCGGACAAACGCCAAAAGTTCCTTGCGTTAGCCGAGTATTATTAAACGACCCAATATTTACCGCATCACCACCGTACCAAAGCGTTTCATCGGCTTGCCCACTCTCAGTGGCGAAGAGCATTCCCATAATTGCGAAGGAAACGGGCGACCAAAATAATCCTAGAGACCGATTCATTACGAACCTCCAGTTGCGCGTTCAAAATTAGCCGCGTAGGCCCAAATTCGCGTAGTCCCAAATCGACGTCCCCAGGGCCTACCCATTCCGGCCCGATTTAGCCTTCATCAGTAGTAAACAAGTGCACAGTCGCGTGTATAGTTTAGTAGGTTGAGATCGCCATGCACAAGCAACGGTTCAACGGCGGTCACCAATGATGCACTTAGGTGATCCCGCGGTTCGCGAACGGGTCGTACAGAGAGTCTCCGCAATCACTCCCGAAACGCCTTCCCGGTGGGGCCGCATGAACGCCCACGGCATGATTTGCCACCTGAGCGACTCCTTCCGAGGAGCCATGGGCACCAGGTACGTCAGCCCCGCAACGGGCATGTTGCAGCGGACCGTCATGAAGTGGGGGGCGCTCTACCTCCCGATGCGGTGGCCGAAGGGCGTACCGACCCGGCCCGAAGTGGACCAAAACGTGGGAGGCAGTCTGCCGGGCGATTTCCAGCATGACCGAACCGAGCTCGTTGCATTGATCCGCCGCTTTACTGCAGCCGACCGCTCCTTCACCTGGGGCTCGCACCCTTTTTTCGGACCTCTGCGGGAACAGGAATGGCTTCGATGGGCCTACCTTCACACCGACCATCACCTGCGCCAGTTTGGGCTGTGATCCATAAATGCCCGCTACGCGGCGCGATCGCGCGTAGTATATTGTTGCTGGCGTGGAGCCTGGAGGAGGAGTCATGATCCGTCGCAGACCTGGCCGTTTCTGTCGAGGCGCACTCGGCCTGAAGCTGTTGACCGTCGTTGCCTTGATGGCTTCGGCGATGGCCCAAACGCCCAAAGCACGACTGCCAAAATCCTTGCGGCTGTACGTGTTCGATTGCGGCAGCCTGGCCATTCCGGATACGGCGCCTTATCAACTTAAGAAAGAAGAACTCGCTACCAGCAAAATGTCCGTAGCCTGCTTCCTGGTGGCGCATCCCAAGGGCCTCATGATGTGGGATACGGGAGCAGCCCCGGACACCGCTTTCAAACCGGGCGGCGGCCCTGCCACCCTGCGGTATGCGACCTCCACCAAGTCCCTGACCTCACAACTCGCAGAAGTCGGTTACACACCCTCGGACATTACCTATCTCGCGTTGTCACATTTTCACTGGGACCACGTCGGCAATGCCAATCTGTTCGCGGATGCCACCTGGTTGGTGCCGCAATCCGAGCGGGACATCATGTTTAAAGAGCCCTTGTCGCCGCGAACCGAGCCCGCCAACTTCAGCGCCCTCAAGAACAGCAAAACCATAATCATCGATAAGGAAAAGTACGATGTCTTTGGCGATCGGAGCGTGATCATTCTATCTGCGCCCGGACACTCGCCAGGGCACCAGGTGCTCTATTTGAAGCTCGCTAAAACCGGGCCGGTGGTGTTGAGCGGCGATCTCTATCACTATCCCGAGGAGCGGCAGCGAGGCCTCGTTCCCACCTCGGAGTTCAACCGCGATCAAAGCGTCAAATCACGTGCTGCCATTGAGGCATTCTTGAAAGAAACCGGCGCGCAGCTTTGGATTCAGCACGATTTCACAGCCAACGCCAAACTCAAAAAAGCGCCTCAGTTTTACGAATAATCTCCGCCGTTCCCAAACCCACGGATCGCATCGCTATTGACTTATCGTGCCCCGGGATAATAGTATTCTCCTCACGGCGTCTGGTTGGCGCTTTGGGTTAGGGTTTCGCTTTTACTCACAGTCTGGTTTACGAAGGGGTCGTCTCATGCGCAACGCTGCAGTTGTGGTCTGCTTGATGCTGCTTCCTGTTTCCCTGTTCGGGCAAGCGGGCAACGGCACGATTACGGGAACCATTTCCGATCCCGGCGGCGCAGTCATCGCCAATGCTTCCGTCAATGTAAGAAATCAGGAGACCGGTGTCTCCTACACATCGGAAAGTACCGCGACCGGGAACTACACCGTAGTCCAAGTGCCGGTTGGAAGTTATGAGGTCACCGTAGAGGTTCCCGGATTCAAGAAGTATGTTCGCTCCGGAATAACTGTCGCAGCTGCGCAGGTCCTCCGCATTGACATTTCGCTCGAAGTGGGAGCCGCCAGCGAATCAGTCACCGTGCAGGCGGATGCTTCTCTGCTTAAGACTGAGAGCGGCGATGTTGCCCATAACATCACTCTCAGCCAGTTGGACGAACTGCCCGTTTTGGGGATAGGTACAGCCAACGCCGGCAGCAACGGAATCCGCAATCCTTATAACTCGGTCGTATTTCTTCCCGGGGTCAATTACTTCGCCAATTTCAACATGATTGTGAACGGCGCTCCTACCAACACCGCGGGCTACCGCATCGAAGGCCTCGATAACACAAACCACACGGTGCCTTACGCGATCATGCAGAACATGCCGAACGCGGATGCCATTCAGGAGATGGCCATACAGACCAGCAACTATGCTCCCGAGTTTGGGCAGGCGGGCGGTGGTCTCTTTAACATCACAATGAAGTCCGGGACCAATGAGTTTCATGGCAGCGCCTTCGAGTACTTCGTCAATGAGGATCTCAACGCAGGCCTTCCGTTCTCCTACACTCCTGAAGGCGGCAAGTTCCGGCCGAGAAATCGCCGCAACGATTACGGCGGTACCGTCGGCGGCCCCGTAATCATCCCCAAACTGTACAACGGGAAAGACAAAACCTTTTTCTTTTTCTCTTACGAACGGTACAAGGAGGGGCAGGCACTCACTTTTACAGACACTCTGCCCAACGCGGCGTATCAGGCCGGTGACTTCTCCGCGATCTCGCCCGCCGGGGGGGCCGGCTTCAACCCGTCGCTCGGTGTTCCTAGCGCACCTATCGCTACCGATGCGCTAGGCCGTCCCGTCTACGCCAACGAAATCTTCGATCCGTCCACCCGAACGACGACGGCCGGCGGCGTAGGCGTTGCCCAGCCGTTTCCCAACAATGTCATTCCCCAGTCGCGTTTCAGCCCGTTTGCCGTAGCCGTGCAAAAAGTCCTTCCGCCGCTCTCGAACGGCAACCTGTACGACAACTATAACGGCTATAATCTCGGTGTCCGTATCACGACCATTCCCTCCATAAAGGTCGACCAGAGCATCGGAGCCCGGCAAAAGCTAGCCTTTTACTATCACCACACTGAGACCGATGCGCAGTACACCACCCCCAACGGCAACGCCGACGGGTTGCCGGACTTGATCACCGGCGCGCGCGGGTCCATACCCATCGGCGGCCCAACCTGGCGGCTCAACTACGATACGAATATCAGTCCCACCGTGCTGCTGCATGCGGGCGCAGGCTATTCGATGATCTATTTCTACGACCACAGTCCGATCACGCAGCAAGGCAAAACGGTCGACTGTTTGAGCCTGCTCCAACTCCAGGGCTGCGAAGGCAGTTACAACTTTCCGACAATCATCGCCGGCAATGTAACCGGTCCGGTAGTGCTCGGCGGAATGCAGCAATTGGGTAATGCCCTAGCGCATACCGCAACGCATACCGAACGGCCCTCGTTTAATGCCAACGCCACCTGGGTGCATGGGAATCACACCTTCAAAGGCGGCGCGGAGGCATGGTTTCAGGCGCAGATTACGGCGCCGCCGACCGGTGTCGGTTTGACTTTCGCCGGTTTGACCAATGCGGGCATGCAGAATACCTCTTTGGGTACGATTACCAATCCGGGCGCTACTGCCGTTCCGGCGTCGCTCACAACCGCGGCCTACACCACCGGCTTCCCCTATGCCAACTTCCTGCTGGGTGACGCCACCACACTTACCCAATATGCCCCCGTCGACGCCCGCATGTACAAATCGCAATGGGCGCTGTTTGTGCAGGATTCCTGGAAAATGAATCGTAAGCTGACCGTGACGTACGGGATTCGCTGGGATTACGCCACCGTTCCACGCGAAGAGCACGGCCGCTCGGCCGACCTGGGATTCATCCCGAATCCTGCGGCCGGCGGACGCATCGGCGCGGCCATCTTCGAGGCCACGTGCCACTGCACCTTTGTCTCAAACTATCCCTACGCCGTTGCGCCGCGGCTGGGCGTTGCCTATCAAATTACTCCCAAGACCGTATTTCGTGGCGGATGGGGCTTCGCCTACGGTTTCCCGCCGGACCTGGCCATCCAAAACACGGCCAATCTGGCGGCCTCCGCGACCGGTATCAACGGCTATCTCTCCGTCGATACGCCGGGCTCCTTGCCGCAACCGGTTTGGCCCAATTTCAATCCTGGCCAGACTCCGCTACCCGGACAAACCACCAGCGGCTTTCTGCAGTACATTGATCCCGGCGCGGGCAGGCCTCCGCGCCAGAATCAGTGGAGCATCGGCCTTCAGCGTGAGATCACAGAGAACACCATCATCGAAGCGTCTTACGTCGGCAACCGTGGTGTCTGGTGGGGCGGCGGTACGGCGACTGCTCCCATCGGCCCGCTCGGTTTCATCAACCAGGTGTCGCCACAGGTCTTCGCCGCTTACGGGCTCAACCCCTACACCAACGCAGCCGACAACCTCTTCCTCGGCAACAGCCTGGCGAGCGCCGCGGTTGTTTCGCGCTATGGGAACATTCTGCCCTACTCGGGCTACGCGACCAGCAACACCTTACTGAACGCTTTGCGGCCATTCCCGCAGTTCAGCAGTCTCGCCGTTCTGGACTCTCCCACCGGTCGAACGTTCTATGATTCCTTGCAGATGAAGGGAACCAAGCGGCTCTCGCGTGGGCTGCAAGTCAACGGCACCTTCACCTGGTCGAAGGCGATGGTAGGCATTCGTCCGAACCTGTTTGTAGCTTCCGACAAGTCGCTCCAACCTACGGATCAACCGTTCCTGTTTAACGCCAATATTCTTTACACCACCCAGACATGGTTTCAGAACAGAATCGTTGCGACGGTCACAAAGGACTGGGCGGTGGGTGCGTTCTTGCAATACGGCAGCGGCTTTCCGCTGGCTCCGCCCGCGGCAACCAATACCAACTACATCGGCGGCAGTGAGTATTACCGCGTTCCGGGACAGCCGCTGTACATCAAAAATCTCAACTGCGGCTGCATCAACCCGTACAGTGATATCGTGCTGAACCCGAATGCTTGGGCCAACCCCGCCAATGGCACATTCGGCCCGGCCACCGGCACTTTCTACGGAGATTTCCGCTCCGCGCGCCGTCCGCAGGAGAACGCGAATATCAGCCGGACCTTTCGGTTCAAGGAGAGATACTCACTCGAACTTCGGGCGGAGTTCGTGAACATCTTCAACCGGACTCAAGTGGGCAACCCGAGCACTACCGCTCCCGCGGCCGCGCCCAGCAAGAATCAGTTCGGTCAGTACACCGGCGGCTTTGGGACGATCAACATGGTGGTTTCCGGTCCCAACACCTCGCCCAGCCAGACGCTTAATGCGATAGTCGGGCAGCTCTACCAGCTCCCCCGCTCGGGCTCACTAATCGCCCGATTCCGGTTCTGAGACTACCGGGGTTGGGTG
Organism: Terriglobia bacterium; assembly: GCA_019242155.1. GTDB lineage: Bacteria > Acidobacteriota > Terriglobia > Bryobacterales > Bryobacteraceae > PSRJ01. The sequence continues at coordinate 10,679 of JAFAWA010000465.1, read as the reverse complement.
ACGACGTCGATCAAGGCCGGCTCTCCGGCCTTCACGCGTTCCAGCCCCCGCTTGTACGCGGCCGGAAGGTCTTTGGGATCGGTAATCGGGCCTTCTCCGTACAGACCGTACGCTTGCGCCATCTTGGCGTAGCTGATGTCAGGGTCAGTGAGCTTCGTCCCGATGTGGGCGTTCTGCGCGCCGCGATTATGCAGACTGCACTGCCGCTCCACAAACATCACCTCGGCGTGATAGCCCCGGTTGTTGTGCATGACGATCAGCATGGGAATGCGGTGATGGGCCGCGGTCCAGAGGACGCCGGGGGCGAAATTAAGATCGCCGTCGGTCTGGATATTGATCGAGAGCCGGCCATGTTTCTTATTGGCCAACGCGGCTCCTACCGAGGCCGGCGCGTTATACCCAATGCCGCCCGCGCCCTGGCCGCCGATGTACTGGTAATGCTTATCGAAGCGCCACAGCCGGTTGGGCCAGTTGCCGATGAAACCCTGCCATCCGACGAGCGACCAATCGTCGTTCTTGATGAGCGGCCACAGTTCCCCCGCGAGACGGCTGAGCGCAACCGGACTAGCGTCCCAACCGTACGATGCGGTTTCTATCTCTCGGTTGCGCTCTTCCTTATGAGCGGCGGCCAGCTTAGCGCCGCGGTCGGCAAGTGCTCGTTTGCGATCCGGCGTGATCAGCTTCTTACAAGCTTCAATCAGCGCCGGCAGGGTTGCTTCCGCGTCCGCGCCGATGTCCAGGTCGTATTCACCATAATGCCCGAAGTCCTGAATGTTGCTCTTCATGAAAAGATCGACAGACGAAATATTGATCGTCTTTCCGCCGCGCGCCCGAGCCGTTCGCGCGGGACCTGCCATGTCCGCGCACTCCAGGTACAGCGTCACATCGGGCTGATAACCAGGTGTGCCGTTGCCCGCGAGCGGATGAACATTCGGGAAATTCATGCGCTCCTGATTGTTCACGGGAGCTTGCAACGTTTCGGCCAGATCGATAAGCAGCTTCACTCCGTTCGGTGTGCGCGCCGAACGCTGGGCCACGATCATGGGGCTTTGCGCTTCCACCAGCATCTTGGCCGCTTCATTCACCGCGGCGCTGTCGCCTTGCGGCGGAGCAGTCATCACCAGCTTGGGAATGTGAATATCTTTCCGCGGAATGGGGTTGGACTGGAGTTCGTGATGAGCCACGATCATCACAGGACCCATCGGCGGCGTCATGGCGATTTTGTAAGCGCGCGTGGCGGATTCCGCAAATGCGCCGAGCGAGTACGGCTGATCGTCCCACTTCACGAAGTCACGGACCAGGCCGCCCATGTCCTGAGCGCTGTGATAAGACTCGACTCCGCTCGTGCGGACGGCTCCATCGGCATGGTTGCCGACCACCATGTAGATGGGCACGCGATCGGCGTACGCGTTATAGATCGCCATCGAGGCGTGCAGCAGTCCCACGGTGCCGTGAATCAGCGCCATCATCGGTTTGCCTTCGATTTTGGCGTAGCCGTGAGCCATGGCGACGGCGGCCTCTTCGTGAGTGCAGGTGAGAAACTCCGGCGCCGTGTTCTTGCCGTAGTTGATGATGGACTCGTGCAATGACTCGAAAGTGGAACCGGGATTAGATGCAAGATATTCGAGATCCAGTTTCTTGAGGACATCGACCATGAAGTCGGAGCCTGGATTCTCAATCACTCGGGCGGGTTCAGTCGGGACAGCACCGGTTTCACGCGCCAGTTGCGCCGCGCCCGGCCCCCGGGTGCCGGCAGCGCTGCCTACCGGAGTCTCCGGCTCTTGCGCTTTGGTGATTTGCGGTTGGGCCACAATTGCCGCCGCTCCCGCAGCCGCGCCCTTCAAAAAGCCGCGCCGGCCCACTGAACTCTTTTTTTGTTTTGCCATTTGCGCCTCCTTCGGCAATAAGAAGTGACCGAATTATATCACCCGCCGCGCACGCTCGTTTCGCGGCTGAGCTACGAAAATAGAAGAAGCCATGAACGTCTTCGTCATCAACGCCGGAAGTTCCAGCCTCAAGTTCCAGGTTATCGCCACGGATCTCGACCGCATCCAACAGAACACCGACCAAGTTCTGTGCCGGGGGCAAGTGGAACGGATCGGCGGAGACGCGATCATTACCTTGGAGACGCACAAGGATCTGCGCCAGAAGCTGACGGCGCCTATTCGCGACGTCTCGGCCGCCCTCGAGTATGTGCTGCACTGGCTGGCGTCGGATGGCTCGGGTCTCGATGAAATCCGCAGTCTAAGCGACATTCAGGCCGTGGGTCACCGCGTGGTGCACGGCGGCGAGACGTTCAAGGAATCGGTCCTCGTAAATGAGGAAGTGCTCAAAGGAATCGAAGACTGCGTCGAGCTTGCGCCGCTTCACAACCCGAATAACCTGACGGGAATTCACGCGGTGCGCGACCTATTCGGCGAAACCACGCCGCAGGTTGCGGTTTTCGATACGGCCTTCCACAGCTCCATTCCGGAGCATGCCTACGTTTACGCCATCCCATATCATCTCTACGAGCAGCACCGCATCCGCCGCTATGGATTCCACGGAACCTCGCACCGATATGTGGCGCTTCGTTACCGGACCCTCAACCGCCTCACCCGCGAAAAGACGAACATCATCACCCTGCATCTCGGCAATGGCTGTTCGGCAACGGCCATTCGGGGCGGGAACTCGATCGACACTTCCATGGGCATGACGCCGCTCGAAGGGCTGGTGATGGGAACGCGCTCCGGCGACCTCGATCCCTCGATCTGTAACCTGGTCGCCAGCAAGGAGGGACTCTCCTCGAATGAGGTCGAATCTCTTCTCAACACCCAATCCGGGCTGCTCGGCATCTCCGGCCTAAGCAATGACATGAAGGTTCTGCAAGAGGAGCTGAACAACCACGATAACCGGCGCGTCCGCCTGGCAATTGAAATTTTTTGCTATCGTGCCCGGAAGTATGCCGGCGCGTTTCTAGCATGTATGGGCGGCGCCGAGGCACTCGTGTTTACAGGGGGAATCGGCGAGCACTCGGCGGAGGTGCGTGCGCGCATCTGCGCGGGCCTGGAGTGGGCGGGCTTGACTATCGATACGAATCGCAATCAGCAGATGACTGGACGAGAGGGACAGATCAGCACTGACAGTTCTACGCTACATGCCTGGGTAATTCCCACGAACGAGGAACTAATGATCGCCCGTGACACCGTCCGGTGTGTGCTGGGCGAGTCGCACCCGGCTTAACGTTCTCGGCGCACGCCTTGCGGCCCGCGGTTCGACGACGGGATTCAATCTCTAAACGGGTCGTAGACATCTTGGCCGGCCATAGCGACGCCCAACGGTTTCAGCGTATGGAGAATCCGCACGGAATCGGCGTGTTCTGAGAGGACTTCCGGGAGCCGCTTGTAACAGTGCGGCGACTCGTCAACGCCCCCGCCGCGGAGTTCCACCTTGGCCTCATTCACCCAGGCGTCCATCATCTCCTGAGTGACTTTCGGCTCGCGCTTCCATTCCCCCGAGTTCCGGTCGCGCTTGCCCTTGGCTTGCATCCTGCCCATCACGCGGCCTGCCCCGTGAATGGTCGAGTAGAGCGACAGAGAAGCCTGACCGTTCTCAACGCCTTCGAGGATCACGGAGGTTTCGCCCATGGTTCCGCCGACGAATCCGCGCTGGCCCGGGAACGCCGGCGTGGCGCCCTTGCGGACCACCCAGAGATCCCTACCGCCATGAGTTTCACGCCAGGCGAAGTTGTGATGGTTGTGGACCGAATCAAGCACACGCGCACCCAGGATCTTCACAACGCGGTCACAGACCCAGTCGCGACCGGCATAGGCATACCGGCCCGCGAGTTTCATGGCCGCAATGTAGTCCTGTCCCTCGTGGGTGCGCGAATCGAGCGCCACCGGAGCCGAGTCCATATCGTCCTTCGCGCCGGCCCGGTTCAGGAACCGGGTGGCGATCTTGTGACCGAATCCGCGCGAGCCGAAATGCACCCCCACCCAGATGCGGCGGTGCTCATCCTCGAAAATGTCCACGTAATGGTTGCCGCCACCCACCGTACCGAGCTGCGCACGCGCCATATCGCGGAGCGAAGTCAGACGCCACGCCGCGCTGTTCGCACCTTGTGTGATCTGCCACGCATCGTCGTTGTTGTCGTCGAAGAGGTCGTGATCGACCGGTTCCTTGTTCTTGCGTGCAAGCCCGAAAGAGATCGTGCTCCAGACGTCGTCCATGATGCGCGCGATGTTGGCGCGCACGTCGCTCGAATCGGCATCCGTGAGCACAGCTTTGTTGCCGCACCCGATGTCGTAGCCCACACCCGAAGGACTGACCAGCGTCTCATGCGCAACGACGCCGCCGATCGGTACACCATACCCTTTATGGTGGTCGGCCATCATAGCGGCCTGCCCGAAGATGTAATAGCAGGTCTTGATCTGCTTGAGCGCGCCTTCATCAACCGGCGCTCCCCATACCGGGATGTTGTCGATGATCTCCATCGTTGGTCTCCTTGGTGGAACCTGTGGGGATCGAACCCACCTCGTCCTGATTAAAAGTCAGGTGCCTCTCCGATTCGGCATAGGTTCCGAACTTAGTGCCGCCGCGCTGTTACTCCTCGCCGTAAAGTTGGCTCTGGGGGCAGGACTCGAACCTGCACATCTCCTGGTTAACAGCCAGGCGCCTTACCGGTTTGGCTACCCCAGAACAATTAGTGAGCCATCACAGACTCGAACTGTGCTCTCTCGATTAAGAGTCGAGTGCTTCGCCTCCAAAGCTTATGGCCCGAAATTCGATAGGGCCGGCGAGAGTGGTGCCTGCGGGAGCGCTCGAATCTCCGTATCCGGCTTTTCAGACCGGTGCTAATCCATCTCAGCTACGCAGGCGCTTGCGGGGGCATAGCTTGGAGCGAGCGGAGAGAATCGAACTCTCTTGGCCTGCTTGGAAGGCAGGAACTCAGCCAATAAGTCACGCTCGCTCGAATTACACTGACTTACTTCCAGTTATCAAAGAACACACTGGTCGGGCACCCCGGATTCGAACCGGGAGTCTCATGATCCCAAATCATGCGGGTTAAGCCGTTTCCCAAGTGCCCGTAGAAAATCATCCATAAAAAGCAAAAGGCCGGTCTTTCGACCGGCCCCATAATGAGACTGCAAGTACTATCTCATACGAGGCTACGGACCTTTACGTGGATTAAAGGAGTTAAGGCACGGAGGTTTTATTCCCTGTGGCCTTCTCCCAAACTGGATAGTTTGCATCATCACGCAACTATAGACTAAGTGAGTTAAGTATAAAACGCAAGAACTTTAATGTTGAGAGATGTCGAGACAGCCGCATTGGGCAGTCTCTTAGCTATAAGCGGGACGATTACTGAGGCTTTGCAGCCAGCCAGTAGCCGGGACGCGTGAGCACTCGCTTAACGTCGGGACGCCCCTCTACTTCGACGAGTATCTGATGAAAGCCGCCTTCGAGCTTATTGTTCGGGCTGTAGGTGACGACGTACTGACTGTGCAGCTCCTCGCCGATGCGCTGAATGGCATCTTCGAGCCCACGCTGCTTTACGAATCCGAACTCGCTACCGCCGGTTCCCTTGGTAAACAGCTCGACGGGGTTGTCCTTAAAAATGTACTTGATGTCTTTCAGGAGCTCCACCATCAGCGGCATGAACTCGGCGCGGCCGCCATTCCCGCCATAAGTCTGGGCCACGGTGGTCGGAGTCGAAGGTACTCCGCCCGGAAGTGTGTAAGCCGTGGGCGGCTGCGACAGCGGACGTGGTTCGTTCGGCGGCGCTGTGAGTGTAGAGACGAAGCGCGACATATCGACACCGTAAAGAACCACGTTTGCCAGTTGGAGATCAATCAACGCTTCCCGGGCCCGGCTTTCACTAGCGAGGTCGCGCGTTTCAGAGATTAGCAGGATGACGCGCCGGCGGTTTTCCGGCCGGTGGTTCAGCAGGCGCGCGCTTTCTACTACGGCATCTACGACCCGGTTCGCGTTGCTGCCGGGCTGAATCTTTTTTACCGCCTGAGTGACGAGGTCAGGATTGGATGTGAAGTCCTGCATTGTGCGGATGCGGGAATCGAACGCAACGATCGCCGCCTCACCCTGATCGCCGACCACCAAAGGAGCAATCAAATTACCGATTTTTTGAACCTGCGGCAGAATGCCTTCCACATGGGAGCTGGATTCTATAGCAACGACCAACGAGATCGGCTGGTACGCGACATCGACCTGAATGTTCTGTTCCTTATTGTTGTCGTACAGATGGAACTGGTCGGCTCGGATGCCATTGACGAATCCGTTATCTCTGTCAAAAACGGTTACCGGCACTACGACCCGTTCCGTAGTGATCACGAACGGCGGCACGACCTCGGGAGGCAGGTCCTGAGCTAACAGTAACGCTGTGCAGAGGAGCGGAATCGTGAGAATCTTTCGCATGCACTACTCCTGCCGGGCCGCCGTGTGTTCCGTATGCCCGCGGAGCAATTCGAGCACATGCGGCACCACTTCCACGATAGCATCCAGCGACTCTAGGGCACCCTTGGGCGACCCCGGCAAGTTCACGATCAGGGTAACGCCGCGAGTCCCCGCGATCGCCCGCGAGAGGACGGCGTACGGTGTTGCCTCTCGGCCGCGCGCCCGCATCACCTCCGACAGACCCGGAATTTCCCGATCGATAACGGCACGAGTGGCTTCCGGAGTCACATCGCGCAAAGCGACCCCGGTGCCGCCGGTTGTGAAGATCGCGGATACGCGGCCTTTGTCGGCAAGTGCCGACAGGCGGGCGCTAATTTCGGCGGCTTCGTCCGGCAGCACCTCCTGTACGGCAACTCTCCATCCCAATTGTTCGAAACGCTCACGCACCGCCGGACCGGACCCGTCGGCGCGCTTGCCTGCCGACACGGAATCGCTGATGGTCAAAACGGCAACTTCGATCACGCAACCCCCTTGCGGCGAAAGTCACCGCTCTTCCCACCGGTCTTCTCGAGCAGATACAGATCCTGGATCTCGATTGATTTGTCCAACGCTTTGACCATATCGTAGACGGTCAAGGCGGCGACAGAAGCCGCGGTCAGCGCCTCCATTTCGACGCCGGTCTGTGCGGTAGTGCTGGCGCTCGAAATCACGCGAACGCCGTTTTTCTCGAGAGTTACATCCACATCTGCGTGAGAGAGCAGCAGGGGATGGCAGAGCGGGATCAGTTCCCACGTGCGTTTGGCGGCGCCTATACCGGCAATCCGCGCAATCTCCAGTGGATTGCCCTTTGGATTTTCGGGCAGCTTTTGGAGCACACTACGCGAAATGCGAATGAACGCGTGCGCTCGCGCAGTGCGAAGGGTCTCGCTTTTGGCGCTGACATCCACCATGCGGGGGCTGCCCGCGGAATCGAAATGCGACAGTCTCTTCATCATTTTGGTAAGACGCGGATCCAGTCCCCTTCCGGGTACTCCGAGCGGTCGGCTTCGGCGACCAGATAAGCATTGGCGCGTGTGAGAGCGGGGACGTCGCTCGAACCGTGCCACGGAACCGGAGTAACCTGCTCGCCATCGGCGCTGAGCCTCGCGGGAAGAAAACGGGTCAGCCCCGGCTTATGACAGAACGCGGCCGTGAGGCGGGCGAAGGGCATACAAAGCGAAGTCTCGTTCTGACCCGAAAGAAGTTCCACCGCCGCACGCGCGAAGACTTCGAACGTCACCATGGTGGACGCCGGATTTCCCGGAAGCCCAAAAAAGAACTTGCCGCGAACACGGCCAAACACCAGCGGCTGGCCCGGTTGGATGAGCACACGATCAAAAAAAAATTCAGCGCCCAGGCTTGCGAATACTCGCTCGACCACATCGTACTTCCCGGCCGATACTCCGCCGGAAAGTAGAAGAAGGTCTGCTTCGAGACCACGTTCAATAATTTCGCGCGTGTGCGATTCGGTGTCCCGCGCAACGGGGAGCAGGCGCGGTTCGCCCCCAGCCCGCTTTACCTGAGCGGCCAAAGAGTAGACGTTGGAGTTACGAATTTGGAAGTCGCGCGGGGACTCGTTGATGGCCACGATCTCGTCTCCCGTGGCGATCAGAGCGGCCTCGGGTTTGCGGTAAACGCGCGCCGTGCTTCGGCCGAAGGTGGCAAGCATAGCGATATCGGTATAGTCGAGACGCTTACCTTCATGCAGCACCACGCCCCCCGCCACGGCTTCGGATCCACGCGGATTGATGTTCTGGGATGGCTCTGCCCGGCGGTCAATGACGACGCGTCCGTTCTGACCGCGTGTGTATTCCAGCATTACGATCGCGTCGGCGCCCGCGGGCACAGGAGCGCCCGTCATGATTTCGACGGCTTGGCCGGGTCCGATCTCGCCGGCAAAATGCTGTCCGGCCCTGACCTCACCGATTATTTGGAGTTCGCCGGGGACATCCAGCGCGCGCACGGCGTACCCGTCGCGCATGGAGCGTGAAAGCGCCGGGCTGTCGCGGTCAGCAGCGACATTCTCGGCCAGCACCCTTCCAGCGGCCGCTTCGAGAGATACGGTTTCCAGGGAGGGAAGCGTCCGCCCGTCGCGTACATGAGAAAGCACACTGGCGCGCGCTTCGGAAAACGTCAACGTCGCCACAACGATATTCTAGCGCCCGCAGTTATCAGATCGCGGCCGTTTGATGACGCGCCGCAAAAGCTTCTTGCATTTCGGCGATCATCTGTTCGGCTATGTTTGGTGGATTGGCGTGGCTGGTAATGGGCCTGCCTACGACGAGGTAATCGGCCCCGGCCTCAATGGCTCGCCGCGCCGTCACCGTGCGCTTTTGATCGTCTTCCGGATAGCCATCGGGCCGAATGCCGGGAGTAACTACCAACAGACGGTTCCCCGAAATCCTTTTAATTTTTTCTGCCTCCAACCCCGAAGCGATCACGCCGTCGCAGCCTGCTTCGAGCGCCTTGGCCGCACGAAATACGACCAATTGCTCGACCGAATGTTGTGTGTAACCCATTTCCGCGATGTCGGCTTGATCCATATTCGTAAGTACGGTTACGGTGAGCAACTTTAAATTGCTCTCACCTCTACCCGCAACCGCGCCGCGGATAACGTTGCTCGATCCGTGAATTGTCAGGAAGGAAACGCCCAGGCCCGCGGCTCGCGCCACGGCCTTCTTAATGGTCTCGGCGATATCGTAATACTTGTAATCGAGGAAGACTCTGTTGCCACGGCCAATGAGTTCCCGAATGAACTCCTCGGCTCCCGGAGCTAATTGAAGCACCAGTCCGATTTTGAAGAACTGCACTACGCCATCAAGCCGCTCGACAGTGTCGCGAGCCGCCGGAATGTCTTTAGAATCCAATGCTACGATCAGGCGTTCTTTGGCGCTAACTGCTGATGCTTCCATTGACCTCCAGTCTAACGCGGCGGTTTACCACGGCACGCGTCCATTGTCGTCAAAGTAGCCGCATGTAGGACCATCTTCGGGAAGCGTCGCCATGCGGATCGCGATCTGCGCGCCCTGCTCGGGAGTTCGCGGGCCGCTATTATTATTCAGGTCGGTTGCGACATAGCCGGGACAGACGGCGTTGACCTTCATGGAGGTGCCGCGGAATTCGTTGGCGAACTGCACCGTAACCGCATTGAGCGCGCTTTTGGAACTGTTGTATGCCAACGCCAGAAATTTGGACAGCTCGGAGTTGGGATCGCTCGTGAGACACAGGGATCCCAGGCTGCTCGATACGTTCACAACTCTTGCTGCCGGCGACCGCAATAACAGGGGCACCATCGCCTGAGTGAGGGCAATCACGCCAAAGAGATTGGTTTCGTAAACCTGGCGCACGGAAGCGAGCGGCACATTGCTGGGTTTGGATTGCCATTCCATGGCGATTCCGGCGTTGTTCACGAGAACGTCGAGCTTGCCGTAGCTCGAATCGATTTCCGATGCCGCGGAGGCAATCGTCTCGGGCCGTGTCACGTCCAGTGTTACGGGTCTCACCTCATGGCCTTCTTTAGTCAACCGTGCAGCGGCCTGTTCTCCGCGTCCCTGATCGCGGCAACCCAATATTACGGTCATGCCTTGCTTTGCGAGTCCCCGGGCGATTTCATAGCCGATGCCTTTGTTCGCGCCGGTTACCAGAGCGATTCTCGTTGCGTTTGCGGGTGTGGTCATCGGAGCAATGATAGCGCGGAGGGACTGCGCGAACGGCGCGGCAGGCAAAGCCGGGTGCGACTTATGGCACCGCCTTCCGCGCGATTACACCGAGGTAGCTTCCGGCCAAGCCTATCGCTAAAACGAAAGCCGCGACCGATGCAGTTGAGGCGTTTACCGGGGCTTTATTGAACAGCAACTCGGCCCCGGGAATCCAAAGCCCAACCAGCGGGCTCCACTGCCAGGCGTGCGCCGGGCGGAGGCAGCCTAGAAGGAACGTGGCGAGTAGGATAAATAAGACTTCTACTCCCGTATCGTCTGTGTGCAGTTCGAAATGCCCCAGAAAGGCGCCCGCGGCGATGCTGAATGAATACGCGGCCACAGTGATCCACATGCTTCCAGTATATGCAAATAACTTTATAGCGTAAAGTAAGTATTTTTATGGTTGGGGTAAGAAGACTCACGGCACGGTTTACGGCGTACTCGCGTTCACCGTAATCGAAACTTCATTGGTGGTGAAGAGTTGTCCGTCGTCCGCAACCGCCCTGAGAACGTACAGGCCGGGCACGCTGAAAGTCACTTTGGAGGCCA
>JAFAWA010000316.1 GCA_019242155.1 Terriglobia bacterium | reverse complement strand
GCGGAATTACCGCGGCAAGTGTGAAAACGTGCATGGCCACAATTATCGGTGCCAATTGACTGTAGAAGGGCCGCAACTGGACGGCACCGGTTTATTGCTTGACTTCGTAAGTCTGAAACGCACGCTGCAGTCGGTCGTGGACCGGTTGGATCATCAATGGCTGAACGATTTTCCACCGTTCGATGTGGTCAACCCTTCGGCTGAGAACATCGCCAAATACATCTACGACGAAGTAAGTAAGCTGATGGGCGTTGAAAATGCCGTGCGCCTAGGGTATGTCAAACTTTGGGAAACAGATACGTCGAGCGCAACCTACCGTCCGTAGTACGTGGCGTTCCTAGCTGTATATTCGTTCCATTTTTCCGGCAGATCATCCAAGGCAAAGATGGCCGACACCGGACAGACCGGTACGCACGCGCCGCAATCGATGCATTCCACGGGATCTATATAGAGCATCTCCGCTTCTTTGAAACCGGTCTCATCCTTCTTCGGATGAATGCAATCCACCGGGCACGCGTCGACGCAGGCAGTATCTTTAGTGCCAATGCAAGGTTCTGCTATAACGTAGGCCATGGCTGGGTTGTCCGAGTCCTATTCTTAGCACAGCGTCGCTATAAAGACAATCGAACAGCGGCAAAACAGTGCTTTCCGTACGGGAACCGGGTGCCTGCCCCATACGAGTGTTGCCGGGCAGTATCATTAAGAGAACTCAACCCATGCAGCCTAAAGTTAGAAAAGCGGTCTTCCCCGCAGCGGGCCTCGGCACGCGCTTCCTTCCTGCCACGAAGGCACAGCCCAAAGAGATGCTGCCCATTGTTGACAAGCCCATTATTCAGTACGGCGTCGAAGAAGCGCTCCACTCGGGTATTCAGAACATCATCATCGTAACCGGCCGCGGTAAGTCCGCCATCGAAGACCATTTCGATGTCAGCTTCGAATTGGAAAATCTTCTCGAAACCCGGGCTAAGAAGGACCTGTTAGCCATTGTCCGGTCGATTTCGGACATGATCAACGTGTCCTATGTGCGCCAGAAAGAGGCCCTGGGACTCGGCCACGCCGTGTTGCGTGCATTGGAGTTGGTGGGCCAGGAGCCCTTTGCAGTCGTGTTAGCGGATGACCTGATCGATGCCGAGACGCCCTGCCTGCGCCAGCTATTAGATGTTTACAGCTTTTTCTGCTCGCCTGTCTTGGCCGTAATGGAAGTCCCCCGGGAGAGCATCTCCGCATACGGCGCGATTGATGCCGAACCGATTTCTCATAACGGCAGCCATGACCGTGTGTACCGGATTCGAGATTTGGTGGAGAAGCCGAAGCCGGAAGATGCGCCCTCGAACCTGGCCATCATCGGAAGATATGTCCTGACGCCGGAGATCTTCGATTCTATCCAGTCCGTAACGCCGGGCTCCGGCGGCGAGATCCAGCTTACGGACGCGTTGAAGCATCTGCTCCGTTCGCGGCCAATTTATGCAGTTCGCTTCGAAGGGACACGCTACGATGCCGGAGACAAACTCGGGTTCCTCAAGGCTACGGTGGAATACGCTTTGCGCCGTCCGGATCTGGGAGCGCCCTTCCTCGATTACCTGAAGACGCTGAAGCTCTAGCGCCCCAAAGCGCACTCGCGGTGCACGGCCTGAACGGCCTTCTCCAGCCCATCGCGCCGTACCACGATCGCAATCGTCAGTTCGTTCGAGCCTTGGGCAATCGCGATGATATTTACCTCTTCGCGCGAGATCGCGGTAAAGATGCGGCCCGCGAGTCCCGGTTTGCCCTGCATGCCTTCGCCAACCACCGCCAGCAGTCCCACGTCCTGATCCACATGAATCGGCCGCACGTACCCGTGCGCTAACTCGAGCGCCAGGCCGGACTCGACAGCTTGCAGCGTGCGCTCGAGCTCTTCGGCGCGTACAAGAAAACAAAAGCTCTGGCGATAACTGGAGCTGGAGAGCGCCATGATCTCCACATCGGCGCGGGCAATCGCATCCAGTGCCCGCGCCATAACCTGCACGCCGCTCAATTCCGCACTGGCAGGCTCGAGCGACACCAGGGCCACCTTCGCGGTCGAAGTGACAGCGCGTGCGCCCGTAGCCTGGGCAATCGCCGGAACGATTCTGGTGCCTGGCTTCTCGGGCGCGAAACTGTTTTTGCTCCAAACCGGAATGCGCTTATCGGCGAGAGGCGCAAGCGTGCGCGGGTGGAGCACCTTAGCGCCGTTGTATGCGAGTTCAGCCGCTTCGGCGTACGTGACTTCTTCGAGCACGACAACGTCGGGCACCAGGCGCGGGTCGGCGCTCATGATGCCATCCACATCGGTCCAGATCCAAAGCTCCGAGGCGTCCAACGCCGCGGCCAGGATCGAGGCGGAAAAATCGGAGCCGCCGCGGCCCAGCGTGGTGGGCCGTCCGTCCGCCGTCGACCCGTTGAACCCGGTAACTACCGGAAGAAGTCCCTGCTCGAGTAACGGACGCAGAGCCGCGGAGGCCTTCTCACGCGTGGGCTCCATGAGCGGAGAAGCATTCCCGAAAACCGCATCCGTGACCACGAGATCCCACGCATTCACCGCTACGGCGGGAGTTCCGTCAGCGTTCAGGGATTCGGAGAGCAGCAGAGCCGAGAGACGCTCGCCGGTCGCTACCGCCTCATCGACCGATCTGGCGGGCCGCTCGTTGAGCATCGCCATTCCATTCACGATGCGCTCGAACTCCCCGATCAGACCTTGAATCGCCGCCAAAACAGGCCCCCGGCGCGTCTGCGGTAGTAGCTGCCGGCAGGCCTCCTCATGCCGGGAGCGCAAGGCCGCGAGATTTGCTTCCATGCCGCCGCGGTCGCCGGCCTCGGCATGACGCATCGTGTCCAACAGAAGATCGGTGATCCGGGACATCGCCGAAACCACCACGATGACCGGCTGCTTTCGGCTCTGCTCGGCGGCCAACTGCGCGGCGATGCGCATCCGTTCGGCCGAACCGACACTGGTCCCGCCGAACTTCATCACCACGAGATTGCTCACCGGATCTCCTTCCCGTTGGTCACGCGCGCGCGAACGATTTTGAGGATCGCTTCCTCCACCTCTTCGATGCTGAACGGTGTGGAATCCAGATAGATTGCGTCCGGGGCCTGAGTCAGGGGTGCGTCCGCGCGCGTGCTATCCCGGCGGTCGCGTTCGCGCATCTGATCGGTCAGGGCTTTTTTGTCGATTGCGTTGCCTTTGGCCTGCTCTTCTACCAGACGGCGCCGCACCCGCTCCTCCAATTTCGCATCCAGGTAGATTTTGACATCCGCATCCGGAAACACCACCGTACCTATATCGCGTCCTTCCATGACCACGCTCGCCTTCTCACCGATGGAACGCTGCTTGGCCACCATGGCCCGCCGCACACCGGGCAAAACCGCGACCTTCGAAGCGCCGTTGGCCACTTCGGGCGTGCGGATGAACTCAGTGACGTCTTCGCCGTTCAGTTCGATCCCTCCCGGTGAAAGCTGGATATCGGCCGCCAGCGCAAGCTGCTCCATGCGGTGCATGTCTCCCACGTCTGTGCCTTGGCGCAGAGCCCAAAGCGCAACGGCACGGTACATCGCGCCGGTATCGATGTAGACGAAGCCCAAGCGGCCGGCCAGCCGCTTGGCGATCGTACTCTTCCCCGCTCCCGCCGGACCGTCAATAGCCACTACCACGCGTCTCGATGTCATATTCGCAAGAAAGTAGAATAGCAACTGAGATCGAGGGCAAAGGGTAGTTGGATGTAGAGCGAAGCCGCTCAGGGCCGCCCCGGCCGCACTCCCGCCGGGAAGGGCGACTGCTGTTGACCCGGCCCGCCCGGTACTGGAGCGCCGGGAGTGGTGCCTGTAGCTTGGCTTGCAGGAGCAGTTCCGGAGGTTCCTGCGGTAGGCGGTGTGCCTGCTCCGGGAAGACCACCGCCATTGGCGGCGAGCACACCCGGAGTGTTGGGCGGAATATTCGGCAACCCTGTCCCCAAGCTTACTCCCTGAGGCGGCGCCTGCCCCGCTTGCAATCCGCCGGGCGTGGACCCCAGCGCCTGAGCAGGAGTGCCCGCCACTCCATTGATGTTCGGCACGGCTTTCTGCTTGGTGAGATCGAAAATGAACTCCCACTCGTTATAACTCGTGCGGTCGTTATAGACCATGATCGCTGGATCTTCAGATAGGCTGGCCACACCTGCGATCGCGGTGCCTACCTGCTGACCAGCCTGGCCCTGCGGTTGCGTTCCCGGAAATCCGCCGGGACGAGGGCTCGTCAGGATGCCCTGAATCATTCCCGCGGCGGGGTTGGGAACGCCCGGCGTAGGCTGGCTGAAACCCGTAGAGCCCGGCTGGCCTGCGGGGGGCGCCGATTGAGCGTTACTGTACTGCTGAAACTGTTGTTGAGTCTGCTGCAGAGTCTGTTGTTGCGCCTGTTGCACAGCCTGCTGCGCGGTGCTGTTTTGCTGCCCGAAATTGGGGGGCGGTGGTGTTGCCGGCGGCAGATTCTGACCGGGTCCCGGAATGGGATTCGGGTTGGCCGGAACGCCGGAAGGAGCAGCACCGACAAAAGTGCCGCCACCCACGAAGGAAGATCCGCTGCCGACGAATGATCCGCTGCCGACAAACGATCCGCCGCCGCCCACAAAAGAGGAAGACGCCGCATTGGTCTGATTGCCCGCGGGCTGCTGAGCACCAGGTGGAACTGTCTGGCCCCCAAACCGTTGCGGAGGCACCTGACCTTGTGGCCCCGCCTGCTGGTAATTGGGCGCTTGGAAGCCGGGGGCTTGGACTCCCGGGGTTTGGAAACCCGGAGTTTGCGGTACCTGAGCCTGCTGGTTGGGAGTCTGCTGGTTTGGAAACTGCTGCTCTACGGGCAGCGTCTGACCTGGAAGCCCACGGCCGGGAAAAGGCTGGCCGGGCGCATTCAATACGCCCACGTTCTGCGGCACCTGTTGCGTAGGGCCGCCGGTTGGGTTACCGGGGTTGGGTTGCCCATTAGCAGTTGCGAGCCCCGGGATGATCACCTGGGGTGTGGGTTGTTGTTGTGGATCTTGCCCGGGTAACGGCGGAGCCGGCGGTCCGCCCGGCAACGGGTTGTTAGGATAGCCAGGCGCTCCCGGAGCCTCAGCGTTTGCCGGTGTGATCGGCTGG
>JAFAWA010000052.1 GCA_019242155.1 Terriglobia bacterium | reverse complement strand
AAAGTTGGCGGACAAGGGTGCGAATCTCCGAATTTTGAGCGACAACCGGCAGGCCGGCCACAACTATTTCTTAATGGACCGGTTCGAAGCCGGGATGGTCCTTACCGGCACCGAAGTAAAGGCCGCTAAGGACGGGAAGATTCAGCTCAAAGAAGCCTATGCCACCGTGCTGAACAATGAAGCCTGGCTGCTCAACGCACATATCAGCCAGTACTCGCACGGGAATCGCGAAAATCACCCGCCGGTGCGCAACCGCAAGCTGCTCCTGCACCGCCGCGAGATTGACAAGCTGTTGGGCCAAACCAGAGACAAGGGCCTGTCCCTAATCCCCACCAAGATCTACCTGAAGGACGGACGCATCAAGTGCGAACTCGCGCTTGCGCGGGGTAAGAAACTCCATGACAAGCGCGAAGCCGAACGCGCCCACTCGGCCGAAGAAGAAGCGCGGGCGGAAATGCGCCGCAGAGCCTGACCAGTCACGGCGCTAAGTGAGTAAGCCGTGGCGGCCGGTAATCCGGTTCGAGCAGCCAAACTGAGCGATTCGGATAGTAGGCCCGCAATTGCGCATCCTCTTCGGGGCCCAGATCGCGCGCCCACACGATGCGCGAACCGTCAATATCCGCCGCGTTGTAAACCCACTCCTGCTGGAACGGATGCTGGGGATAATACCGCACGAACACGAGAAGCTGCCCCGGTAACATCGCCAACCGCCGGTTCACTTCGATGCGCGCAGCCGGATTGCGATGGTTCAGGCCGTCCCAGGTCTCAAACTGCCTGGCCGCCATCGAAAACGGCTGGTTGTCGAACAGGTGCATGGTATACCAGAAAAGGAATTGGGCCAGGCAGAGAAAGCCCAAGATACGCGAAGCTTCGGGGCTGATGCGGGCCAGCTGTTCGAGGCCGATTACGGCGGCCAGCACGAACAGGCAAGTGGCCGCGGCTATGTAGTGCGTTTCGAAATTGGGATACAGGTTTGCCCCGAGACCAAACGAAGCCAAACTCAGAAGCACCCACCAGTAGGTGCGGGCTCTCCACAGAAACAACGGGAGCACCAGATAGAGCGGGGCCAGAAAGAAGAACCGGTAAAAGCGAACCCGGTATTCTAAGCGCTCCCCAAAGCTGCGCCACGTCTCAGGGGAATTTCCGTGGAATCCCTTCTGCATCTGGTAGTTGAGCGCCTGTTCGCGGTTCAGTTGGCGGTGCGGAAATGGGTTCGTTTGGTAAACCAGCGCCGCCGGAACGCCATACTGATAGCGGCTAAGCTGGTACGGCAAGGTGGTCCAGTTCCCCGTTACCGCCCGGTTCTGCAGCAGCATCAAGGCAAGAGCCGCAGCCACGGGTAAAGCCGCCGCCGGAAGAAGCCGCCAGTACGCCCGGAACCATTTCGGTCGCCTCACGTTTGGGGCGAAGAACAAGAGAACGCTCAGCAACAGAAATATGGATTCGAAGGGGCGGATCAGCAGATGAAGACCCAGGCCGGTTCCGAGCGCCGCTGCATACTTCCAGGAACGTCCCCATCCAGGCGCGCCGGCCGGTGCGGTTCTGGCAAGCCGCGGAAGCGCTCCGAATACCAGGCACCCCGCCGCGGCCGCGAGCCCGCCGCCCCAGTAGCTGTTCATCCAGTAGTTCAGTGGACCGAACTCCGCCACTGCAAGCAGTCCGCCCGCGAGCGCCCACCCCGGCGTGGTCCAGGCGCGGAGCATCCAATAACAAAGGCCGCAGAACGCGCCCACCGCCAACAAAACTCCGGCCCAGGGATGACCCGTAAGGCTCCATCCCGCGGCCAATGCCAGCGCTTGGCCCAATGGGTAAATCGAACTGTACGTCGGCTGCTCCAACACGAACTGCGTTTCGAAAAATTGCGGAAGCGCATGGGGCGGATTCGCCAGCCGGAAATGACGCAACGTATCGGCCTCCAGCAGGTGGCCGAACTCGTCGTAAATGTCGGCCGTGGGTACGGGATGATTCGGCAGTAACGCTAAACGTAAAATGATCGGCAAAATGGCTAGGGCGAGCATGCACCAACCGGTGCGCGCGGCGAATCGCTCCGTCCAAAGCGCAACCCGCGGCCACGCGATGGCAGCCGCGGCCAGCACCAGTGCAAAGGTCACTGAAACGAAATCACTCGCTCCGAAACCGATCGGATTGTGCAGCGGCAGCAAGGAGCGGAAGAAATCAAAAAGAAACACGAACCGGCACTCTCATAAAACGGAAAACCCCAATGATTTACAATAAACCCAGGAGATTCCCGATGCGCGCGCAGAGGATTCTAGGACTATGTTTCTTGGGCGCGGTATTGCTGTTTGCTCAGGACTGGCAAACCAGCGAACAGTTGCCCAGCGTGGATTTGACCGGGCTCAGCCCCGCCCAGAAGGTTAAGGTTCTGAAGCTGCTGCGCGAGACCGGCTGTTCCTGCGGTTGCAACATGAAAGTCGCCGAGTGCCGCATGAAAGATCCCGGCTGCAGTTACAGCAAGGGCGTGTCGGCTTCCATTGTCGACTCGATCAAGCAAGGGAAAAACGAGACCCAAGCCCTCGCGATCGCAAAAGCAACCAAATGGGGACAGGGTCCACCCGATCACTCGGCGGTTTTGGAACCGCCCGTCGCAATTCCATTGGGCGATGCTCCGGTGCGCGGTCCGGCCCAGGCGCCGGTCACCCTGGTGGAGTTTTCCGATTTTCAGTGCCCCTTTTGCATTGCGGCCACACCGCAGCTAGAGGCCGTGCAGAAGGCCTATCCCACGCAAGTGCGGCTCATCTTCAAAGAGTTTCCGCTCGATAGCCATTCGCAAGCTGCCTTAGCTGCCGCCGCCGCGCTCGCAGCCAACCGCCAGGGTAAATTCTGGCCCATGTACGACGCGCTATTCGCGCAGAAGGGTTATCTTTCCCGGAACGGCATGCTGAAAATCGCCAACTCCCTGGGTCTCGATATGCATCGTTTCCAGGCGGACCTCGATTCGCCGGAGGTCAAACGAGCGGTCGCAAAAGATATCGCCGACGGCGAGCGCATCAGCGTCGATTCCACGCCCACCCTCTTCGTGAACGGCAAACGTTTCAACGGCGCCGTTACCCTTGCCGCTCTCAAACCGATCGTCGATGGAGAGTTGAAGCACCCGGCGAGCGCCGCGAAAGCGGCAGCCGGCGGACGCTGAGAACCCGCACGTTTGCACGTATAGAGACAATAGATATTAATCCGCCGCGGGCTGCCCGGTCACGGGCCGCATCAGTCATCAGCTTGTCAAATTGTTTTGTTACTCTCGCATCACAATGCGAAAAGTCGTGCTGTTCCTTCTCTCGTGTCTTCCCGTCTTTGCGCAAACCGGGGTGGCCGACGGCAGCATCCGCGGCA
>JAFAWA010000468.1 GCA_019242155.1 Terriglobia bacterium | reverse complement strand
CTATACGTGGTGTTTTGGATTCTGAAAACGTTTCGGGCCTACGGAATCGGACATGAGGCCTCTATGCAAGCACTCGAATACTGTCGAGTGTAGACCAAGTTATCATGAAGCGCATATGCGATCCGGGATGGGGACCAAGCGGATGCTGAAGATCTTTCGGGCGTGAGCGTGCGGGCCGAGGAGGGAAGCTGTCGCGAACTTTTAGTACTACAATTCTTGCAAGTAACCCACGGCAGCGAGGTAAGTTTGCAAATGAGATCCGCCAAGGCTCAAAACAGACTGCCGGCAGCGCTCTGTCTCACAATGTTCGGAGCAGCCGCAACGCTGATTACGGTCGAGTCACCAACAATGCTGCACGCTCAGGCACCCGCCGCCGCGGGGCGGGATCCGGTTCCGCGAGCCGAGGCGCTATTCACATCAGCACAAGCGGCCGCGGGAAGGACGGCATATGAGCGGAACTGCGCCAATTGCCACGGCGCGCATGTGGATGACGGCATCTCCGCTCCGCCACTTCGCGGCGCCGCGTTTCTTGGCAAGTATGCCGGGAAACCTGCGGCGGATCTGTTCACTTATGTGAGCATGAACATGCCGCCGGGCAAACCCGGAAGCATCAGCAACACCGAATACTCGCAGATCATCGCCTACGTGCTCCAGCAGAATGGTTTTGCGACTGGGCTCAAAGAGTTTGCATCCGAGGCGGCCGCGCTTGCGTCCGTGACGATTCCTCCTCCGCCCGGGGCAGGCGGACGCAGGGGCAGCACCTTATCACCGGGCGTGAAGCTGCCTCCCGCTCCGGCCAAGGCGAACCCTCTCGATAAAATAACTCCCGTTTCCGACGCATTGCTACAGAACCCGCCGACGGGTGAGTGGCTCACCTGGCGCCGCGGTTTCGATTACCAGGGCTTTAGCCCGCTGAAGCAGCTTACGAAGTCAAACGTGGGCAACCTGCGCGTCGCATGGACATGGACGCTTTCGCCCGGCGCGAATGAAGCCACGCCACTGGTTCACGACGGGGTCATGTTCTTACACAGCCCGGGTGACAAGCTTGAAGCGCTCGATGCCGCGACCGGCGACCTGCTGTGGCAGTACGCGCGCCTGTTGCCCCCTGGTGTGAACCCAGGCAATAAGCGCAACATCTCGATTTATGGGAACAAGGTCTACATGGGGACCTCCGACGTGCACGTGGTGGCCCTGGACGTGAAGACCGGCAGGGTCGTTTGGGACCAGCCGCTGACCGAGGAAAGGGGGTTCACTCTCACGGGCGGCCCGCTCGCCGCTAAAGGCAAGGTAATGATCGGAACCGGCGGCCGCGTCGGCGGTAAGAACTACATCGTTGCGCTCGACGCCGAAACCGGCAGTCCCGCCTGGCGATTCAACACCATCGCGCAGCCCGGCGAGCCCGGCGGCGACACCTGGAACGACCACACCGCCGAGGAGCGCAACGGCGGCTCCGTCTGGATTGCGGGAAGTTACGATTCTGCTCTCAATCTGGCTTTCTTCGGAGTGGCGCAGACTTATGACACCGCGGTTCTAGCGAAGCCCGCGAGGCCGGGCGTCAAGACCGACGGCCTGTATACGGACTGTACGCTGGCCATCAACCCCGATACCGGCAAGCTGGTCTGGTTTTATCAACACCTGCCGAATGATCAGTGGGACCTAGACTGGGTGTTTGAACGCCAGGTCGTGCGCATGCCGGTGAACGGCGTGGTTCGCCCGGTGATCATGACATCGGGCAAGCAGGCGACTTACGACGTTCTCGATGCGCAAACGGGAAAGTGGATCTACTCGAAGGATCTCGGCCTGCAGAACATCGTTTCTTCCATCGATCCGGTCACCGGAAAAAAGACTATCAATCCGCAAACGCTGCCCGGGGACGGGCAGATACACCTGGTCTGTCCCCATGCGGACGGTGCCAAGAGCTGGCTTCCGAGTTCGTACAATCCGGACACGAAGATTTTGTACATACCGCTGGTTGAGTCTTGTATGGATCTGACGCCGGTGCCCGGCGGCGGGCGCGGCTTTTTGTCGACCGGAGTTAACTTCAACGTGCGGCCCCGTCCGGATTCGGACGGCAAGTACGGCCGGGTGGAAGCCGTCAACATGGTGACGCGCGAAGTAGTCTGGACCGAGCGCCATCGCGCGCCTGTGTCTAGCGGCGCGCTGGATACGGCCGGCGGCGTGATCTTCAACGGCTCGATCGATCGGTTCTTTCGCGCTTACGACGATCAAACGGGCAAACTGCTATGGGAGACACGCCTGACCGATGTGCCGAGTAACGCCCCCATTTCGTACACCGTAAACGGCAAGCAGTACGTCGCGGTGGGCGTGGGCAACGGTGGCGCGCAGGCGACGGGGTTCGCGCCGCTGGTACCCGAAATCCAGAATGTGGAACGTTCTCCCGCGATATGGGTGTTCCAACTGCCCTGACCGCACCGATTTCAAAGGGCGGCCCTGCTGCAATTCCTCAGGCTGGGTCGCCTGCTTGGATATACGGCGGGAGTTACCGTTGTTCCGCCGGCTTCTTCGCCGAGAATCGCAAGCGCACATAATCTGCGATCCAGACGCCGTTCGCATCGCACAGCTCCGGTTTGAGAGCGGAGCGGACTTCCTCAAGATAGGCCTGCCGCTCTGAGCCGGAAAGACCCTGAAGAAAGCTCTGTGCGAACGTCTCGAGCCAACCGGTGATGTCGCCCGGGAGCGGTGTAGGCCGGTCGATCAGCATAATGCTATCGACTTGGAATCCCGCGCGCTCCAGGCGAGCGCCGTAGTCTTCCACTGTCGGGAAGTACCAGGGAATGCGGGCTCTGCCATCGATGCCGCGACGCTCTAACGCTTGAACAAGCGCCGCTTGAATCCTGTGTACGCAGCCATGGCCGCCGCATTCGGCGACAAACCGGCCGCCTCCGCGAAGCGACCGCCAGACCGAGGCCAGCATTGCGTCCGCCTGTTTAATCCAGTGAAGGACGGCGTTGCTGAACACCGCATCGAATACCTCGGAGAAGGGCAGAGCCTCAGCGTTCGTGACGCATACCTCGAGCCCGGCGTTCTTTGCAGCCTCTACTTGTGCCGCGCTCGAATCGATGCCGACTACTTTACATCCCAACTCTACAAGCTTGCTTGTGAGTGCGCCATCGCCGCAGCCAAGGTCGAGGATGTGCTCGTCCGGCCGCGGTGCTAAGAGTGCCAGCACGGGAGATCCGAGGTCGGAAACAAAACGAGCATTGCGCGCATAGGTGGTTGGGTCCCAACTTTGTACAGCAGGCATATTGCAATCATATCGGCTGCAAATCACTGGGCTGAGCCGCCGGCATTCGCTGAGCACGGTGTGGGCTGACAAGGCTCCTAGTTTCTCCAGCAGGATCTGCGTAGCTGTCCTCAGCGGGCCTGGCTCCCGGCATTCGGGGATGGTAGAATCGAGCCGCGAAAGTTATGCCTCTCCGAACTGCTTTTCGAGTGGGGAATTGGCCGTTCCCTGTGGGGCCGCTAGCCGCCGCGATGGCGTTTGCAATCTGTGTATCCGCTGCGGGAATTACCGCGCGGTCATCACTGATCGATGCCGTCAAGAACGGCGATCAGTTCGCGCTGCGATCGCTCCTCCAGAAAAAAGTTGAGGTCAACGCCACTGAAGCGGACGGTTCGACCGCGCTTCATTGGGCGGCATATCGCGACGACTTGGAAGATGCCGACCTCCTGCTTCGCGCGGGCGCTAAAGCCAACGCGGCTACGGACCTCGGAGTGACCGCGGTCTGGCTTGCAAGCCAAAACGGAAGCGCAACCATGGTCCGGCGACTGCTCGAAGCCGGCGCCAACCCGAACTTAGCTCTACTCTCGGGTGAGACGCCGGTGATGGTAGCGGCCCGCTCGGGCTATCCGGAGATAGTGGAACAATTATTAGCCAAAGGGGCGAATCCGGATGCTCGCGGTCCGCGCGGCCAAACGGCTCTGATGTGGGCCGTCTCCCAAAAGCATCCCGAGGTGGTCAAGGTACTGCTTGCGTACCATGCCGATATTCAGGCTCGCTCCGATACCTGGAACGATGTTATGGCAGTACCGCCCCATGGCTATCTGCCTTACAACAAAGCCATCCCTCACGGATCGGAGACCGCGCTCATGTTCGCGGCGCGTGTAGGCGACTTAAGCTCGGCCAAGCTTCTGGCCGCCGCCGGCGCGAACGTGAACGACGCCGATGCATGGGGCGTGAGCGCAACCACCCTCGCCGCGCACTCCGGGTTTCGAGAAATGGTCGCCTTCCTACTCGAACACGGCGCAGATCCCAACGCGGCTCCCAACGGCTTTACAGCGCTGCACGAAGCCATCATGCGGCGGGATCAAGAACTCGTAAAGGCGCTGCTCGATCACCATGCCGATCCGAACGCGCCCTTAAAAACCTGGACGCCCACACGCCGGTCCTCCGCCGACTTCCATTTCGAGCCTTCATTAGTCGGAGCAACGCCTTTCTGGTTGGCTGCGCGCCTTCTGGAACCCGACATTCTGCGACTGCTCGCAGCGCATGGTGCGGATCCGTTGTACGTACACAAGGTGACTTGGGTGGCGGCCCAAGGCACAGGGCATCAGGAACGGTCAGCGGCAACCACGGCGTTGCTCGCGGCTACGGGACTTAGCGGTGACAACGGGAATAGAGATTCGGGCGGAGTGGCGGCGTGGGTGCCCTACGCTCCGTCCCAGCGCGAAGCGCTGACCCTCGAGACGGTAAAAGTGGCGGTCGAGCTTGGCGTGGACTTGAATGCCACGACCTTGGACGGCCGCACGGCGCTCGATGGCGCCCGCAACTTGAAATTCGGAAGCGTCGTCAATTTTCTACTCGAGAAGGGCGCAAAAGCGGGGACAGGAGCGGGCGCGACGCCCGCCCGTAGCCGCGCCACCGCGGAAGATAACTAGTCCTAACCGATCTGCCGGGCTCTGCAGCCCAGGATGTGAACAGATTCGGGCCCTCTATAGGCCGAGCGCGCAGAAGCTCTGGCCGGCTTGTCACCGAATTTTCTTCACTGAGATTCCGTTGTTCTCCTCCCACGCGACGAGCGCTCCGCCGTCGGGGAGAGCCGCGAGACTTGGGAATGCAGCATTTGCAGCGATCGCCTCTTTCGTACCATTGCGCCACAGGATCAGCTCGGTTCCTTTAATCCACGCGGCCAATGGCGTACCTCCGGCTACGGCCAACGCTACATCTTTTCCTTCGCCGATCTTGGCTTCATGGCCGCCCGGTTCATCGAGAAAAATCTCGTTTTCGCGACGCCAGACCGTGGTCGTTTTGCCGCCGACACGTACCATTCCGCCGCCATCCATGGGACAGGCATTGATCTTCCAGGTTCATCGCCAAGTTTCTGCGGAGCGCTGAACTTGTGATCGCCATTAGACGCGATGAGGTAAAAGTCGCGTGATCCTTCGAGCACATTGCGCCACATTACCTCGACGTGCCCGTCCTCAGTGAAGATGGCTGTCGGGTGGCAGCACTCGCAAATAGTTCCCCCAGGAGATTCATAGATTTTCACATTCCTCGACCATGTGGCTCCCGAAGCTGAGGACCATGCTCCGAAAAGTTGCGTGCCGCGATCCCGCTGGTCGAGCCAGGCGGCAAATAGGTGGCCCTGATTGTCCACAGCGAGGGTATGAAGGCCCTCCCGCGGCGCAGCAGGAACATCGTTGATTCGAACAGGCTTCGACCAAGTGTGGCCCTGATCGCTGGATCGCCAGGCCACGAGGTCCCCGTCGGACGGCAACCCGTGAGAATGCTCGCCCTTGGCCTCCATGTCTCCTATTACTGCGGTGACAACGAGGATGCTGCCTGAGATCGCGATCCTTGGTCCGCGATGCCGGCTGAGCGGAAGAACAGGAGCTTCGGCAACGCGCACGGGGCTGCCGAAGGTCTCTCCGTTATTGGTTGAGGTGGCAACGAAGACGCTTGAGCCGGAGCCGAACGCGATCGCGGTGAGCTTGCCTGAAGCCGCGATTTGCGGCTCGCGGTAGGGTGCGTGCGGCGATGGTGCCGTCAATTGGGCGATTGCGAAAGCAACGAGAAGTTGATGCATGGCGATATCCTCAAAAGCTCAGACGCAGCGCGAGCTGAGCACTGCGCGGGTCGTTGACTGCCGTAATCTGACGGAACGTGGGCGACGGAGTGAGGGGGTAGGCACCGGTTCCGAAGACGCCGTTCAACGTGACTACGTTCACATGGTTGAGTGTATTGAACATTTCGGCGAGCGCCTGAAGGCGCACCCGTTCCGATAATGCGAATGTGCGGCTGAGCCGCGCATTGAGATTGATCGTGCTGAAGCTCTCGCCGGCATTGCGGTTGATGAACACGCCGTTAATGGTTGGCCGCGCGGCGGTTCCCTGGATGGTGTTGCTGCCGGTAGTGATGTTAAACGGCAGAGGCGAGTAAGCCGTAAGTGAGGTGCTCAGCTCAAAGCCATGGCTGATGTGCTCCCACGCACTCGTGGCTGCGCCGTACGAAGAGTGCACTGCACCTTCGAAAGTGAGGCGATGACGCTGGTCGTCGTCTGAACGGCCGTAATCCTGCCAGATGTTGAAGTTGTTGATCGGAGCGCTGAAGAAGAACTCGCCTACATTATCCAGCGCCTTCGAATACGTGTAGGAAAGGCGATAGTTGCCCCATTTCACCGGCCTCTGATTCAAGGAGACATGCAGGCCATCATAGTGCGAATCCCCCAGTGACGAGTACTGGCTGTCGTTTGCGAAATTGGGATTGGGCCGGCATCCATTATTTGTTCCGGCCGCAGTGCACGCAGGCACGTTC
>JAFAWA010000275.1 GCA_019242155.1 Terriglobia bacterium | reverse complement strand
GTACCCACGCCTTTCGGCCAGGGGCCGGGCCCGGCGGTTTGGCAACTCACGGGCAACGTGAATTCGCCCTGGCTGGCGCGTGCCGCCGTTCGCGACCACGCGCATTACGGAGTCGATTGGATCAAGGTTTACGACACCGAAGACTACGAAGGCAGCGGCTATCCGCAGCCCGAAGGCGCGGGCGCCTTCACACCTGACGGCAAGATGATCAACGTGCCTTCGCTCACTCTAGAGGAGGACCAGGCTATTGTCGACGAGGCTCATCGCCACGGTCTAAAAGTAGCGTGCCACGCCTACGGCGGCGAGGGCTTACGCAACTGCCTCGAAGCCGGCGTGGATATGCCGATGCACGTAATTGTGGGCGTTACCGGCGCGCCTGGCCTCGACGATGAAACCATTCGTCTGTTCAAAAAGCCTTTGGCGGATGGGAGCATGCGGCCCGTGATGCAAACACTGTGGGATCTGATCGGCGATTTGGAAAAACGCGACCTGAGAGCTACCGGCGGGCACAGTTCGCGCTTCCAGCTTACTGAGGCGAGTTTCAAACGCCTGATGGCCGCTGGGGTGACGGAAGTCTTCGGCAGCGGCGCTTACACCGTGGGCCACGGCGTACAGGCTTTCCAGTTCGCCTATTACGTGAAATGGGGAATGACGCCGGTACAGGCCATACGCATGGCGACCAGCAATGCGGCCGCAAGTCTCAACTTCGATCTGGGAAAGCAAGTCGGAACGGTCGAGAAAGGCAAATTCGCCGACCTTGTTGCGGTGTCTAACGATCCCTTAACCGATGTTACGGAACTGGAGCGCGTGAAGTTTGTAATGAAAGGCGGAGTCATCTTCCGCAACGACCTAAAGCAAGCCGAGGCCTCCGGCGTGGCCCGCCGCTGACATCCCGTGACCAGCAGGGCAGCCTTACACCAGCCTCTTTAGCTCCAGTGCGTTCTCTACGGCGTACGCCGCCTGGTCATTATCGAAGTACACATACACGGCTCGCAATTGCCCCCGCCACTCTTCTATGCGCTTCGCCCAAGTCTCTAGAGTCTCTCCCGAGTAACTGCCCTGGTATGCCCCGCCCGGGCCATGCAAGCGGACGTAAGTGAAGTCGGCCGTAACCTCCACCCCCGAATAAAATCCCGCGATTTCGAAAATGCAGAACGCGGCATTATAACGTCGCAGAATGCGGTAAACCTCAGCCGTATGCCACGTCTGGTTGCGCAGCTCGAACGCATAGCGATGACCGGGCGGCAGGGCAATCAGAAATGTTTCCAGCCGCTCCAGATCCACCTCCCACCAGGGCGGAAGCTGGAACAGCACCGGGCCCATCTTCGGACCGAGCGGATCCACGCGCTCGAAGAACCGTGCCACACCGGCTTCCGGATCCTTCAGCTTTTTCATGTGCGTCAAATACCGGCTGCCTTTCACCGCAAAGCAGAAGCCCTTCGGGGTTCCCTCGCGCCAGTTCGCCGCAGCCGTCTCGGGCGGCAGCCGGTAAAACGTATTATTCAGTTCTACTGTGTCGAACCGCTCGGCGTAGAACTCCAGCATCTTCGCCGCGGGCAGTTTCGGCGGATAAAACGGCCCGCGCCAATGCTGGTAATGCCAGCCCGATGTGCCGATGTGAATGGCCGCGTTCTGTCTCATTCATATCAAACGAATGGGCTTCGCGCCGCGAGGCAGCACGCGCCCGATGCGGTATGCCGGCCCGTACGAACGCTCGAACGCCGCGGCATCCGATTCCGGAAGCGTAATCAGCAATCCTCCGGAGGTCTGCGGGTCATACAGTAAGTCTTCAATCTCGCGCGGCAGCGGACGCGCCGCCTCCACAACACAGGACGCGAATTCCCGGTTGTTCTTCAGCCCTCCCGGAATCGCCCCCGCGCGCGCGTACTCTACCGCGCCGGGTAGGAAGCGCACCTGATCCACCGCAATTTCCAGTGTCACATTGCTGGCCAGCGCCATTTCGCGAGCGTGGCCGATCAGGCCAAAGCCGGTCACATCGGTGCAGCCGTGCACGTTCGACCGGAGCATCTCTTCGCATGCCTGACGATTTAAGGTCAGCATGGAGCCGATCGATTCGGCAATATGCTCGTCACTTGCCAAGCCGCGCTTCAACGCCGTGGCGATCACACCCGTGCCCAACCGCTTCGTAAAGACGAGCGCATCGCCGAGTTCGGCACCCGCGTTCGCTTTGTAGCGCGCCGGGTGTACCAGCCCCGTAACCGCATAGCCGAACTTGATCTCGTCGTCGGCGATACTGTGCCCTCCTAAGATCGAGCAGCCCGCTTCGCGCATTTTTTCCGCGCCGCCTTTTAGTATCTGCTCCAGATCGCCCAAATCACCCTGTCCGGGATACGCAAGGATCGACAAGGCCGATACCGGACGGCCACCCATGGCATAGACGTCGCTCAGCGAATTGGCCGCGGCGATGGCCCCGAAGGTATAAGGATCGTCCACAATCGGCGTGAAGAAGTCGACGGTCTGCACCAGGGCAAGCTCCGCCGTCAGCTTGTACACGCCGGCATCGTCGGCAGTGTCAAACCCGACCAGCACATTTTCGTCGGGCCACCGGGGCACCGTTGCCAAAACCCTGTCCAACAACTTTGGACTAAGCTTCGAGGCTCAACCCGCGGCCTTCACATGCGCCGTCAATTTCCGAAGTTGGGTGGTGTCGCTCATTCGACACCCTCATCATAGCGGTTCTCGGGACACCGGCATCTTCACGCCGGCCTCGCCGAATTTGCGCGTCTTTAGCCCAGGAGAGCCAGCTTTTTTCTGGCGACCGGACTGCTAGCATATGTGCATGAAGCTGCCCGGCCTGTTGTTCGTCGTCGCCGCGTTAGCCTGGTCGCAGCAGACGCCGGCGCCCGAGGCTGTTCCCGCGCGGCCGAAGACCATCGACTCATTGCACGGCCTGAGTTCCGAACTCGAGCGCCTGTCGAGACGCGTCAGCCGGTCCGCCGTCCAGATCTTCTCGACCGGCTACCGGCTGAACAATGAAGGCGAATCGGGCACCAATACGGCCGTGGTTACGCGCCAGCGAGCCAGCGGCTCGGGAGTGATCCTCAGCGCGGATGGCTTCATCGTGACTAATTCGCACGTGGTGCAGGGGGCGCGGCACGTGCGGGTGCGTCTTGCCACGGAGACGCCCGGCCGTCCGAATATGCAGCCTTCGGCCAAGATGCTCGATGCGCGTATTGTCGGGGTGGACCGGGAGACCGACCTCGCGGTCATCAAAATCGAGAAGACCGGCCTGCCTTTCCTCAAGCTCGGAGACTCGGACACGCTTCGTCAAGGCGAGATTGTGATGGCCTTCGGTAATCCGCTGGGCCTTGAGAATTCGGTCAGCCTGGGCGTGATCAGCTCGGTAGCGCGCCAGATCCGTCCGGACGACACTATGATTTATATCCAGACCGATGCCTCCATCAATCCCGGAAACAGCGGTGGGCCGCTGGTGGATGCCGATGGCCGCGTGATGGGCATCAACACGTTTATCCTTTCGCAGTCCGGCGGCAGTGAGGGTCTGAGTTTTGCCATTCCGAGCAACCTGGTGAAAAACGTTTACAGCCAACTCCGCAGCGAAGGGCACGTACACCGCGCGGAAATCGGCGTGGTGGTGCAGACGGTCACACCGGCGCTGGCCACCGCTCTCCACCTGAATCAGGACTGGGGCGCCCTGCTGGCCGATGTTACTCCCGACGGACCGGCGGACGAGGCGGGCCTGAAGGTGGGCGATATCGTTCTTAGCGTGAACGGGAAAGCGATGCAGGACGCACGCCAACTCGAAACCAACCTGTACCGCTACAAGATGGGCGACAAGGTAAATGTCGAGGCGCTGCGCGGCGCTTCCCGGCTCGCGTTTTCGGTCGAGGTCGCCAACCGGGATAACGATCCCGAGCGCTTCGCCGACATGGTCGACCCCGAAAAGAACCTCATCCCGCAGCTCGGGATTTTGGGTGTGGCTATCGATCGCAATCTGGCCGTAATGCTGCCTGACCTGCGCAACTCCTACGGAATCGTGGTGGCCGCGCGCGCCGGTGAATCGCCCTACTCCGGCGATGCCCTGCAACTGGGCGATGTGATCTACTCGGTGAACACCGAGCCTGTCACCAGCATCGAAGCTCTGCGATCCGCTCTGGCCAATCTGAAGGACACAGACGCCTTGGTGATGCAGATTGAACGCGACGGCCAATTGCGGTTCATCACGATGACGATGGAGTAGTACGGCCGCGTGCCTCAGCGGTTCTCCGACATCAGTTCTCGTAAGAGGGCCGCGGTCTGTTCTCGCT
Organism: Terriglobia bacterium; assembly: GCA_019242155.1. Taxonomy (GTDB): domain Bacteria; phylum Acidobacteriota; class Terriglobia; order Bryobacterales; family Bryobacteraceae; genus PSRJ01. Next base: position 11,305 of record JAFAWA010000275.1, on the reverse strand, counting down.
GCGTGACGGGGCCTCCGGCTCTCCCGCGCACGCCCATGCCCATGGCCGCATCGAGCGGAGTGTGGCCCTGCTTATCTTTGACATCAACCTTCGCGCCATGGGCAGCGAGGAACCTGACGATGTCGTCCGACGTGCGCGCGGCAAAGTGCATCGCGGTCTGGCCGTTATCGTTGACCGCATTCACATCCACTTCGCCGGCCACCAGGATCTTAACGGCTTCGAACATCTCGTTATCGGTCGCGTAATCTTTCGCGAAGACGCCCTGGCCGCGTCCGAGTCCGGCGGCCAACATCAGCGCAGTGGTGTGATTCTTCTGCGCGATCGAAGGGTCGGCTCCGTGTTCGAGAAGCAGCCGCATGGCCGCGGCATCCCCGTTTTTCGCGGCGCGCATGAGGGGCGTAGAGCCTTCAGCCAGCGTTCCCTCGCCCGGAGTGTGGGCTCGCTGCAGGGTGGGAGTTTTCAGTTGCGCGTTGGGATTGGCGCCGTGATCGAGCAGGAGCTTGATCAAAGCGAGAGCGTTCCGCTTGCTCGTGGAAGGCCGGGCGGGGCGACCGTACACCTCGCCTAGCGTATTCATGTCGACAGCGGCATAGAGCGCTGCCATTCCCGCCGTATCGCCGATGTTCGGGTCAGCGCCGCGCTCAACGAGCAGCGCCGCGGTATCGTACTGGCCATTAATGAGCGCGAGAACCAACGCCGTGGTGCCGTCGGGATCGGTGATGTTGAGTTCGGCGCCCGCATCCACGAGCACGCGCGCCGCATCGAGCGAGCCTTGCCGGGCAGCGTACATCAACGGCGTCCAGTTTCCGTGCGGCAGAATCGTGAGCACGCCTTCGAGCCCAAAGCGGTCCTGCGGTAGCTTTACTTCGATCGACCGCGCGTTAATCTCTGCGCCGTGCTCGAGCAGAATCTTCACGGCCCCCGCATGATTTTCGGCTGCCGCCCACATGAGCGCGGTTTCGCCGTAGGTCTCTTCGCGGGCATTGACGTCCACGCCTCGATCGACAAGTAACTTTACGGCCTCGGGGTTGCCGGTGTGGGCGGCGGTCATGAGAATGGTCTGGCCGCCAGGCAGCAACGCTCCGGGATCTGCGCCCGCTTGCAGTAATACGCGAATCATCTCGGCGTTCCCGTTCGTAGCGGCGAGCGAGAGCGGAGTAACGCCATAGCGGTTGGCAACTTTCGCACGAGCGCCGGCGCGCAGCAGCAACTGGACGGTGGGGAGATCATCGGAGCGGACCGCCCAATGAAGAGGCGTGGTGCCGTCGGGACCGGCGGCGTTTACGTCCACGTGGCTCTTCAGAAGTTCGGGAACGGCTTTGGTGTTACCGGCTTTGAGCGCATCGAGCAGCCGAGTTTCGTTGAGCCCGGCGCTCAGGCTAAGAGCGGCGAGCAGGCCAATGAGATTACGAGATGACATCCACCTTTTCCGTGCCATCGCCGAAGGTGTCCATTTTCCTGCCGAACTTCCCGGCTACGTTCATCCAGAGGCAGCCCACGGGGGTACGCAGGGGTAATTGGACGTGACGGTGCCCCTGGCCGACAGCGCCGCCCGACGCTATCACAGGCAAGGGGTCACTCGCATGCGCGTTGGAATCGCCCATGCCCGCGCCGTAAAAGATGAGCGAGTGGTCGAGCAGCGAGCCGTCGCCCTCTTCGATGGAACGCAGTTTGGCGAGGAACTTGGCATATTGCTGCATGAAGTAGACGTTGATCTTCACCACCTGCGCCATTTTTTCGGGATTGTTTTGATGATGCGAGACGGAGTGGTGCTGCTCGGTAACCCCGATTTGAGGATAGGTTCGCTGGCTCAGTTCGCGCGACATCATGAACGTGAAGACGCGTGTGACATCCGCCTGGTAGGCGGCTGCCAGAAGGTCGAAGAGGATGCCCGTGTGGTCTTCGAAGGCATCCGGTATGCCGACCGGTGCTTCGGGCGTCTCCACGCGCGCCTTGCTATGGGCTTCAGTCTGCTGAATGCGGCGCTCGATTTCGCGGATGTTTCCGAGATAGTCGTTGAGCCGCGAGCGATCGCGCGAACCGAGGCCGCGCTCGAGGTCGCGTGTCTCGTCCGCAATTGAATCTAAGATACTCCGCTCGTTGGCTGTGCGTTTCATGCGCTGCGCGGCGCTGCCCGGCTCGCCGAAGATCCGTTCAAAGACGGCGCGCGGATTGGTCTCCATCGGAAGCGGGGTAGTGGGCGTGCTCCAGGAGATCGTATTCATGTAGGCGCAGCTAAAACCCGGAGAACAGCCGCCTACATACCCGGTGAAGTCCTCGGTTGCGACTTCGAGCGAGGGCAGCGGCGTATCCTGTCCGATCTGCTGCGCTACGATCTGGTCGATGGTGGTATTCGCGAGGACGTCTTCCGCTTCGGTACGCTTGGGCCACACGCCGGTCAGGAATCCGGCGGCGCTTACGGCATGGTCGCCCACCTGGCTGCCGGGGTGCGATCGAGTGAGATTCGTGATTACAAGCAGCGAGTCCTTGTATGGCTCCAGCGGCTTGAGGATGGGGGTGAACTCGAAACCAGTGCCCACGGTTTTGGGCGTGAACTGCTGCATGATGGCACCGTTGGGCGTGTAGATCGCTCCAAAACGCAGGCTCGGCCTGGCGGCCGCTTTTGCGAGGGGCGTGAACGCCGGGAACATGGCGTCCAAAAGCGGCAGGGAGACACCTGCACCCAACCCGCGCAGTATCGCGCGGCGCGATAGCGACCTCTTGGTAATAAACATGAGCGCGGTTATCCTCCTCCTCTATGGTTTTTCGCCGTTTCCAAGGGCGGGGGCTCATTTCCCCCGCTGGCAGCCATACGCATCCGGAACGGCACGCTGTGCGCCACGCCCATAATAAAGGCGGAAAAGCGATAATTTTCACGCGCGGCATCGCGGACGATCCGGCGCACGGCAGGCATGTCGTGATAATCCAAACCGCGGCCGAGCGCGTAAGTGAGAAGCTTTTCCGCAAATGTACCGGCGAACAGTTCCGGCCGGCTGACGAGAGCTCTGCGAAGCCCGACCACGCCATCGACCTTGCTGCCATCGGCAAGTTCGCCCGAGGCATCGATAGGATTGCCCGCGTCATCGGCCCGGTATGCTCCCACCGCGTCGAAATTCTCGAGCGCGAATCCGATGGGGTCCATAATCTTGTGGCAACCGGCGCATACCGCGTTGGCCCGGTGTTCCGCCATTTGCTCGCGCATGGTACGGGGCTTTTCGCCCTCTTTGTTTTCCTTTAATGGCGGCACGTCCGGCGGAGGTGGAGGCACGGGCGTCCCGAGGATGTTTTCGAGAATCCATTTGCCGCGAACGACGGGCGAGGTTCTTTCCGCGTGAGAGGTCAGCGCGAGAATACTGCCCTGTCCCAGCAGGCCCTTGCGCGCTTCTTCCGCGATCGCAACGCGGCGGAAACGGCTGCCGTAGATGTCCGGTATGCCGTAGTGCCGGGCGAGGCGTTCGTTCACGAAAGTGTAGTCCGCGGTAAGCAGATCGAAGATACTGCGGTCTTCCCGCATCACGCTTTCGAACAGCATTTCGGTCTCACGCCGGAACGACTGGCGCAGATTGTCGTCGAAATCGGGAAACTTGTCGGAGTTCGGCTGCACATTGCGGAGATTACGCAGTTGCAGCCATTGCCCCGCAAAATTGCTGACCAGCGATTCCGAGCGCGGATCGGACAACATACGCGCGACCTGGCGGTCCAGAGTGGCCGGTCTTGCGAGCGTCCCTTGCGCGGCTACTTTTAGGAGTTGGTCGTCGGGAATGCTGCTCCACAAAAAGAACGAGAGGCGCGAGGCGAGCTCCATATCGCTGATCTGGTAAGCGCCGGAAACGCCCGCCGGGTCGCGCTCTATACGAAACAGAAATTTGGGGCTGGCCAGAATGCGTTGGACTGCCAGTTCGATGCCGGTTTCGAAATCTCCTTCGCGCCGTCCGGCTTGATAGAACTGAAAGGCGCGGCCTACGTCAGCGTCGCTGGGCGGCTGGCGGTAAGCACGCCGAATCAATGTGGAGAGAATTTGCCGCGCACAGGGCGCTTCGGAAACAGCATCGGCCGGCTTGCAGACGAAGATTCGGCGCCGGCTCGGCGTGTCTCCAGAACCGGTGGGCTCGAACGGCCCCGCGACAGATAAGGTCTGCAGGTGCGGGTGCCCCGACCAATCGAAGTTATCGACCGAGCTTCGTAGAAATGGCTGGAGGCGGGTTGGTTCGGCGATTTGCGGGTTCTGTACGAAAGCCACAGTAACCACATGCGGACCGGCCTTCACCGGAACACGGACCCGCAATTGGGCATCCGCGGCATCGCCCGTTTCGGTGGGTTTGCGGAACATGGCTGCCAGCACGTCCTTCCCGCCGATGGTCGCGAGGTGAATGCGTTCCCCATCTACGGTGAACTCGACCTGATGAGCAGTCTCGAGACCCCTGACGATATCCAAATTGGTGCGGTACAGTTTGGCCTGAAACTCGTACCGGCCATCGAGCGGGAAGTTGTAGCGCACCAGCGTGCCGCCGACGGTTCCGAGGGGCATGCCTTCGATGTGTTGGTTCTGCGAGAGATCCTGCCGAATTCGCCAGGTTTCGCCGCCCGCCGGAATGTTAGGGTCGCCTACGGCCAGCGCGCCAATTTTGAGCGCCGCGGACAGATAGTGCTCCTGGAGCGAGGGCGAAACACCTAAGGCTTCGGACACGTTGTCAAAGCCGTAAGCCGAGTCATCGGGCGGCAGCAGAGAGGCCGGATCGATTTCCAGCGCCAGAAGATCGCGAATGGCGTTAGCATACTCGGAGCGGTTCAGGCGGTGAACGATAGGGCTACCCGGAAATGGGTTCGTTTGGGCAAATTGATCCAGCTGTGTTTCGAGCCAGGATGCCAGAGTTTTGTACGTTTCCGGACCGGGGCGCGGGAGACCCGGGGGAGGCATCGTCCCCGCGTGTAATTTCCGAATGACCTTTTCCCATTCGGCGGGATGCTCCGGGACTCTGGCCAAATCGAGCGAATCCAGGGTGAGGCCCGCCGTTTTGAGACGCTGATTATGGCAGGTGACGCAGTACTTATCGAGGGTTTCGCGAAACGAACCCATTGGGGCAGAGCTTTTGAGGGGGGCTGCGGACGAGAACAGGGCGAGGGATCCGAAGACGAAGATAAATCGACTGTTGCGCACGGATCCCCTCGCACAAAGTCTATCATCAACAGGAACCGTTTCGAGCCTTCAGCGGGGGTTTGCGGGCCGGTTTTGACGCTATGTTGACGCCGTGCCGGACCCCTGCGGGTCCGCAGCCCGGGCCGCGTCTTAGTCGAGGAAAAACGGGGTTTCGTTATCGCCCCGTAAAACGATGTCGAAGCGATAGCCGGGAAGGCCCTCGGCATCGAGGATGGGGTCGCGAGCCGCGAAGAGGCGGCGGCGTGTTTTCGCATCAGGCACGCAGGCCAGTACGGGGTCTGTGACGGCTTCCGGCGTTTCGGAGAAGAACAGGGTGGTTACGAGACGCCGCGTAAGACCGATGGCGAGCACGCTCACCACGACGTGCGGACAGCGAAGCGTCCCGTCTTCTTCACGGGATTGGCCCGGCAGGACGGTTCGAATTTTGTAGAGTCCGTTGCCGTCCGTGCGCGCCCTGCCCCAACCGTGAAAGCCCGGGTCGACTTCGGAGTAGCGGGGATCGAGCGGGTGACGGAACACACCGGCACCATCCGGCTGCCAAAACTCGAGTACAGTATTCGCGGTCGGCACGCCGCCCTCTTCTACGACACGCCCGGCGAGCCAGATATGCTGGCCGCGCGCCTTGCGGCCCTGAAACTCGGTGAGATCGTTACAGTCATCGACGAACGCGAACGGAAAAAACGGCCCGACTGTGCCGTAGGGCGAAGCTACCACCTGACTCATCGGATTTTCACTCACGGCAGTTGCGGGGTGCTGCGTTTTCCGCGCAGCACAAAATCCCGTTCGAAGCGGAGAAGGTTCGTCCCTTTGTTGACCTTAGTGGGCTGCGGCTCGAAGAAGATGCGTTGGCGCGCTTCCGGATCGAGAACACCGTTCACCAGCAGATCGGTCTCATTCAAAGGCTCGCCAGGGAAGAAGATCTGAGTGACGAAGTGGCTCATCCAGCTTGGGCCCAAGATGGAAAAGTGGATGTGGGGCGGGCGCCACCACCAGTCCGATTCGCCCACCGGATAGCCGCCCGGTTTAATGGTGCGAAATTCGTAGCGGCCTTCGGAGTCGGTTAGAAAGCGCCCCTGCCCGGTGAAATTCGGATCGAGCGGCGCCTCGTGGCGATCCATCTGGTGAATATACTTTCCGGCGGCGTTCGCCTGCCAGATCTCAATCATGGCACCGGCAATGGGCGATCCATCCTCGTCCAGAACACGTCCGCTTGCCGTCATCAGCTGCCCGATGGCGCGCGGGCCGCCGGGAGTGATCGAGGAGAAGTCGGTGCTGTCAACGGCCACGCGCTGCTCCAGATCGATTGGCCCGGTGCGCTCGGAAAGCGTCAGCGGCCGCTCGATCAGCGGCCGCGACGGCACACGCGTAAAGCTGCGCGGGTATCCTTTGATTTGCCGCAGACACTGAGTAGAGTCGTCGTAGGGCAAATACTCTATGTGAGGCTGTGCCTCTGTCTTTTCGGCTGCCTTATATACACTGCTGGACATGGTTGGCGAGTTCGATTGATTCTAACATCGCAGCCAAATACGTTGCCGCAGGTTCGCAGCAACATCGTCGCTGCATCGAAATTCGAAAGCCGGTCTAGTAAGGCAACTGGCGGTTTGTAAATTTGCGGCCGGCCTCGGCTGCGCCCGGATTGCCCGCACAGATCCTTACACCTTCTTTGATCATGTCGATGACATTGTTGGCGCTGCAAGTATTCAGGAAGAACATATGATTGGCCTTTACCGCGGCGAAGACCTTGGTACGCGCGGCCACCATTCTGGGGTCGGTGACCGATCCATTCGGCACTCCGAGTGAGAGCGCCATATCTCCCGGCCCCCACTCAGCGAATGCAAGCCCCGGAATTTTGAGATTGGCTTCGACATTGGCCAATGCATATTTATCTTCTTCCTTCACGCCCAACAGTAATTCCCCATTTGGGTTGAGTGGCCAGGCATCGGCTTTGGCTTCATACTCGGCGGTCGAAACACCCCAAATCTCGGCGGCTGTGGGAGAGCCGTGAGCGCCCCGCCGGCCTTCTTGTAAACCTTCCTTGCCGACGCCTTGTTCCCGATTGGGAAAGCGGCAAGCTTCGATGAATGCCCGGATGGCGCCGGGCGTATCGGCGTGGGTGAGCAAAACGCCATGAACTCCGGTCGCCAGCACCTGCTGAAACATCCAGGCATTCGCGCGTACCACCGCCTCATCCGTGCCGTTCACCGGCACGTTTACGATGACTGCCGGAGTACGATGACCGCTCTTGGTCGGACCCCCGGCGACTAAGCCTTTCATATAATCGCGGAGGCCTTGGACGTCGAAGGGGGCATGCTCCATGTCGTAACTGATGTAATCGGCCCAGGTTTGAGCGTCCTTCTTGCCTTGCTCAAAACTACCTTCAGTGCCGGAGTGCGAACCGGTGTAGTAGATCGGTTGGCCCTGCTCCAGTAGCTCGATCGCGCGGTTGATGTGTTTGGGTTTGGGCGGCGTTTGCCCGGCGAGTGTGACAACACCGAGCAGGAAAGCGGCGGGCACGCTCAGCCGCAGCGCTCGCTCGAAATTTCTATGTGTCATATGAGTCCTCCTGTCAATCTTACGCTCTAAAACCTGTACTTCAAGGCGAGTTGCAATTGGCGCATGGGGACACCTGTGGCCAGACTGCTGATTGCCCCAAAGCCTTGGTGAGCCGCTTGCACCGGCGCACCAGGAAACGCCGAGCCGGCCAGAATGTTGGGGTTGGGATTGGCGAAATTGGGCGAGCGTGCCCTCGGCTCTGCCTGGCGGCGTCTGTCATAGGCCCGTAGAGCCTAGGGCCGCGGGTTCGTGAAGTTGGTAGGCCCGGCTGGACTCGAACCAGCGACCCTTTGCTTAGAAGGCAAATGCTCTATCCACCTGAGCTACGGGCCCACGATTTCGAGTTTAGCGCGACGCGGGCCGCACTCTTTTCTCATACAAGATGAGCCTGAAATCGAGCTTGGATTCTCGCACAAGATGAGCCTGAAGGGCAGGACCGGCATGCTGGGAATTGATCATCAGGATGGACGATTCCGAAGCGACAAGCCTGGAGCAGATCCGGGCATTTCTGGCAGGAACCGGCGAGGTGCGGTTCGCCGGACAGAGCCGGGCCGAAGGATACGGCTGGACGGAGCGGACGCTGGTCCGTTTCGGGTATTCGGCACTCGGCAAACGGGACAAGGGTCTGGTGCGGCGGTACATCGCGCGCCTGACCGGTCTGAGCCGCGCGCAGGTGACCCGCCTGATCGCCAGCTACACCGCCAGCGGGCGAGTGAAAGCCGCCGCGTATCAGCGCAGGAAGTTTCCCGCCCGTTATACCAAAGCCGACGTGGAACTACTGGCCTATGTGGACCGGAGTCATGGAAACCTGAGTGGTCCGGCGACCAAGCGCATTCTGGAGCGCGAGCACCAGGAATACGGTCAGGCAGCCTTCGCGCGCCTGGCGCAAATCTCGGTGGCGCAAATCTACCGGTTTCGCAACTCGGAGCCTTACCGCAAACGCAACACCAGCTATCAGCCGACACGGCCCACCCCGGTCCCCATCGGCGAGCGGCGCAAGCCGCGGCCCCAAGGCCGTCCCGGGTATCTGCGCATTGACACGGTGCATCAGGGCGACCGGGACGGAACCAAGGGGGTGTATCACATCAATGCGGTCGACGAGGTGACGCAGTGGGAAATCGTGGCGGCCGCACCGCAGATCTCGGAATACTGGCTGATCCCGGTGCTGGAGCAGATGCTGGAGCAGTTCCCGTTCGTGATTCGCGGGTTTCATTCCGACAACGGCAGCGAGTTCATCAATTACACGGTGGCGCGGTTATTGGAGAAACTGCTGATCGAGCAGACCAAATCGCGTGCGCATCGCAGCGGCGACAACGGTCTGGTGGAGTCGAAGAACGGAGCGGTGATACGCAAACATCTGGGCTTCGGCCATATCGGCGCGCAGCATGCCGAGGCGGTGGATCAGTTTCATCGCCAGTTTCTGAATCCGTACATCAACTTCCACCGGCCCTGCGCCGTAGCGCAGATTGTGGAAGAGGCCAACGGCAAGCGGCGCCGCCGCTACCTGCGCTGGGCCACTCCCTTGGAAATCTTCAGCCAGACGAAGGAGTGCGAAGGGTATCTGAAGGCGGGTGTCAGGATCGCCTCGCTGGAACAGTTCGCACAGCAACAAACCGACACCGAAGCGGCGATAGCGATGCAGCTGGCCAAACAGAAACTACTGGCGCGTGTGAAGCACAGCGCCTGATGAACACGGCTGAAGCAAACCCGGAAGCGCGGTGGAAATGCCGGGCGATGGAAAGGGAGGAAAACCAAAGGCAGGTTTTCCTCCCTTCCCACCGCCCTTGGAAATCGCAAAAGACGCGATTTCCACATTCCCACCGCGCCGATCACTGTTCCCTCTCTCAAAACAAAACCAAACCGAAAGGAGTTTCCAGCTGCCGTCCACCTTCCTTCAGTTCAGGCTCATTCTTCGATGAGAATATGCTCCGCCCTCTATGCCCTCTATGCTTGCGGATCTGCATCTGGTCCGGCCTCGCGCTAGACTGAATAGCAAGTTGTGCACCCGCCTGAAAACATAACGCGCATGCTTGGCGAGTTTCGCGCAGGCAAGCGTGAGATTGAAGCTCGCTTGATGGAAGCCGTGTACCCGGAGCTGCGCCGGATCGCGGCGCGTTATATGGCGCGGGAACAGGCCGGACACACGCTCCAGGCCACCGCGCTGGTTAATGAAGCCTACGTCGAACTGGTGGGGCCGGCGAGGCCCGACTGGCAGAATCGCGCCCACTTTTTTGCGATCGCGGCGCAACTGATGCGGCGGATTCTGGTGGATCACGCGCGAAAGAAAAGGGCGCAAAAGCGCGATGGCGCGCGCCAACGAGTCGAGTTGACCGACGGTCTTGTGGTTTCCGAAGACCGTCTCGAGGAGATCCTGCTGATTGACGCTGCTCTCACCCGCCTGGCTGAGTGGGATCCAAGACAGGCGAAGATCGTCGAGCTTCGTTTCTTCAGCGGCCTCACCGAAGACGAGACCGCCGAAGTTTTAGGTGTTTCGCCTCGCACAGTAAAGCGGGACTGGAATGTCGCGCGCGCCTGGCTGCACAGCGAGTTGAACAGCGCGAAGGCCGAGCACGGCAGTCACTGATAGGCAATCGTTACATTTAGAGCTGACGTGTGACCGGCGTATGAAAATTGCGTTCCATCAATGTTGATGTTGTCTATGGAGCTCGGGTATTGCGGCGTGTAGATATGGCTCGCGGCGCTCGTTTCGGCGAGAGCCTCGCTCGCCACGACAAGCACGTTGTTCCCCACATTGAAGATAATCAGCGCGGCTTGGCGGGAAGCACCGGGAGCCCATACTGTCCCGGAGACAATGACGACCTTAGGCGATAGAATCGGCGGAACCGGAACTGGAGGCCCCGTGATTTGTACCGACTCAATATTCACATTCGGGATCCTGTGCACCAGCGGTACTCTGAGTTCCGGCATGGGCGTTGGCGTAGGATTCGAGCTTGGATCGTGTGCCTGTATGGTTACCGTGCCGCCACCCGCTAGAGGGAGCGCAGTGCCGCGCACCGGACGCGTACCGGAGCCGTTATCGTCAATAATCACCTGTCCATCTGCCATACGTTTCTCCTAAGTTGAATTTGCGGTCTCAGCTTGAAAAGCGCGGTCCGGCCGAATTTCGTGTCACAACAACGCGAGTTCTTTCAGGTCGGGCCGCGCCAAATAGGAACGGACCTGCTCGGCCGGCCAGATTCGTTCGAGTTCCGCGAGTGCTTCTTTTGCGGCCGCGATCTGATCAGCGCCCAAACTCAGGCGCCGGCAGCGCCAAACCGCCTCCCAGATCCGGCGCGGATCGAAAAATGCGAGAGCGCTTCGGGCAAACTTGTCCGCCCTCTCGGGCTGCCTGTTCCGCCACAGCGCTTCGGCCAGCGTTAGTCTGCCTTGGGCAGCCAGATACTGTTGGGATTTCTGTTCGGCGGCGCCAATCGCGTGTTGCGCGGTTGCCAGCCCCTGCTCGACGGAGTGCTGATCCATCAACGCCGCGCCCTCGAGAATCGCAGCTTCGAGATTTTCAACGAGGCCGCCGTTGAGCCCCGCTGCTTCCCGGGCCATGCGGAGTGCCTCTTTGGAGCGCATCTGATACAGCGC
>JAFAWA010000503.1 GCA_019242155.1 Terriglobia bacterium | reverse complement strand
GACGCAGCGCAGACAAGATAGTTAGCCGGTCACTCAATCGACCCGCTCAGCTTGGCTTCCAGTTCCGCCCATCGCGCATATAGGTTTTCCACCCGGACCTGCGCAAGTTGGAGGCTCTCATACGCCTCGTGCAGGCGTTTGGCATCAGACGAGTTCTCCTGGATCTGATGCTGCCAGGCGGCGACGGCCTCTTCGGCCGCGAGAATGTTTGACTCCATCGCGTCCCATTCGCGCTGTTCCAGATAGGAGAGCTTTCGTTTCGCGGTCTGCACCGGCGAAATCTGCCGTTGCTTCGGCACTGCTTTGGGCGCGCTCTGTTCGCTGCGCCAGGCCTCCCATTGGGAATAATCCGCGAACATTCCCCCCTGGCCGCCGCCGAGCCCAATCACTACGGTCGATACGCGGTCGAGCAGGTAGCGGTCATGAGTTACCAGCACCACCGCTCCCGGGAAATCCAGCAGACTGTCTTCCAGGACCTCCAGCGTCGGAATGTCCAAATCGTTTGTGGGCTCGTCGAGTAGAAGCACGTCCGCAGTCTGAAGTATTAGGCGGGCGATGATTAACCGCGCGCGTTCGCCGCCAGAAAAGCGGCCCACCGGCGTGTCCATTTGCTCTTCTCGGAAAAGGAATTGCTTAGCCCAGCCCGCAACGTGAATGGGCCGCTCGCGGTAAATCACCGAATCGCTATCGGGGCTCAAGGTGCGGCGTAACGTTACCTCGGGATTCAGATGCTCGGCGCGGTCCTGGGCGAAACTCACGATCTTGAGCGCATCGGCGCGCCGGATACTACCTTCATCCGGCTCCAGCTTCCCTTCGAGAATCTTGAGCAGAGTCGTTTTTCCGCTGCCGTTCGGCCCCACCAGACCGATCCGTACTCCGGGCGAGATGGTTACGTCCAAATCCCGGAAAAGTGTGCGGCCTCCGAGCGATTTAGCAATGCCTTCGGCTTCGATCAGCCGCTTGGTCTGCCGGTCTGATGCCGCGAAGTCGATCCGAGCCGTAGCCGTGCGGCTGCGCGCGGTCGACGCGGATAGCTCTTCGATCAGGCGGCCGGCGGAATCGACGCGCGCCCGCGACTTTCCGGTCCGGGCTTTGGGACCGCGGCGCAGCCATTCCACTTCGCGCCGCACCTTGGTCGCTAAAGCCTCCTGCTGTTTCGTTTGGGCTTCCAGGAACTCTTCCCGCCGCTCGAGAAATTCGCTGTAGTTGCCCTTCACCTGAAATGTCTGCTGCGGATAACGGGCGTTCACCTCCACCATTCGATCGGCAACATTCTCTAGAAAGTAGCGGTCGTGGCTCACGACAATGCAGGCCTTGGCAAGACCGATCGCGCGCTCAAGCCATAGGATGCCATCGAGGTCGAGATGGTTGGTCGGTTCATCCAGCAGCAGCACATCGGGCGCAGTCACGAGCGCCGCAGCAATGGCCAATCGTTTCTTCCATCCGCCCGAGAGAGAGTGGGCAGCGGCCTCAGGGGTTTCAAAGCCGGCGCGGCCGAGCATCTCCTCGATACGCCCGGCACGTTCCTTGTCTTCGAGAGGCAAGCCGTTCACGGCGGCGGCCAGCACAGAGGCCACTGTATCGTCGCGGTCAAACGCCGTTTGTTGCGGAACGTAGGCCAGCCTGGTCTGCTTGCGGAGCGCGCGCGCGCCCGCGTCCGGTTGTTCCTTGCCCGCCAGGATTTCGAGCAACACGGTCTTTCCGCTGCCGTTCGGACCGATAACGCCTACGCGGTCCCCTTCGGAAACAGTCAGCGAAAGGTCTTCGAACAGCACTCGGGCCCCGAACGATTTCCGGAGAGAGGAGCAACTTAACAGAACCGCCATCTCTTTTCAGGATCGCACCCGGCAGGCGGCAGCCGTCACCTTCTTCTCGCGATGGCGATCAAGGATATCGAGGGCCAGGGCAGCAGGCGGTCGATCCGCCGCCACAGCCACACAAAGTGATCGAAGGCCCAAAGCTGGAATCGGCTGAAGCTGGTGCGGCGCAGCACGCGGCCGTTCAGGTACCAGCCGGGACGGGTAGCACGGTTGAAGTGGATGACGCGCTCGAGCTCCAGGCCGGCGGCCTCGATCTTGGAGCGCAGTTCCGGCTCCGAATAGCGCCGGTAATGGCCGAGCACCTTATCGAGCGTGCCATAGATCGACTGGTCCTGCGGCACAAGAATGATGGCGCGGCCGCCCGGCACAAGCGCGCTCCGAATGTTTCGCAAAGCGGCGTCATCATCGCGGATATGCTCCAGCACGTTAAGGCAGATCACCGTGTCCACCTGGCCGGCCAGCGCGGAGAAATCCTCGGAATTGTCCAGGTTGCAGCGGCGGAGGTGCACGTTCGGCCGGCCCTGAAAGCGAACGCTTAAACGGGCAAGGTGTTCCTGATCCACGTCCGTGGCGGTGTACGACTCGCGCCGCATCGAAAGGAACTCCGAAAGGTTGCCGATTCCGGCGCCGATTTCGAGTACTCGCTTCCCAACAAATGGCCGTATGGTGTCGGCCATCCAAAGATTAAAGCGCGGCGTCCGCGCGAGCGAGTCCAGAATGCGCGCGCCCGCGTCGCGATAGATGTCGCGCCGCAGCCCGTAAACGAGAATGCACCAAAGGGCCTGAAACGCATCAGCCAAGCCGATCTTCTTGCCTTCGGCGTAGGTGCGTCCGTGATAACTGATCGGCACCTCGTAGAGCGCCGCGCCGCGTTGCGCGAGCTTGATCGTAAGCTCCGGTTCCATCCCGAAGCGCTCGCTGCGCAGCGGGATCGATTGCACCAACGAGAGGCGGAAGGCCTTGTAGCCGGTTTCCATGTCGGTAAGGTTCAGGTCAGCAACCGCGTTACAGATAGTTGTGAGCAGGCGGTTAGCCACGGAGTGCCAGAAATAGAGCACACGCCGCTCGCCCGTAACCGAGAAGCGGGACCCATAGACAGCATCGGCGCGGCCCTGGAGCAGCGGACATAAGAGCGCGGGAAGGTCCCGGGGATCGTACTCAAGATCGCTATCCTGAATGACTGCGAACTGACCGGTGGCATGCGCGATCGCGGTGCGAACCGCCGCAGCCTTTCCGAGGTTCGATGCATGTGTCAGTACGATAAGTTGACTCGCGTAGCGGCGGGACAGGCCGGCGATTACTTCGGAGGAACCATCGGTTGAGCCATCATCCACAATGACGAGTTCCGTTTCGACTTTGGGCCCGAAATCAACGGCCAGGACGCGCTCGATCACGGCCGGAATCAAATCGCCTTCGTTGTAGACAGGGATCAATACCGAAATTTTTCGGTTTCGACAATGAGGTTCTAGGGACATAGGGACGAGCGAACTATGGGCGCTCTAAAAAGGCTACGATAAAGCAGGATAAGACATGGCTGTACTTGATTGGTCACAATGCCCCGCCGTGGAGAGCATCCCGGGTAAGGTTAGCGGCGCATGGGTCTTCAAGGATACCCGAATGCCTGTCGCGACCGTATTCGAGAATTTGGAAGCTGGCTTGACCGTCGAAGAAGTAATGGAGGAATTCGCGGTAACGCGAGAGCAGATTAATGCCGTCCTGCATTTTGCGGCAACCAGTCTGCAAACGACAGCCCCGAGTTCGGCCTCTCCGACGCTCGCCGATGCTCATCCTCTTTGACCACGGCACACCGCGAAGCATCGCTCGCCGGCTCACGGGCATACCATTGTCGAAGCCATTGCAAGAGGCTGGGACAGGCTCGAGAACGGTGAGTTGCTGAAAGCCGCTGAGGAGGCCGGGTTTGACCTTCTTTTATCGACCGACAAAAACATCAAATACCAACAAAACCTCAAGGGCCGCCGGATCGCCATCCTGATACTTGGCAATCCTCAGCGGCCCGCCGTACACCGGTATATTGATCGAATTGTCGCGGCGGTGAACGCGGCAACACCGGGCAGCTATGTTGAGGTTGAAATACCCTTCGACTAATGCGCGGGGTAGAGAATGGGAAAGTCCTGAGAATTTAGACGCGAGGGCGCCCAGGCTCCACACCCCGGCGCACGGGCAAAGGCGGTACCGGTTCGCGCCCGCATTTCAGATTCCAGTAGGCCCATGAACGAGCGTCAAACACGCCGGGCGGCGCGTTATCCAGAGTTTCCCGAAACTCGTTTGGTCCGACCACGCCATTGAGCGCCTGTAAATCCTGCACCGTTCCATACGTCATGACATGAGCGAGGAAATGCACTCGGTCGGCCAGCGTTTCGGTGGGCCTCTTGAACCACACCACGCGCGCAGCAACCGCCAGCAATTCGGGCGTTTGTGGCAATGGATTCATGGTGCAATCCCATTTTTCGGGCGCTTGGCATAGGGCGTCAACACCGGCAATTGCGTAACGTCGACGGCTTAATGGGTCAGATTTCGGTGAAATGGCCCAATAGCATTTTCCTGCCCGACGTGACGCCCCCACGCCATCGTGGAAAAGCTACGATTGAAGGAGGGCAACGATATGGCCGGTGCCGACAACTACATAGACTGGACGGAATGCGAACTTGTGGAACGGGTTCCCGGGAAAGTGTCTGGACGGCCTATCGTGCGCGGCACCCGTATTCTCGCGGATACGATTGTGCAGGATGCCGAACTTGGTTCCTCGCTCGAAGAGATCCACGAAAACTATCCCGACCTGCCCCTCGCCGACATTGAACGGCTTATATCCTTCGCACATGGGTACCGTGAACACCGCGTGTCGTGAAGGTTCTTTTCGACCACAATTTGCCATACAAGCTACGGACGGAACTCGGCGCACTGAGCACCCACGAAATTATTACCGCCTCCTACATGGGATGGCGTGAACTCAACAACGGCGAATTGCTGCGCGCGGCGGACGAAAACAATTTCGAGGTGTTTGTCACGGGCGATCAGACGCTTGTATATGAGCAGAACCTTTCGGCTCGGCGTCTTGCAATCGTTGCCCTTTCGGCGAATAATTGGCCAATCATCAAGGATTACCTCTTTCATATACTCACCGCCATCGACAGCGCCACGCCCGGAACTTTTCAGTTAGTCGACTGCGGCGCGTTCAGCCGCAAAAAGCCGCGCGCGCGATGAAAAACTGCGATTCCAGGAAAACTGGCCCACAGAACACGTCATAACCGGACTAAGTTCCGTTCGAAAGCTACTCCGCCCGCAGGGCCTCGACCGGGTCCACATCTACGGCACGGCGCGCGGGCACGTAACTCGCCGCCACCGCGGCCGCGGCCAGCAGCAGCGACACACCGCCATATGTCATCGGGTCAACCGCGCTGATTTCGAACAGGAGCGAGGACATCATACGCATCAAAGCAACCGCTGCAGCCAGGCCAAAGACAATCCCCATAACCGTCAGCACTAATCCCTGGCGGACAAACATACCCGTGACGGTTTGCTGTTGGGCGCCTAAAGCCACTCGAATGCCGATCTCCCGGGTGCGCTGCGTCACGGAATACGAGATGACGCCGTAGATGCCTATCAGGCCTAAGAGCATGGCCATCGAACCGGCCAAAATGAGCATGATCATCGTGAACGAGGTGCGCGCCGTGGATTTTTTTTCGATCTCTGCGAGCGTGCGTACGTTGGCCAAAGGGAGATCGGGGTTGACCGACCAAACGGCCTGTTGGATCTCTTTCAGAAACGCCGAGGAGCCCGCGCGGGGACTGCGAATGGCGAACACCGCAGACCGTTGGACAAAGGGCGCCATATCCCAAAATTCCTTCTGCACATACGGCCAGTAGACAACGGCCGGCGCCTTTTTGTTCAGCCCATCGTCGCGCTCGTCGGCAACCACCCCAATGACCTCGCGCCATTGGTCCTGCGGATTTTCGCGAACTCTTTTGCCGATGGCCGCGCCGGGATCGCGCCAGTATTCGCGTGCCAGGTTGTCCGAGATCAGCACGACCGGTCTCTTTTCGGCGATATCGGTCCAGGTTAGATTGCGTCCCGCCATGAATGACCGGCCCACTGTCTGAAAGTATCCCGGCGACACGAATTTAAAACGGCGAAGGGGAGGGATCTGAGAGTCGGCGTAGGGATGGTCGGCGGGAAATAGTGTATCGTTGCTGTGGTATTCATCCAACGTGATGCTGCTGCCCAGGGCAGTCGCGGAAACTCCGGGCACAGCCGCCACTTTGAGTAGGATGTCCCGTTCGATGCGCGCGGTCTGATCGGCATCTTTCACTTGCGTCTCCGGGATAGAGATCCGCACGGTAAGAATCTCCGACGGATTGGTAAAACCCGGCTGCACCCGGCTCAGAGCGTAAAAGGTACGAATCATCAGGCCCGAACTGACGAGAAGCACGAGCGCGAGGGCCACCTGAACCACAACGAGCACATTGCGCGCGCGATGCCGTTCTTTGCCTTGGCTGAGTGCGCGGCCGCCGTCGCGAAGGCCGGTTGCGAGCCGCGCGCGTCCATATTTCCACGCTGGGATAAGACCGAACAGGATCCCGGACGCCACCGAGATCACAAGCGTAAACAGGAGGGCGGGGAGGTCGATCGACATCCGCTCGAGCCGCGGCACATTCGCGGGGGCAAGTGCGATGAGCAGGCGCATGGAAGCGTAGGCAAGCCCGAGGCCGAGCACACCGCCCAAAATCCCAAGAACGATGCTTTCCGTGAGAAGTTCGCGCGCGATTCTTCCCCATCCCGCCCCTAAAGCCGCGCGAATGGCAAGCTCCTGTTGCCTGCCCTCGGCTCTGACCAATAGCAGGTTAGCTACGTTAGCGCACGCGATTAAGAGCACCATCCCAGTGGTTCCCATCAGCACCCAGAGCACATCGCCGATATCGCCAGTCAAATCCTGCTTAAACGGATGCACATCCGGACCAAGCCCCAAGTCCTCGAACGTTTTGATGCTGAAGCCGGGCGCGGGAGGGAACTTCCGGAAAGAGAGAGGGATCATACGCGCCACGTCGGCATTGGCCTGCGTCAGTGTCACTCCCGGCTTTAGACGCGCGACGCCCTGGAAACTGAAATTCCCCAGGTAAACTTTGCTACGGTCGATCCGCATGGGCACGACCAGGGCTGGATTGAAATCTAAAAAGCGGAAACTGCGCGGAAGAACACCGATTATCTCGCGGGCTTTGCCATCAATTACCGGTCTTTGTCCAATCGCTGAATGACTCCCCCCGAAACGCCGCTGCCAGTAGTCGTAGCCCAACAGCACGGTTTCCGGGCTTCCGGGGGAATCCTCTTTGGGCGTAAAGCTTCGGCCGAGGATCGGCTGCACCCCTAAGATCGGCAAAACCTCGTAAGTAATATCGAGGCCGGCAACTTGTTCAGGCTCGGCAGACCCCGTGATACTAAGCGAATCCCGATCCCATAAGCCGCTGCTGAGGAACGCGCGGCCCTCTTCGCGGTAGGTGAAGTAAGTGGCGTAGGACGCGTTCAGTTGTTTGAAATTGATGGCGGGGGCGGTATGCCAAACACCGACCAGCCGGTCCGGGTCGGCGTAAGGCAGCGGCCGTAACAGGACCGCATTAATTACACTGAAAATTGCGGTATTAGCCCCGATCCCTA
>JAFAWA010000268.1 GCA_019242155.1 Terriglobia bacterium | reverse complement strand
GTATGCGAATCTAAAGAGCTCGGCGCTGGATGCGAACACCTTCAACCGGAACAGCAATGGCCGGCCGAAGCTCCCCGAAGGAGACGAAGAGACCGGCTACTGGGCAGGCGGACCCCTGCCGTGGCGGAATTGGCGGCTTTCTTCGGCACTTGATTTTTTTCACGCGCACTCGAATCAGGATGCCGAGAGCCTACCTTTGCCGACGTTCGCTTTCGTCGAATCTCTGCCCGCGGATTCCTTCTTGCGCCAACTTCTTACTCGCGAGCCGCCCCGCTTTTGGGCGCCGGCATCCGACGGCAGCTATGGACTCGTGTCGTTTCAGCCGCCTCTTGCCGTCACACGGTGGACGGCGCTCGACCGTGCCGATTTTCGGCCGTCCGCGTCGCAGCAGTTCCAATTACAGGCCGCGGCTAGCGGCTTGAAGAATCCGGATTTCAACTGGTCGCCCTATGGAGAAGCGCCACTTCGCCAAAGCACCGTGGCGGGCGCGTTGGTGTGGAACGGAATCTGGAGCAGCGCGTTTACCACCACACTGCGATTGGGCTGGCACTTCGATCATTTGAACTGGAGCCTTGTCGACCAGGGGCTGCCCGTCCTTTCCGTGAGCGCGATGGAAATCCCGGGCACCTACCCGGCGGGAGGGTTTGCTTACGACGATCGTTCGCATACCGGGTCGCTGGAAGGCGGCGCCCAGTGGAACCGCGGCCGGAATGTACTAAAGGCAGGCGGCGGGTGGACGACGGTAGCCGCACGCGACCGGTTCTCTTACGAACCGTCGGGCGTTTTGTACTTCGCTGATCTTGCGTCGCTGGTAGCCGATCGCCCTGCCCAGTTCGAGGCAGTTGTCTCGCGGACGGCGTATTCTCTCGGCGAGTTTCGAGAGGCCGCTTTGCGTGGCCTTCATTCCTACGCGGGGGCCTACAGCTATGTCCAGGAGGATTTCCGATTAGCGGCAAATCTTACGTTGAACGGCGGCCTGCGGGTGGAGCATTTCGGTGCGCCGGTCGCGAGCGCAAGCGTTCCGGACACGATTCTAACTCTTCCGGCCGGGTTGAACCCAGCGGCAGGTGTGGCTTTCGCCAGTTACTCCGAGGGAACCAACCCCTTTAAGACACAAAGTTGGCAGCTAGCGCCGCGAATGGCCTTAGCTTACAGCCCTCGCGTCCATGGACGCGATGTCGTGCTCCGGGCCGGATGGGGACTTTTCCATGATGCCCTCTACGACAATCTCTGGTCCGATGTGATTACCAATGACGGCGTGACCGAGAGCTTCAACGCGGGCGTATGTCCCTTTTCCCTGGGCTCCTTGCCGGTTTCCTCAGCGTCGGTTTCATCCGCTTGTGCAAACCAGCCAAGCAATTTCCTGAATCCTGTAATCTTTCGCTCTCCGCTCAAGTTGCCGGTGATTCAAAGCTTTTTTCTGGGAGCGGAAGCGGCAATCGCCCCGGGTTGGACGCTCAGTGTGAACGGCCTTGCGTCGTCGGGCCGGAACTTAATTTCCACCGACATTCTGAACCGGCTCAACGAAAACCCGCACCTGCCGAACGTCTATTACCGCTCTAATGAGGGGCGCTCCAATTATGCCGCACTCACCGTATCGGTGCGGCGCGACTGGCGGCGCACGGCGCTGCGAGCGTTCTATACGTGGAGCCACAGTATCGACAATCAGAGTGACCCCTTGCTGGGCGATTTCTTCGACCTGGGCTTCAGCAATCAGACCGACCGTGTCGGGGTGCACTACTACGGAGCATTCACGAAACCGAACGACTACGACGGGGACCGCGGAAATTCCGATTTCGATCAGCGTCACAATTTCGCTTTACTCGCCGCTTGGGAAGTTCCAAAAGGGGGACGCCTCCACGGTTTGACGGCGCATTGGCGCATGAGCGGCATCTTCGTCGCGCGTTCCGGCCTGCCCTACTCGGTTTATGCCGGTTCGCAAAGTTGTGACCCCATCTGCAACACTCGCGCTAACCTGATGAACCCAGCCGTGCTCTATGCGGACCTCAACAGCTTCGCGGTGCCGGGAGGCCGGCAACTGCTCAACCCCGCCGCTTTCGCGCCCCCTGCTGATGGACAAAACGGAAACACCGGCCGCAACGCGTTTGCCGGTCCGGGTTTTTGGGATGCCGATTTCTCACTAGGGCGCGATTTTAGTCTGCCGCGCCTAGGTGAAACCACGCGCCTGACACTCCGCGCGGACGCATTCAATATCTGGAATCACGCCAATTTACAGCCGCCGGACGCCTATTGGGGCGTCGGTCCGGCTTCCCCTAACGCGTCATTCGGCTCGGCCCTGTTCGGCCGTACGGAGAAGACGGGTTTTCCGGCGCTCACGCCGTTTGTTGAAAACGCGCGGCAGATCCAGGTGCTGGCCCGCCTGAACTTCTGATCAGAACGTGGGCACGGAGCTGAGTGCGTAATTGCCGAAAAAACGCAGCCCAAGAACGCCCACGCCCGTGTTCGAAGTACATACCAGCAAACCCCGGTTTGTACCCAGAAAGTTCTGCACCGGAGGGGCGTTCTGCAGAATGAGTTGCGTGTGCGCTTTGGGCGCCAAGTTCAGCAAGGACGCATTGGTTGTTAGCTGCGCGCCGGAGGAGTTGTAAACCGCGCAGGAGATCTGCGCCTGCACTGAAGCATCCGTGTTCGCGATTCCGATGCCGGTGTAGAAAGGCGTTCCATCGGTGAACGAAGTACCGTCCACGGGGAGGGTAAAACCGTGCACCGGAGCGGTTAGCGGAACCGATCCTTCGTAGTAGCCGCCGTTCCCGGCGTGGCGTCGGAACAGGGCCTGCCCGGAAACCGGGGTGGCCGAAAGCACTTCGGCCCAGCCGGTAACGAGCGGGGCGGAAGCAGACCCGGCCGTACGGAAGACGACACTACCGTTTGATGCCAATGCGATGTTTGGGATATCAGTTGTGTTGGCGCCGCCATTCACGCTCAGCCCCGCGGCTCCGCCATCCAGGTGGAAGCGTAACTCTACCGTTGTTGGAGAAGAACTCGGGTTGGCAAGCAGAAATTCCATTTGCCACTCGCCGCCGTCGGCGAGGTGCGGGAAGAGTTGCGTCACTACCTGGCCCGTTTGCACTTGGATCGTGATTTGTTGGGGTCCGGCCTGGTTGCCCGCCGAGTCTTGAACAACGACGCTGGCGTTGATATTACCTGCTGTCGCGGGTGTGCCGCTGATCTGGCCTGTCGTAGAGCTGTAAGTGAAGCCGTCGCTCAAGCCGGTAACTTTCCAAGTGTACGGGGGGGTCCCGCCGTTGGCACTCAGCGAAGCCGTATAAGACTGGCCCGCGGTGGCCGTGAATGACGTGCCGGAGGTGATGGAGAGGGGTGGAGCGACGGCTTGCGTGTACGAGAAGCTGACATCCACGTCGGCGCGATCGCCGCGCACGGACTCTACTACCACACGGCCTGAATAAGTCTGGCCGACGACTCCGGCTGTTAGTTGAACAGGAGACGCAGCAATCACGATTGGGCACGAATTGCCGCTGCTATTCAAGACGACGCCGCTGCAATTGTTCGTTGGGAGCAGCCAGGATCCTTCCGGTGGAGCGGCGGGGTCCGGAGCGACTACCGAAATGGAGGCAGTGGAAGAATTGTCGCCGTTATTGCCCTGATAGGAAAGAAAGACGGTCTGTTGAAGGGTGCTGGACGAGAGCGCGACACTCGAAGTAGACGCTTTGATTTCGCTCGGCGGAAAAACCGTGACCGAAACAGGTAACCGCGCTTGCGGATAGTTTCCACTGGTCGCTGCAACGGTCAAAAGGGAGGAGTAGACGCCGAAACGCACCTTATTGGTGTTTACACAGGCCACCAGGTTGGCGGGTGTGGTGGCCTGCAGGGTGAATCCTGCCGCGCTACAGTTAGACGAGTTTGTGGCTAGCGTGAACCACGGTTCGGAAGAACTGGATGAAATGTTGAAGGAAACCGATCCGGAAGGTGAAGCGGTTACCTGAAATGCGGCTGAGGATATCCCGCTGTTCATAGTCAGACTTTGAAATTGCGGAGAGCCGATCACGAACTTGCCCTGGCTCCAGGCGGGGATGGTAAAGGCTGCCGAAAAGACGGCAAGCCCGGATAAGAGAGCCGCTATATGCCGCGAAAACATCTCCTGGGTATACCACAACTAGTTGCAACGTTCGCGCTTGACGCATATGATTTGGGAATTGCTTCTTGACCGCAAAAAAGGGAGGTTGCCACGGTGGGTGCTCTTTTGTGCAATCGCCGTCGCGGCGTCTGCCGGGGTGCAGGCCGCCGGTATCGATAAAGAGGCGGTGGTTCAGTCTGTCTTCGAAGACATCGTGCGCGTTGCCGGGGACGGCCGTCCCGCGCCTGCGCTCCATATCGTCGATTCCGGGGAACGTAATCTTCGGATCGCGTGGTTTGATCCGTCGCCCGGGACACGCGCAGTTTCAATAGAACGGCGGACCGCCGATTTGTGTTTCGATGGCCCGCTGGGCGCTAGGCCCCGAGATTGCCTCGCGTTTATCCTTGGTCACGAACTGACTCACTTTTATAAGGACCATTCTCAGTTGCAGGAAATCGCGGGCGCAGCCCCGGGTGTGGGCCGCGGTGCGCAGCAAAGCGTTCTGCTGGAAGCTCAAGCGGACGAATCGGGAGAATACTACGCATTTCTCGCGGGCTACGACGGTTTCGGGGTTGCGGTCGGCGTGCTCGACGCGATCTACCGCGCTTTTCAATTGCCCTCGGAAATTCCGGGGTACCCCAGCCTGGCGGTTAGAAAGAAAGAACTGGCGCAAGTCCACGCAAAACTCGGCAAGGTTCTCCCGATATTCGAGGCAGGAATCATTTTATTCTTTGCGGGGAGATACCTCGAAGCGGCGCGCTGCTTTGATCAAGCCGGCCGCGATTTTCCCAGCCGGGAGGTCTTGAATAACTCCGGTGCCATGCGGCTGATGGCAGCCCTCGCGATCCGCGGAAGCAAGGAACCATTCTTATATCCGATCGAAGTGGATCTCGAGACGAGGCTTTCGCAGACGGCCGGACGAGCGCCCGCCGGGGCGGACGTGGAAACGCTCGCGAAACAGGCGCTCCAGAGCTTCGAACGGAGCATCGCGCGCGACCCGGCGTATGCTCCCTCGCTCGTGAACCGGTCGTTGGCTTACACGCTGCTGGGCAGTTGGAGCGAGGCTTTGGGCGCGGCGGACCACGCCGCCGCCACCGCCGTCGCTGGGCCGGCCGATTCCGGGGCGAGCGCGGCGGCCGCCATTGCGCACGGAATTGCCGCGCATTATGCGGGCGACGACGCTCGCGCGCGCCGCGATTTTCAAGCCGCTGCCCCGGCCGTTCCTCGGCTAAGCGCCCTCAATTTGGCCGCATTGGAGCCTGCCCACGCGCCCAGCACAGCGGGTTGCCAAACCGGGCGGCGACAACGCGAGCGAATCGATGGCAAATTGCCCGAGGATTTGCGGTCGCTGGCAACTTCCAAAAATGTTATGGATATCGAGGAGAACGAAAATTCATTCGGCCCGTTGCGGGTATTTCCGGCGGCTACAGTAGAGTTTGAAGGGTATGTGATCGAATCCGCCGAGCGCGTTGTCTCCGCGCTGATTACCGCCGCGGACCACAAATCATGTTCCGCCGCCGGGATCTGCCTGGGTGATTCAGTGGCGAAAGCGGCCTCAGCGTATCCGTGTAATCGAGGGGAGGCCGGTTTCGGGGGGCGCCGATATTTGCTCGACCCGGTACAGAACGCAGTTTTCGATTTCAATGCTTCCGGCCAACTACGGCGTTGGATACTGTTCTCTGATGAGCCGCTTTGACCGGATAGGTACGGGCTTCCTACTTTGGGCGACGATTCTGCATACCGTCGCTGTGGCCCAGGAATCGCCCGTCTGGTCTTTCCGCGATTTAGATACGGCCACCCGGCAACTAACGAGTCTCACCGGTTTGAGCGGCGCGGAGCGTGAACAGGTGCGCAGCATCCAGGCATCTATCGGCGAGCTGCAGGA
>JAFAWA010000347.1 GCA_019242155.1 Terriglobia bacterium | reverse complement strand
ACCCTCCTTGGCGGGGTTCTGCGTGCCTTCGTCGGTGAAGGGCAGCCCGGCATTCAGAAATTCGTTCACGAAATAATCGTAGGCGCTGCCGTGCAGCGAATTGGTGCCGGATTTCATGGTCAGGTTGAAATAGCCGCCTCCGACCTGGCCGTACTCGGCGGCGAAGTTGCTCGTCTGGACCGAGACCTCCTGAATGGCGTCGACGCTCGCTCCCTGGCTGAGCTGCTGCATGACCTTCCAGATGTTACCGGTGGAATCCTGGCCTTCAATGCGGATGGCTTCACTGTTGCTCGGCATTCCGTTCACGACCATGGAATTGTCGTTAGAGAATTGCACTCCCGGAAGCAGTTCGGAAATCTGCAGGGGATTACGAATTTGGCCCATGGTATTCGGGCCTGCAGCAGTGACGACATTGCCGCCTGATATGGTGAGCACCGGAAGCTGGTCCGCATCGTTGATCTCGACCTGATGGCTCAACTCCCCGCTTTCGCTCTTGAGCAAGGGCGCGGTGTCGGCCACGGTGACGACCTCATTCGCGCTGCCGAGTTCGAGCTTCACATCCTTGCGAGTGTCGACCGCAACCGCGACTTGCACGTTCTGCTGTACAGACTTCTTGAAGCCGCCGGCGCTTACAGAAATCTCGTAGGTGCCGGCCGGCACCGAGAAGACGTAGTTTCCCGTAGCGGAGGTGCCGCCGCGGTAGATAACACCCGTGTCCGTGTTTTTGATTTCAATTTGAGCTGCCGGAACAACCGCGCCCGCGGGATCCGAAACAGTTCCAGTAATGGTTCCTTGGTTTGACTGCGCAAACAGAGCGGCAGCCGTGAAAAACGCAACTATGGCTAACCTCAGACGCATCAGACACCCCTCCCCAAAAAGGGCTTCGATTTATGCCGGACATGCTCACGACTTCGCAAACTGCGAAATCGAATGGGGTGGAGCATATCGGGACGGAACGCCCGGGTCAATCCTTATCAGTTGATATTGCGTATCAAGAATCTTGATAGGACTCGTGACGGTTTGAAGGCCAGCGCAGGCCTATTGTTATTTGGGGAGATGCACCCGGTCCTTTTCGTTCTCGCAGTAGTTTTCGAATACATCAGATCCGGGTAAAAGCTCGTGCGGAATTCTGACTGTGAAGGGCTTGGTGTACATCTTCGGGTCGTTGAAGGTGATCTCGTAGTCCAGGTGCCCGACATCGCGGCGGTGGAAACGCTCGGTTACGTGCAGCGCATCGCTGTGCGGATGGCCCATGCCGTCGAGCCAGGTTTTGTTGTTGAAACCGGCGGTTTCCACGACCAGCGTGTCGCCTTGCCAACGCCCGGCCGAATAGCCGTTAAAGGCGGGTAGATCGAACTGTTCCGGAAGCGTGCGGCCGTCGGTATAGATCTGCCGGTAGAAGTTCCCGGCTTCATATAAAACGATAGTGAGGCGCGGGGCCTGGCTGATCTTGATCGGTTCCGAGACGAGATCCGCCCGTGGAAATCCCATTGACGAGCCCGGAGTACAGGCGTCGTTCAGAATCTTCACAGACTGGTTGCGGCGTATTTGCTCGACCGCCTCGGGACGGAGCGGCTCGGGCGTGACGTCCAGAAGAATGTTGAACGCATATCTGTGTTGGGTGCCGATCTCCATGCCGGGCGCATCCACCTTGATGGCCTCATCGATGCGGCTGCCGTAGAGGCGCTTCATTTCGGCGGCGGTGGTGGTCTCGTGCATCCACACGCCGGAGAGGTCGGGATGGCCATCGAGGGCTTTCGGCGCGGGCGTAGTCAGGACGAGTTTGCCATCGGCTGTGCGCGGCATTCCGGGCTCGCGATAGTTCAACCATTGCGCCTGGGCGGCCGCTGAAAACACGGTGAGCAGAAGTAGTAACCGGTAGTTACAATTTGCTGGGGTCATGGTCATGTTCCTCCCTCTCGGCTCTTCTGGATAGAGTAACGCCCAAATTCGACGGTTGCTTGCCCGGCGTACCTGGGTCGGAGTGATCGGGGTGATCAGGGGCGGGTGATCAGGGGCGGTTGACCCGGGAGCCGCAAAAACCTATGCTCTTCACGAGGAGATCATCATGCAATCTAGTTTGTGGAAACCTCTCTCGATGGGGGTTCTGCTCGTTGGACTCGCTGCGGCGGCATTCGCCCAATACACCATGACCGTGAATAAGGACCGCTTGCTCAATGCGCAGAATGAGCCTCAAAACTGGTTGATGATGAACGGCGATTACGGCGCCACCCGGTACTCGA
This sequence comes from Terriglobia bacterium, assembly GCA_019242155.1. Lineage (GTDB taxonomy): Bacteria > Acidobacteriota > Terriglobia > Bryobacterales > Bryobacteraceae > PSRJ01. The sequence goes on along the minus strand of JAFAWA010000347.1, from coordinate 2,361 downwards.
AACTTTCGCAGATCAACCAGGGAAATGTCAAAAATCTTCGGATGGTCTGGGCGCTGGCACTCGGTGGAATGCAAGATGTGGGGCAGAACGGTCCGGAAAACGAGGTGAATCCGCTAATCGACAACGGCTACATGTATACGTCCGACGGCTGGGGCACGATCTATAAGATCGATGCCCGGGATCCCAACCGGGGGCAGTTCGTCTGGGTGACCGACCCCGGCGTAAAACATCAGGGCAACACGCCGAGGACGCGCGGGGTCGCGCTGTGGGAAGACCTCGTAATCGCTAATCTTCCCGACGGCCGCGTGATTGCGATCAAACGCGATAGCGGCGAAATCGTGTGGGACAAGATGGTGGCGGCAGCCAACGAGTTCGGCATCAAGGAGAGATTCGTCACCGCGCCCATTACCGCCGAAGACAAGGTGCTCATCGCGAACGGAGCGGGCGATGCCGGAACGCGCGGCTGGATCGCGGCGCTCGAGGCCAGGACAGGCAAAGAACTCTGGCGCTGGTACGTCATACCGAAGCCGGGCGATCCGGGCAGCGAGACTTGGAAGGATAAGAATAACGCCTGGAAGACTGGCGGCGGCGGCATCTGGCAGACCGGCTCTTACGACCCCGCGACGAAACTCACGATTTGGGGCACCGGAAATCCCGTTCCGCAATACGATCCGCAATCCCGCCCGGGCGACAACCTTTACACGGATTCCGCGGTCGCTCTCAACATCGACACCGGTAAACTGGCGTGGCATTTCCAATACACGCCGAACGATTCGTGGGACTACGACGAAGTCGGAGTCCACATGCTCTACGACACGATGATCGGCGGCCAGTTGCGTAAGGCTGTGGGTCATTTCGGCCGCAACGGCTATTACTACACTTTGGATCGCACCACGGGTAGATTCCTGAAGGGCACTCAATACGTGAACGATTTAAACTGGACCAAGGGACTCGATCCGGAGACGGGCAAGCCGGTGGAATATAACGCCAAGCTGGACGTGCAGACCTACAACCCGGTAGCGCGGGCCCTGCGCGGGGACCCCGAAAAACGAACCTGCCCGACATGGCACGGCGGGATCGCGCACCAACCCACCGCTTATAACCCGGTCAAGCACATTGCATACGGAGTGGGCATCGAAGGCTGCTTCTCACAAAACGGCGCGGAGGTTAAGTTTTTATCGGAGGGCGGCGGGATCGACCAAAAGAACAGTCAGAAGCGCACATACAATAGCGACCTCTACTATGGTTCGGTTACCGCGTTCGACACGGTGAATCACAAGGTGATCGCCAAGGCCGTAACGGATATTGAGATTCGCTCCGGGGCCACTGCCACCGCGGGCGGCCTGGTGTTCACCGCGCTGCAGGATGGCTGGGTGGTGGCGTATAACGACGAGACGCTCGAAGAACTCTGGCGATTCAACGTGGGCACTGCGCTCAAGGGCGCGCCGGTGACATATGCTATCGGCGCAAAACAGTACCTGGCCGTTCAGGCCGGAGGGCGGCACCTGCATCCAGTGAAATTCGATAATTTACAGGATGCGAGCTACCTCTTCGTTTTTGCCCTAAACTGATCGGGGCTGGTATATTTGAAGAACGCTGACGAGGCGGTTTAGGCCACAAGTTTTGTGGCCTTATTGATTGATTGCTACGGGATGAGGCCGGTGGTACAATAAGCTCATGAATAAGTACAGCGGAATGATCGGCTAAGAACCGGTCCGGCCATTTCTGAGAATCAACCTACCTCCTCAGGGCCGCCCATCGCGCGGCCAGTTCCAAGAATTCACAATAATAATCGGGCTCATTATCGATTGCCCGCTCGTGTTTGATCCACCCCTCCAAACGCGTAGCGGATTGCGAGATTATGCCGGAAAAGAACGCGTAGAGCCTCTCTTCGTTTGCGGACTTGTGCAGTGAAGCTATCGCAAGTTCCTCGTAAAAATTGAGCACCGTAACCAGGCTCGCTCTCTTGTTCTCCACGTCGGCGTCAGGATCGAGATCTCCTTTTGCCTTCCGTTCAAGAACTGTGGGATCCAATCGATTCTCTGTGATCTGGCGCAATACCTCTCGCACCGATACCATCGAAGGACTGTTCCATCTCTCGATTAACCCCTGAGCGTTGTTTGCGCGCCGTTCTTCGATGCCTCCTAGGTATGTGTGCAGCGCAAAGGCGGCGGCGGTCACGGTGCCTGCGAATGCGATCGTGGCTCGACGACGTTCAGTCGCAGTGTTGAACCACAGTAGAAAGCCGGCCTCGACCAGAAGGAAGGCCCCGACCACCACATACCTGTTGGGGATTTCGATTCGCAATTCTTCTCCTAAAGAAGTTGCGCCGCTTACTTCGGGAGATCTTTGCACACATCC
>JAFAWA010000305.1 GCA_019242155.1 Terriglobia bacterium | reverse complement strand
TAGCTCGACAGAAAACCGAGGTTGCTGGTTTTGAAGTTAATGATGTTGGGGAACACGGTCATCAGGTTGGTGGGGGAGAGGCCGTACCAGGTGGCGAGGGTAGCGGCGTACTCGTCTACTGAGATAGTGGGAATCCAGCGGCCCCTGGCGCCTGAGCCTGTGTCGGTGTCCTGATTGCCGCCGACGACCAGGTCGGGAAACGCGCCGTAGAAGTTTCCTCCGTTGACGCCGTCTCCCAATACGAAGTGATGGCTCCCCCAAGCGTGGTCGGAACCGACGGTGGTGGCTCCCGTGCCGGCCGGGACAAATGTCCGGCTGAAGTCCGAGAGCGTGAAGGTGGTGACGGCGTGCGAAACGTTGAGTTCGATGGTGGCATTGTAAAACGCGGCCATGGCATCGCTCAGCTGTTGCAACAGGCCGGGCTGGGTCGTGAGCTGGTTGGTATGCGTATCAAAGCCGCCGATCGAGCAGAAAAAGATCTGCCGCTTGACGCCCAGGGTGGCGCTCAAGCTGATCACCTTGGCTACCTGCAGCAACTGATTTCCAAGACCGGTTGCCGGAAAAGGCGTCTGAAGCGTGGGGTTGGTGTTGAGCAGAGCAGCGTTGCTCAGAGCGTATTGCACGATGTTACCGGAAGCGTTGATCAGCGTGGGCGTTCCAGCGGCTTGATCCACACTCAGGAGCTGCTGCACGCCGCTGTCCGGCTTTACCAAGCTCAGAGTCTGATTCAGCGGTGTGGGCGCAGGGGCGATGGCGATGGGCTGGGTGTTGGAGCCCACAGTAAACACTGACACTCCGGCGAGCGAGCAGACAGTGGGAAACCCCGTGGAAGAGTCCTGAGTCTGATCGGCCATGCGGCCCGCCCATCCATTGGGTGCATCGTAATTGGAAATGGAAGTCTGCCACTGGCTCTGTTGATCGGAATGCGAGAACAACTGATACGGCTGCGATCCGCCCGCGAGGTACTGCTGCTTGCTGATGGGCTGCACCAGCGTGCCGACGTTACAGACCACAGCGAGCGGTGACGGCGTCTTATTGAATAGGGCCTGCAATTGCGTCATGTTCGGTTGGAAGCCGTAGTTGCCGCCCCCGGCCGGCGCAATGGGAAGCAGACTCGATTGCGGGATGGCCAGATTACCGCGGGTGGTCGCGTAACTCGAATAGTTATCGATAGGCACGACGGTGTTATTGGAGTCGTTACCGCCGAACATGAAGATACAGACCAGCGCCCGGTAACTTGACGGGTTCTCCGCCGCCATGGCGCTCACCAGCGAGAAACGATCGAAGCCACTTACAAAGGCGGCCCGCCCCAGCAGTCCGCAAGCGCCCCAGCGCAATAGATCTCGACGAGATTGTCTCATTTTGTCCTCCGTCTCTTTACCTTTCGATGATGTATTCGGGTGAGCTGCCGATCAGGTAGACGGCTCTTTGCGCCATCGAGAGCGGCGTAGCATTGGTCATTCCGTTAATGGCATTGGTTACGGTCTGAAGCAGCCCGGCCGAACCTTGGCCGTGGAGCATCAAAGTATTCAGATAGCCGACTAACTGAGCAGCCGATCCGGAGGGCGGTGTAATCAACGGCGTAATCGAAGAGAGATCCAGCCATGTACCGGTCGGCCGGTTCGGGGAACTTACAGACATGGAATGGTACGTGACTTCCGCAACGAAGTTAATGCGGTTGATTGCCGCGGAAGTTGACATAAGGGCGAACTCCGGACCATTTACAAGAGCGCCGTTCACAGTTACTCCGGGAATCGGAAAGGACGGCGGATAGTAGTTAAACACGGAGGGCGAAAGAAAGAGATTTTCTCCCATTTGGAGGTTGGAGGGGAGATAACCGTCCGCGAGCACAAAATCGGTGGTTGCGGAGGTGGTGTTGAAGGCGCGCAAGAGCCGCGCGATGAAAAGCTCAGGCTCCTGAAGATGACCGTAAAGAGCGCCTTCGGGATTGCCTCCGCCGGCGGGATCTGTACGAGCCTCGGTATCGAGAAGAATGGCACGCACGACGGCGCTAAGATCGCCGCGGACTCCGTTGCCGTTGTTATTAAATACGGAAGCCACGCGCGCAATATATCCCGGACTCGGGTTGCTGGTCACCAGGTGTTCGATGAGATTTCGGGAAATGAACGGTCCCACATTCGGGTGGTTGAAGATATTATCGAGGGCCGCATTCAGATCGGCGGTGGCGGTCGCGGCTGTAACCGGAGAGGTAGCCGGCAACGTAACACCCTGCAGCAGGAGCTTGGCGGATCCATCGTGGTTCGAGGGGTTCAAAACCATGGGGTCAATGTAATCCGGCACGCCTGATGCAACCGGAGGAGCGAAATTCCAGCCGGTGAAGACCTTGGAGAAGCCGTCCACTACCGGTTGCGTGTAAGTGGGAATCGGATGGCCCTGCGAGTCCGTCTGTAAGCTGCCATCGAGGTTGAGTAAGTTCAGGCCAACGGTAAAAAGTTGGAGGACCTCGCGGCCGTAATTCTCATTCGGCGCCGCTTTGGTGTTACCCGCCATATTGAGATAGCGGCCCATGGCGGGATTCAACGTAATATCGCCCAATAACGTCCGGAAATTTCCGAACGCATCATTTTCGAAGATCTGCAAGTAAGGAGTCATCCAGCTTGGCTGAGTGATCGTGATGCCGGAAGTAACCATAATCTGCTGTAAGGCGAAGGCGACACGCTGCCGCAGTTGATCGGGCGCGTTGATTGCATTCTGAAAGAAGGTAACCTGCACCGGATACATCGAGTAGTTGTCACGCACACAGGTTCCGGTGCAGGTGCTGGGTACGGTTGTGGGCTGCAGCGGAAGCGGAGGGTAGCCCGAAACCGGCAGGGCAATCTGCTGATCGAGAAAAGCCGAAAAGCCCAGAGATTGCACTTGAGTGATGAGATTCGAATTGGGGCCGAAAGTGGCCTGTTCCAAAAATCTCACGGTGTCATTAGTAGAGGGTTGCTGTGCACGTGCGGTAACGATGCACATTGCCAGAACGGCGGCATGGCCGATCCACGTTACTAATCGGTGAACGTTGGGTGTTCTGCGGAACACGAGTCCTCCTTGGCGCAGGGCGCAGTGTAACACCATGCCATGGTTTAAGCACCGGATTCGCGTTCGTGTTGCGCTACCCGAAAAATTTGGCCATTGGCATTGTGTGTAAACGAACGATTGTTAGAAATCGCACCAACAAGAAGAGGTGCTATGGATGGCCGCTACGGCTGGCCGTGCCCGGTGAATGCGTCTTTTCCGAATTCGATGTGGAACCGGAGAGCCAGCACGTTCACCGGGCCGCGGTCGCGGTTGTAGGCGGGATCCCAGACGTGCTGGAAATCAAATCCTGCAAAGAACCAAGGGACGAGACGCGCGTTGTAGTAAGACTCCCAGATGCACTCCGGCCCGTAGCGGAGGCGGCCGTCCCCGATCAGAAAATCGTTGCCTCCAAGCGATAGGTAAAGTGCGTGCACACCGGACAGCCCGCTGACCGTAACTTCGCTGGCCGCGGTGTCGAAGCGGCGCCGCCAACGCTCGCCTGTTACAGATACGCCGGCGGTGGCTAAGCGATCGACGGCAGTGAACGCGAAACTTTCGGTCTTGCCGTCGTTCCAGCCGAGACGCCCGAAGACACCGATATTCTTGGTGATCTCCTGTTCCGCATTCAGACCGAATCCGTATTTGAGGGTTCCGTTGCGGCGCGTGGCAGTTACCTGAGGAGGACCGCCGCTGAGTTCTGCCTGCCGGATAGCCTGGGAATAGGTACCGGCGTTGGCGTGGTTTTCATAATTAAGCAGCCGCACGACGCCGGGGTGCTTGCGGATATTGAAGTCGTATTCACCTTCGAAGACGTCGCCGCGATTGACGAAGAGCCGGCGGTCGAAACGAAGTCCATTGGCGACTCTCGGCATGGCGCCGCTGCCGTAGCGAAACGACCAATGGCGAAAGTGTAGTTCGTGCACCCATCCCCAGTCGTAACCGCGGACGTCGGCGGGATAATCCCAGGCTCCGTTGAACATGACGGCCCAGCCCATGAACTGCGTTCGGGGATCGTGCGAGTAGCGGTTGTTATCGAAGAAGTCCGTCAGAGTGAAGCGGCCCACCGTGATGGTGTAGCGATTGACCGGGCGGACGCCCGCGAGCTGGTTGGCATCGCTCTCCACCGGCTCGGTCTCCGGGCCGAGCGAAAAATCGTGATAGATGTACAGGCGGGCCAAGTAAGGTTTAGGCGTAGCTGAAGCTACGCGCGGAAGTTCCCCGTTGGATGAATTCGCAAGTCCGTTTACGCCGCTGAATCCGCGTCCGCCTGCGATTTCCGGATCGAAATAGAGAGCCGTGTTTTTCTCCAAACGAAGCCCGAAGAAAAGAGTCGTCGTGAGCGAGACGTCGCGTTCTACAGAGTCCTGCAAACTGAATGGGCCGGAGTAGGGCGAATGAAACGTGCCGTGATACTGACCGATAGACGTAGCTTGATAAAACAGATTCCAATTTTCGGCGTCCGCTGCCCGATCGGTTCCCTGACTTGCCTGAGATGGATCTTGCGGCACTGGAGGCTGCTCTTGCGCAAGCGCATCGGCGGCGGCGATGATCAACAACAGGTAACAGAGGGTCAAAAAGCAGCGAACGCCGCGCAAAAGACGATGCAGATCGCGGGCACGCGTCAATGTTGATCCGGCCCGTCGAGCACTTCGCGCACTTTGGACAGTAGAACGTCCGGAGTGAAGGGTTTTTGTAGAAAAGCTTTGGGCGGCTCGCCCGAAACGGCGCCCGGAGCATTGTCCCGAAAACCCGACATATAAAGAATCTTCAAATGGGAAGTACGCGCAGCTAACTCGCGGCCGAGATCGAACCCGTTCATTTGCGGCATCACAACGTCCGTAAGCACCATGTCAATCTTGTGACCGTTCTTGTCAAAGCTCGCCAACGCTGCGCCGCCATTATTGGCTTCGAGCACATCGTAGCCGTGAGACTTCAGGATCGCACAGATTAACTGGCGCACACCGTCTTCGTCGTCCACAATCAGGATTGTCTCCGAACCTTTGGGAGAAACCTTACGGTCGGTTGGGGCGGTAGACTCCACAACACAGGGCAGATAGATTTCGAAAATAGTGCCGCAGCCAGGCTGGCTATAGACTGTAATCTGGCCGTCATACTGCTTGACGATTCCGTACACGGTTGCGAGACCAAGACCGCTGCCCTTTCCGGGATCTTTGGTAGTGAAGAACGGTTCAAACAGGCGGGAGCGCGTTTCGGAATCCATACCCGCACCGGTATCGCTCACGGCCATCATCACGTAAGAGCCGGGTTTGACGCCGAGATTCTTGCTGTTGGCAGGGTCTAAATCGATGTTGGCGGTCTCGATGACGAGTTTGCCTCCCGAGGGCATTGCGTCGCGGGCGTTAGAGGCGAGATTGATAACGACCTGCTCGATCTGCGAAGGATCGGCTCTGATGCGTCCTAGGCCGGGGCCCTGGAGAAGAATCAATTGGATCGGCTGGCCGAGCAACCGGCGGAGCATAGGCTCCATGTTGTTCACTACGGAGTTGAGATCGAGCACGCGAGGTTGCGCACCCGCGCCCCGGCTGAACGCCAGAAGGTGCCGCGTCAGCGCAGCGGCCCGCTCTCCGGCATAAATGATCTCATCTACAAATCGGCGCAGATGATTATTGGCGGCCATTTCGCCGCGGAGCAGTTCTGCGTAGCCGGTGATCACAGTGAGGACGTTATTAAAATCGCCCGCCACACCGCCTGCGAGCCGGCCGACGGCCTCCATCTTCTGCGCGTGGATGACCTGTTCTTCCAACTGGCGGCGCTTGCTGATATCGCGGAAGACCAGAATGCCGCCGCGAAGTTCGCCCGAATCCTCGCGGACGGGAGAGGCGGTCTGCTCCACGGGCACTTCGGCGCCGCTGCGCGCAATCAATAGGGGCCGGTCCTGCAAACTTACCATCACCCGCTCGCGTAAGGAGCGGAGAAGGGGAACATCAATGGGCTCGCGGCTGGTCTCATCGATCAGGCGCAAGACCTCGGTCACGCTCTTTCCGCGCGCTTCGTGAACGGGCCAGCCGGTCAAGGTCTCGGCCACGGGATTCATGAAAGTGATGCGGCCTTCTTTGTCGGTAGCGAGCACCGCATCGCCGATGCTCGAGAGCGTGGAATCGAGCAGCCTGCGGCTCTCGCGCCAGGAAGCCGTAAGCCAAGTGACAAACAGTCCGAGCACAATAAACGACAGAATGCGAAAGACCGACGTGGTGAGCGATCCGGGATAGAGTCCGGAGCCGAAGAAATACGCCAGGAACGCAAGACAGGAAAAAGCGGTGGCGGCGAAACCGCCGGTGCGGCCGTAATACCAGGTACTAACCCAGATTGCCGCCAAAAACATGACGAAGGCGAACTCGAGATAGGGGCGGATGAGAAGCGAACCGAGAACGGCGACAGCGGTTAATACGAGGGCGAAGACGCTACCGTGGAGCGGGGACCTAGGGAAGGGGTTCATGAAAGCCCGCTTCAGAATACTACAGGGGAGCGCGCGTCACCGGTTCCTTTTCGTACAGAGGGGGCGAGCCGGGAGGACGGGTCTTCCAGCGGCGATGAATCCACAGCCACTGATCGGGATATTGCCTGATGACCGCCTCCAGACGGCTCTGCAAGGCTTGCGTATCGCGCAAAGAATCGCCGCTCAAAGCAAGGGGCGGATCGAAGCGCAGGATGTAACGGCGTTCCGCTTCGGACCACAGCGCGAATCCGGGAATGACGATAGCGCCGCTACGCGCGGCGATGCGCGCAAAGCCGGTGGAAGCGGCCGCCGGCAGGCCGAAGAAATCCACGAAGACACTGGAATCGAGCGATGCGTTCTGATCGATCAGAATGCCCACCGCTTGATTGGCGGCAAGCGCTTTTAAAATGGGCCGCGCGGGCTCCCGCTTGGAGATGATGTGATTCCCGCAGAGAGCGCGGCGGCGTTCGATCAACCGATCGAGCAGCGGATTGTCGAGCGGCCGCACCACTACGTGCATCGGGCTAACTGCCAGGGCGTGCGCGAAAGCGCTCAGTTCCCAGTTGCCGAGGTGGGCGGTGGCGAAGAGCACGCCGCGGCCGGACGCGAGCGCATTTTCAAAATGGCCGGAGCCTTCGAAGCGGATCCACCGGTCGAGGTTTTCGCGGCGGAGCGAGGGGAGTTTGGCAACGGTCACCAGCACACGCGCTATAGATCGAAAGACGCCCGTGATGACAACGTGTTGCTCGGCCGGCGTGAGCGTCGGCATTGCTAATGCCAGATTCTGGGACGCCACGCGACGGAGCCGCGGCAGGGCCAAGTTGACCAGCTGCAAATACCAGCGGGCCACGGCGTGCGCGACCGGAAGCGGCGACCACTCGAGGGACTTCAGGACGATTAGCGCAAGGACAAATTCAAGGGAATTGCGAAGCCAGGAGCGGCGGCGCATGCGCTCACTCGATCCAGCCCCCGCCCAAGACGAGATCGTCCTGGTAGAACACCGCGCCTTGGCCTGGGGTAACGGCGCGCTGCGGCTCATCGAATACCACTTCAGCGCGATCGAGACTGGGCGACGGGTAGATCCAGGCCGGAGCGGCGAGGTGCTTGTTACGAATCTTCACCTGGGCGCGCACCGGCTGGGAATGGGGCTCGATAGAGATCCAGTTCACGCTCGCGGCGAAGAAACGATCTCGAAGAAGCGCGTCGTTTCCGCCGACGACCACGCGTTGGGAGCGCGCATCGGTCGCAATCACGTAGAGCGGTTCGCCGGTAGCGATGCCCAAACCGCGCCGCTGGCCTACGGTGAAATGGTGTACGCCCTGGTGTTGCCCGAGCGTGGTCCCGTTTTCAGAGACGATTTCGCCGTAATTAGGCGGTAGAGCGGCTCCGGCCTCCTTTAGATAAGCGAGCAGGAAGCCGGCGTAATCGCCATTGGGTACGAAACAGATCTCCTGGCTATCGTTTTTGGCCGCGACGGGCAGATCCAGGGAACAGGCCAGTTCGCGCACCTGGGGCTTAGTCAACTCACCGAGCGGAAAGAGCGTGCGCGCGAGCTGAGGCTGCGTGAGGCCGAACAAGAAATAGGTCTGATCTTTCGCGGAGTCTACCGCGCGGCGCAACTGGTAACGGCCGGACGCCTCGCAGTAGCCTATACGAGCATAGTGGCCGGTCGCGATTCGTTCCGCGCCGACGGAATCGGCCAGTTCGAGGAAGCGGTCAAACTTGATGTCGTTGTTGCAAAGCGTGCAGGGTACCGGGGTGCGGCCGGCAAGATATTCGGCGACGAACGGGCGCACGACCCGCTCTTCAAACTGCTCTTCAAAATTGACGACGTAATAGGGAATTCCAATCTGCTCGGCTACGCGGCGCGCATCGTAGACATCGTCGAGCGAACAGCAACGGCCGGACCGCGAGGGACTGTCGGAGGACAATTCCGGCAGGCGGCGCTGATTCCAGAGCTGCATGGTGAGGCCGACTACGCTCTGGCCTTGACGCACTAAGAGCGCGGCGACGGTCGAGCTGTCGACACCGCCGCTCATCGCGACCGCTATGGGCCGATCAGGCATGTACGGAGATCCTGCGCAGGTGCGCGACGGAAGCTTCGATCGCGGTTACAAGCGCGTCGATCTGTTCGGTGGTATTGGAGGTACCTAAAGAGAAACGAATACTGGCGCGCGCACGCTGCGCGGATAAGCCGATCGCGGTGAGCACATGGGATGGGGTCACGGCGCCGCTCGAACAGGCGGAACCGGTGGAGACGGCAAAACCGCGGAGATCGAGGGCGATTACTAAGGCTTCGCCATCTACGCCATCGAAATAGATGTTGGTGGTGTTGGGAGTACGCGGCGAAGCGGCACCATTTACGCCGGTGCCGGGAATGCGCGCGAGGATAGAGGCCTCGAGGCGATCGCGCAGGGCGGCAATCCGGGTGGCCTCGAACTGTAAGCGCTCGGCGGCGATTTCGGCGGCAGCGCCGAATCCGGCGATTCCGGGCACGTTTTCGGTACCGGGCCGGCGGTCGCGTTCGTGATGGCCGCCGAACGTTAAAGGCTTCAGGTGCACACCTTTTCTCACGTACAGCGCTCCCACTCCCTTCGGGGCATAGAGTTTGTGGGCGCTCATGCTGTACAGATCGACGCCGAGCGCTGCGATGTCGACCGGTATTTTTCCCAGCGCCTGCACGCCATCCACATGCAGCGGAACACCGGCTTCGCGGGCGATTCGCGCAATTTCCGCAATCGGCTGGACCGTTCCGAGTTCGTTATTCGCGTGCATGACGGAGATCAGCACGGTGGCGGAGCTGATCGCGGCGCGCACGTGATCGGGATCCACAACGCCCGCTGCGCCGACCCGCAAGCGGGTTACCGCGACGCCTTCGCGCTCGAGTTGGGCGCAAGCCGACAGGACGGCAGGATGTTCTATGGCGGTAGTGATGACGTGGCGGTGGCCTGAAGCGGCGCGAGCTACACCGAGGACCGCCAGGTTGTCGGACTCCGTACCGCCGCCGGTGAATACGATCTGGGGCGGAGCGGCGTGAATGAGCGCGGCCAACTGCCGTCGCGCGGCTTCGAGCCGCTGCTTGGCCAACTGCCCGAAGAAGTGAATGCTGGAGGCGTTTCCATAACTTTGATCGAGACAGGCGACCACCGTCTGGAACACTTCCGGGTCCAGAGGCGTGGTGGCGTTGTGATCAAAGTAGATGTGCTGCACTAGGGGCCATTTTATCAAGCGGGTCCCAAGCACCTATTTTCTCCAGGCCGGGACAGATCGCGCTGCCGTTTTCAGACAGACCCTCGCGGGTGGCGCAGTATCATCCGAGTGCGCGAGTTACTGCTTGACGCCCCGAATCAGGCCGGCCACTTCGGAAGCGCGCGCGCGGGCGGTGTGCATGTAGGATTCGTTGTTCACCACACGATCGAGCAGCGGCAGAAATTGGTCCGCCGCCAATAGCCGCTTGCGGTCCATGGCGATCTGGAGCTGGAGCAGGGAATCGACGACGCCCAGCTTGTCATACTTAATCACACGCTCCAGATCGATCCGCCGCTGCGCTGTTTCGGCGATGCGCTCGAACCAGTCCGCCAAGGCTTGTGCCGACGTGTCCTGCGTGTAATTGAATTTGACTTCGTTCTTCTCGGTCCCGTTTTCATAACGGAAGGTCTTCATTCCCATGAAGGCCACTTTGGTGGGCGCTTCGAGCGGCCGCTTGAGGGATCCTGCCTTGTCCACCAGACTGAAAATCTCCTCGCTCTCGGAGTCCTTCAAGCGGAACTGAATGGGGCTGTCCTCGTCAGGCGCTTCGCGATATTCCACGGCGCCGGCTTTAGTCAGCTTAATCTCGACGTAAGCCGGTTTGCTTGCCGGGAAAGATTTGGAATAGAAAAGCGAAGGGCTATCGGCGCCCAGGGCGGCGCCCGCCAGGCAGAGCAACCACACCGCCCTCATCGGAGCGCCCCTACACGAGCGAATCTTTCGTTGGTAGCCTGATGCGTGGCGTGGCAAATGGCCACGGCCAAAGCGTCGCACGCGTCTTCGGAGGAGATGGCCTCCGGAAGAAAGAGAAGCGAACGCACCATCTGTTGCACCTGACATTTTTCCGCGCGGCCATACCCAACAACGCTGGTTTTGACTTCGAGCGGCGAATATTCCGCAAGGCTCATGCCCGCCTCCGCTACGGCCAGCAACGCGATCCCACGCACGTGCGCCAGCTTCAGGGCGGTTTTGACGTTGGCCGAGTAAAACACTTCTTCAACCGCGGCAGTTTCCGGAGAATGCTGCTGAATTAGAGCGCGCAGCCCCGCCGCAATCACGGCCAGGCGCTGCTCGAAGGCCGACTTACGATTGGTAAGAATCGCTCCCGCGGCTACAATGCGATGCGCCACGCCATCGCTTTCGATCACACCATAGCCGGTCCTCTCGGAACCACAATCGATGCCGAGCACGCGCACGGTTAGGCCAGCGCCTCTAATTCCTTCTCGTCTATGTCGAAATTGGAGTAGACGTTCTGCACGTCTTCGTGATCTTCGAGAGCTTCGTTAAGGCGCACCATGCTGCTCGCGTTCTTGCCCTCGAGTTTCACCAGGTTCTTGGGCACGAAAGCGATGCTCGCATCTTCTGACGGGAGATTGTGGGCCGCAACGGCTTTGAGCACGGCCTCGTGAGCCTCGGGCGGCGAAAGAATTTCCCAGCGGTCTTCGTCGGAGCGTATGTCGTCGGCGCCGGCATCGAGCGCGATGGCCATCAGTTGATCTTCGGTCGTTTTGTCGAGGGGCACAAAAATCTGGCTCTTGCGTTCAAACATCCATCCGACGCTCCCCTGCTCACCCATGTTGCCGCCGTTTTTCGAAAAGACGTGGCGAATCTCGCTTACGGTGCGGTTGCGATTATCGGTCGCCACATTCACTAGTACCGCCGCGCCGCCGGGGCCGTACCCTTCAAACATTACCTCTTCAATCTGCCCGCCTTCCAATTCGCCGGTGCCGCGCATGATGGCTTTCTTGATGTTGTCACCCGGCATGCTGACCGCTTTAGCCGCGAGAATAGCGGTTCTGAGCCTGGGATTGGCGTCGGGGTCGCCTCCATTGCGGGCGGCGATGGTGATTTCTTTGATGATGCGCGTAAACATTTTCCCGCGCTTAGAATCGAGGGCAGCTTTTTTGTGCTTGATGGTTGCCCACTTGGAATGGCCTGACATTTTGAACCTCTCAAGGTAGGCCCGGCCACACAAGCCGGGAGAGACCGTTTTCTATGATTGCAACGCTTCGAGCATAGCAAAATCAGAGACTTGGCTCAAGGTGCCGCTGGTGTGGGCGCGGCCCGGCTGCTTTGCGGTTCCGCATCTTTACTAGCAGGTGATCGAGGCTCCAGGCGCCGGCTCCCACAGCGGCGGAAGCTTCGACGCCCGCTCAGCAGGTAATCGAGGCTCCAGGGGCCCGGACCGGAAGTGACGAGCCAGAGGAAAATGAAGCAGAAGAGCACGGCCTCCTCACCTCCATTGGTGATGGCCAGAAGCCGCGCGCGGCCCAGCGAGAGAAGTAGGCCACCGCCATTTCCCCGCACAGGATGAATGCAGACGCGCGTGTGAACAAGCCGATGATGATCAGCAGGCCCCCGACTACTTCCAAGGGCCCGGCGAACCGTGAAGGGTCGCGAAGTTGTGATCCACGCGCCCGCCTGCGAAGCCCCAGATCTTTTCCGCTCCGTGCTGGAAGAACAACAAGGCGACGGCGATGCGGACGGCAGCCTGCAGGTAGGCTGTCTTTCGCGTGGTCTTTTCGGGCGCGCTCATATGGTCCCTTTCGTGGCTGCCATTTTACACCCGTGCCGCGAGCGGCCCGCTTACATCAAATCGGTTTACTATTTAACAAAGGGAGGGATTAATTGCAATTCAAATTACACAGTGTAATTGCGGTGCTTGGTTGCGCCGCTTTCGCCGGCTCAATGGCGGCCCAGGATACCGGCTATGTCAAGGCCGTCGGTAAACCGGGCGATGCCGGGGTATTCATTAACGGCCAGTACGCGGGACCGGCGACCCGTTTTACGATCGCGGAGAAGTATCCGGCTCCGGTCGGCGAAGTAGAGGTCACCATCAAAGACCCGCGGTATGACGATTTCACGACCAAGGTAACGGTGCAGAAGCACAAAACGGCTCATATCAAATACACGATGAAGATGTTGGAACCCGCCAAGCCGCCTTTTGGACGTCTGCGGTTCGGCGGCGGAGAGCCGGAGTCCTTCCTTTCGGTGTCGGGCGGCGATACGGGCGCGGTGTATATCAATGATCGGTTTTATGGATATATCGACGAGCTGAACAATGTTGGCGGCGGCCTGCTGCTCAACCCCGGTACTTACAATCTGCATGTCTCTTCACCAAGGTTCGGCGAAATCAATCAAAAGGTCACTATAGAAGCCGATAAAGTGACGGTCATTCCGCTGCAAACTAAATAGAGGCGAGCGGCGTCCGCGGGCATCAGCGCGGCTGCTTGACCCGCGAAACTCGTTAGCTCACTTCGCATGCGAAAACTCATCCAGGGAATCGTTGCATTCCGGCAGAATCTCCAGCCCGAATACCGCGAGAGGTTCGCGCGCCTGGCGCTCGGTCAGGCGCCTGATGCTTTACTGATCGCCTGCTCGGACAGCCGGGTCGTTCCTAACCTCTTCGCGTCGGCCGATCCCGGTGACCTGTTCGTCACGCGGAACGTAGGCAATCTGGTTCCGCCGGCTGCGAGCGAGCAGGGGCCTTCCGGTGGTCCCTCGGAGGCTGCCGCCATAGAGTTCGCGCTCGCCAACCTTCCGGTCACTGACATAATTGTTTGCGGCCACTCGGAGTGTGGCGCGATGCACGCCTTACTTCGGGGCCGCGACCGAGTGGAATCGCCGAACCTCCGCTCCTGGCTGCGCCACGGCGAGGGCAGTCTCGAAAGACTCGGAAAAGATGCAGTCCTGGACCCGACGCTTGCACCGCACAACCGGCTTTCGCAGTGCAACGTTCTTGTTCAGATGGAAAACGTAAAAACGTATCCATCCGTCAGTAACCGCATGGCGGCCGGCCAACTGCGCGTTCATGGTTGGTGGTTCGAACTCAAGCAGGCCGATGTCTACGCGTACGAAGAGTCCGTCTCCCGTTTTGTCCTCATAGACGAAGCCGAAGCGGCCAGTCTTCTACAGCGCCTGGAGTAACAGTTAAAACTGCACCGGCGTGTTCAGCACGAAGGTCAGGCGGGTTTCGGAAGGAATCTTCACGCGCTGGCCTTTCGTTACAACCTCCGCGCCGGCCCCCGCAGCCGCGCCGGCGCCCACTCCAATCGCTGCTCCCTTGCCGCCTCCGGCAATTGCGCCGATGATCGCGCCTAATGCCGCCGTGCCGCCGGCGACCTTTGCGGTGCGGGCGCCTCGCGACGAGCTTTCGCGGGAAACGGTCTCGGTGTTGATGTCCACCATGTTTCCGTTCACGCGGACCGACATCAGATCCAGAGTCAGTTCCGCGCGTCCGGTCAGCTTTCCCGATTCTTGTGCGTCGACGAGCTTCACGACCACGTCCGCGCCGCGTAGGATGACGGTCTGCCCGTTAATCACGACCGGTTCGTCCAGACTTGCGGCGAAGGACTGGCCCACACGATTGACCTCAGAATCGACGCCGTCAATCATGCGGATTACGAAATTCGTTCCCGCCGGCAACTGAATACCGGCCGTGTAAGCTGGGGCGGCAGGCGGCGCTGGGGGCGGAGGTGGCGCCGGGGGTTGCGCAGAAACTGGCGGCGGCGGAGGGGGTGAGTCGAAACGGGGGCGTTGCGGCGGCTGCACGGCCGAGGTGACGGGGGCGGCCCCTGCGAACTCGATGCGGGAAATGTCACTGATATCGAGCGTCTGAATCTGATCTCCGACTTCCAGTTTTACCTGCCGCGGGGACCCGCCCAGGTAGTTCCCATGGATCACGCGGCCATCGCGCATGACAACGGTATCGGCTAATCCTAGCGCGGCGAATGCTAGAACCAGGGTGAAGAGGCGCATAGTTTCCTCCAAAATTGAATTTATTGTAAGCCGTATCGAGAGCGATCACCCGGCCGGCCCCGGAAGGACGCTCAACTCAGTTGTAAGCCGCCGGCGAAGGACTGTTCGAGCGCAAGCAGCCGCTTTTTGAACGGTAGTCCGCCGCCGTATCCGACGAGCCTTCCATTGGAGCCGATCACCCGATGACAGGGAATCACAATCGGCAGCGGATTCGCCCCGTTGGCCGCGCCAACGGCTCGGACCGCCAGAGGCATTCCCAACTCCACCGCCAGATCGCGGTAGCTGCGCGTCCGGCCATAGGGAATCTTCTCGAGCAGTTGCCAAACCCGCGTCTGAAAGCTCGTCCCGGACAGTTCCAGCGGCAAATCAAAAACACGCAGCGATCCCTTGAAGTACGCTCTCAGTTGCCTGGCTGCTTCGTCCAAGAGCGGGCGCAGATTGTCCTGGTCATTGCTTGCCGCGTCACTCTCTCCGGCGCCGCGAAACTCTATGCGGCGCAGACCAGCCTTGCCCGCGACCAGCCGCAATCGAAGGCCGTCTATTGCTTCCAACGCAACGGATTCCGGCATAAAGCGAGTCTCTCATAGGGAACGCGCGGCGTTTGTTGTATGTCCCCAAACTATTGCAGATTCGAGTTTTCGCCGCGAACTGGTAACCCACCTGTTATAATCGATGCTTTCATGTCAACTAGTGCGAGGCGTCTGAGGCCGTTCTCTATAAATTCTGACGGTTGGGACCGCAAGATTTTTCTGCTGAAGCCGCGCGGGTTTTGTGCCGGCGTGGTGCGGGCCATCGATGTGGTCCGGATCGCGCTCGATTTGTATGGGCCGCCCGTGTACGTGCGCAAAGAGATCGTGCACAACAAGCACGTGGTCGACGAACTGCGCGATGCGGGCGCGATCTTCGTTGAGGAATTGGATGAGGTGCCGGCAGGGGCGCGCGCCATTTTCAGCGCCCACGGTGTGGCTCCCGAAGTCCGCCGGCAGGCCAAAGAGCGCCGGCTCGAAGTGATCGACGCCACGTGTCCCTTGGTTACTAAGGTTCATCTGGAGGCAGTGAAGTTCGCGCGTGAAGGCTCGAGCATCGTGCTGATCGGCCACAAAGATCACGACGAAGTCATCGGTACTTTGGGTGAGGTGCCCGGCCGCAGTTACCTGGTGGAGACAGTGGACGATGTGGACCGGTTGGAACTGCCGGATCCCACTCGCGTGCGCTATCTGACGCAGACCACGCTCAGTCTCGATGAGACCTCGGACATCATCAAGCGCCTGAGACAGCGGTTTCCGCACATACAGGGTCCCCCGGCTCAGGATATCTGTTACGCCACTGAGAATCGGCAGATGGCGGTCAAAGCCATATCTACAGCTATCGAACTGCTCTTGGTTGTGGGCTCGCAGAACAGTTCCAACTCCAAGCGCCTGGTGGAAGTTGGAACCAACTTCGGGATCCGTTCGTACCTGGTTAACGACCGGGGTGACATTGATATTGCCTGGCTCGAGGGTATCCAGAACGTCGGCGTAACTGCAGGTGCTTCGGCGCCGGAACATCTGGTCCAGGAATTGATTGCATTTTTGCAGGAGCACGGTTTCCGGCAAATGGAGGAAATCGAAATGGTGGATGAAGACGTGCGGTTCTCTTTACCGGCGGAATTAACTGTCTCAATCCGATGAGCACGGCCCTTCAGATCAAGAACATTCTGGAAGCCGCGACGCATCAGGCCGTTTACCGCTCGGCGGCATACGTCAACTCCTTACAGTCGGCAAATGGACACTGGTGCGGCGAACTCACGGCAGATAGCACATTAGAGTCCGATTACATTCTCTTTCAGCTTTGGCTCTATCCACCGAAGAACGGCCGGTGGGCACCTCCGACGCGGGCACTGATTGACAAGGCGGTCTGCTCTATCCTGGAGCGGCAGCTTCCGGACGGCGGCTTCAACATTTACGTGAAGGGACCCTCTGAGGTCAGTGCATCCATCAAGGCGTACACGGCGCTTAAGCTCGCGGGCCTCGCGCCGGCGGATAGCCGGATGCAAAGGCTTCGCGAGCGTATTCTCGAACTGGGCGGGATTCAGGCGGCAAATAGTTACGTAAAGGTCAATCTAAGTCTGTTCAACTTGTATCCCCGGCAGTACAGCCCGAGTATTCCTCCCGAGCTCGTGCTTTTGCCGTTCGACATTTTGTACCAGATGTCGTCCTGGACGCGGGCTATCGTCGTGTCGCTCTCGCTCGTGCATGCGGCGAATCCGCAGCGGCCGGTTCCGCACGGTTTCAGTCTGGATGAATTGTGGCTTCCCGGTGTGAGCCCGGCGTTTCAACCGGACTCCTCATTGTTTACCTGGCGGAATTTCTTTCTCCGGTTAGATCAATTTCTGAAGTGGTGGGAGCGCCATGGGTCGCGATCCGTTCGCCGCCGGGCTATGGAACGGGCCGCGGAATGGATGATCGAACGGTTGCATCATTCCGATGGACTGGGGGCGATTTACCCGCCGATGATGTACTCGGTGATGGCGCTCGATGTGTTGGGCTATGGCGAAGATCATCCTTTACGCGTCGAGGCGATCCGCCAGTTCAACACCCTGATGGTGGATGACGGCAACCGGTTCTTCTTTCAGCCCTGCTTTTCGCCGATTTGGGATACGGCGATTGCGGCTTATGCCCTCTCCCACTGCGAAGGGGAAAAGGACGCCCTCGAGCGCGCCGCGGACTGGCTGCTCTCGAAAGAAGTGCGGCGGAAGGGCGACTGGTCCCTGAAGCGTCCGCACACCGAACCTTCCGGATGGGCATTCGAGTACACCAACGAATATTACCCGGATATTGACGATACCGCGATGGTCATGCTGGCGCTAAGCCGGGCCGAAGGCAGTGACCGGGAGGCGCAAAAAGCCTGCCACCGGCGCGCTCTCGATTGGCTGCTCGCGATGCAATCGAAAGATGGCGGCTGGGCAGCCTTCGACGCCGATAACAATTGGGAGCTTCTGAACGGGGTTCCCTTCGCTGATCACAATGCCATGCTCGACCCGGCGTGTCCCGACATTACAGGCCGGGTGCTCGAGGCGGTGGCCGCTCACGGTTTGAGCCGCGCGCATCCCGCTGTAGATCGCGGGGTCCAGTGGCTGGTGCGCCATCAGGAGCCGGATGGGAGTTGGTACGGGCGCTGGGGCGTGGCGTACATTTACGGGACGTGTTTCGCTCTCCGAGGGCTGGCCGCTTGCGGGGAGGATGATCGCGAGGCACACGTTCTGCGGGCTGGGGAATGGCTTCGTTCCATCCAGAATGCCGATGGCGGTTGGGGCGAAAGCTGTGCCAGCTACGACAGGGGCTACTTCACGCCCGCGCCCAGCACCCCGTCCCAGACAGCGTGGGCCATCCTCGGCCTGCTTGCCGGCGGCGACTCCAACAGCCGCAGCGTGCAAGCCGGTATCGAGTATCTGCTCGAAACGCAAAAGCCGGAAGGAAGCTGGGATGAGGAATTGGCTACCGGGACCGGATTCCCCAAGGTTTTCTACCTGAACTACCACCTGTACAAGGACTATTTCCCCCTGCTGGCTCTGGCTTCATTTGCGAAGACCAGGGCGAACGCGAATGGATAGGTATGAAATTCCCTTTGACCATGACCGCCGGCCTTGCCGGGTACATTTTTAAGAACAAGCTTCGCCCTCGCCCGGAATGGCAAAAGACGGCGACCCCCGAAGCCGACGCCGCCAACCCGTTCCGCATTCTGTCAGCCAAAACCGGTGAGAAGCGGCAGCCGCATCCTATGATCAACAAGCGGTTTCCGATCGTACTGATGCTCGAGCCGCTGCATGCCTGCAATCTGACCTGCACCGGCTGCGGCCGGATTCGCGAGTACGAGTCGACCATTACGGAACGCGTTCCGCTCGAAGAGTGCCTGGCAGCGGTTGATGAGTGTGGAGCGCCCGTAGTATCGATCTGCGGCGGGGAACCGATGATGTATCCGCAGATCGGAGAGCTGGTCCGCGGCATTCTGGAACGGAACCGGCACATTTACCTCTGCACGAACGGCATGTTCATCCGGAAGCGGCTTAAAGAGTTCCAACCGGACCGGCGCTTCTACTTCAATGTCCATTTGGACGGAATGGAGAAAACGCACGACATCTGTGTTGAGAAAGAGGGCGTATTCCGCGAGGCGATAGAAGGAATCAAGGCAGCCAAGGCGGCCGGTTTTCTGGTCTGCACCAATACGACCGTTTACAAAGAGACCGACATGCGCGAAATCGAGGAGCTTTTTGAGTTTCTCAAGCAGTTCGATGTCGACGGCCACCAGATCGCTCCAGCTTACGGATACTCCTCTGTAAACGACCGCGAGATATTCATGACCCGCGAAGATATCCACGAAAAATTCAAGGATATCGACCGGATCGCGAGGAAATACGCGGTGCGCCAGACGCCGCTCTACATGGACTTTCTAAAGGGCGAGAAGGAACTGCCCTGCACTGCGTGGGGCAACCCTACTTACAACGTCAAGGGCTGGAAAGGTCCCTGTTACTTAATCACGGACGGACACTATAAGACGTTCGAAGCGTTGATGACGCAAACACCTTGGGAAAGCTATGGCCAAGGTAACGATCCGCGGTGCGAGCATTGTATGGTGCATTGCGGTTATGAGCCCTCCG
>JAFAWA010000299.1 GCA_019242155.1 Terriglobia bacterium | reverse complement strand
GCGGGCAAGCCATGCCGGAGAACGTCACAAACGAACTGCTTTACGAGGGCCTTGCGTCCGTCCAGGCGCAGGTTGCCATTATCCGCGGGGACCTTGCAAGCCTGAAAGTCCGCACCCCAT
This sequence comes from Terriglobia bacterium, assembly GCA_019242155.1. Taxonomy (GTDB): domain Bacteria; phylum Acidobacteriota; class Terriglobia; order Bryobacterales; family Bryobacteraceae; genus PSRJ01. The sequence continues at coordinate 19,723 of JAFAWA010000299.1, read as the reverse complement.
CACAGGACAGGCTATTGAGCCGCATCGGGGCGGGCTTTGCCGACATACACGGGGACTTCGCGGAGTTGGCCGGACGCATGGACAGGTTGGAGAGCCGCCTGGAGCGCGTTGAAAACCGCCTGAATCTCCACGACCCCAGACACAACTGACCCCTTTCCCGCTCCGGCAATTTTCTGAAGAGGAGCCAGGCGGTCCCTAACGGCCTAGCAACCCTACTCGCCGCAGAGCAGCGCCGCCAGCCCAAGGCCGTCCCACTCAATACCTTTGTCCGTCGCGTGAAAAACCAGATGATCGTCTATGTTCGCAATTCGGACTTCACCGCGGTTCTTTATCTGCTCCTGGATCGAGGGCAGTAACCTTCTGAACTCCTCGGGTGTTTTTGCCCACTCAGCGCCGGAATAGGTTCCATCTGCGCGATACAAATACACGCCGAGCCACTGCCAGCCAACCTTATCGTGAACCTTGCTCATGCGGGCGACGATCATAGCCGCTTTCGCGGCGCAGGCAAGCCCTCTTGCAAATGAAGCACCTCGTGCACTACAACCAACCGGTTATCCGCAGCCGCCACTTTTTCGAGTCTCCCATTGCAGAGATGCCCGGCAACGGCTCGCTTCCTTCCCGGCGCATAGCGGGCGGCGCTTCCGCCGCAATCAGAAATTTCCCCTGCCTGACGGCATTCCTCGCGGAAGCAAATTTCCGAGTTGCGCCGTCGCTCATTCCGCCCGCTTTAAGGAGCGCCTGAAGCGAGGCCGGTTGGCGGCCTTGCAACGTTCATTCGGAGGAGAAAGACATGGTTGACTTGAATGGTTTTGCAAGCGAATACGCAAGCTACCTGAAGGCATTAGAAGACGCCGCCCGCGACAACAAACGGATTCTGTTTGAGACGCTCAAGGCCGCCGGCATCACTCGTATCAGCGTGACGTTCGACGGCGAAGGCGATTCCGGCCAAATCGAAGCTATCTCGGCTTTCAAAGGCGAAGATCCGGTGGTGCTCGCTGAAGAAGAGATCGTCATGCGTCGGGTAGGCTGGGGCAGCGCGGAGTCCAAGCCCGAAGCGTTCGGTCTCTCCGCCGGCATTGAAGCCGTCTGTTGCGACTTCCTGGAATTCGAGCATGGCGGCTGGGAAAACAATGACGGCGCGTTCGGAGAGTTCACGCTCGACGTTACGGCCGGCACCGTCGATCTCGAATTTAACGCGCGTTTCAGCGACGTGCACACCAGCACCCACAGCTACTGAGGAGAAAGGTCATGGCACATCCCTATCACCACTGCCTCTCCAGCGTGAAGAAATGGGGCGGCACACCGCAGGATTACCAATTCATTCACGACTGGTTCGATGCCTCAAAGGCCATCATTGCCGATTTTCGGCACCGCGCGCTCAGGCACCATGCCGAGGCATCTTCATGGCCGAAACTATCTACGGCCATACGCTGACCCTGTCCACCGGCCGCGTGATTCCGGTCCGCTGGGTCGGCGAACAGCATGTACGCGAGGATCTGGGTTTCATTCCGTCCTTCGCCGATTGGGTCAAGGCGATCCGGCCCCAGCCCTGGATGGGACATGCACAGACGGTCGAAGAAATGTTGACGCTGCCGTTCATCTCCGCCGCGGGAGGGTTCCATGTCGGCTAACATGCACGCCCTGCTTGCAATTTCCGCGATTGGCTCTACAGTTCCTTCCGCAACCCACGCGAGAGAGATCATGGTGCTGCCGGGGCGCGGTCATCGCCGGACATTTACAGCCAGGCTCAAGCCGGACTATGCCAACCAGCTTGATCTGTTCTCCGAAGTGCCCGACAATGACAGCGCTGCGCCTGCCGCGCCGGTATCCCCTTCCGGAGAATCCCATGCCCGACCGAGACCTCCTCAGCAGCTTGATTTTGGAGCATTGGAGCCGCTACCACCCTTCGATGCTGGCCCAGCTAAAGGAGCAGAACCTGTTGGAAGAGGTCCTGCAGGAGACGGCGGACCAGTTCGCGGATCTGCTTTACCAGGCGGTGTCCGTCAGGAAGATGGAACACCACCAGGCCTGGGAATTGGCGGTGAGCGAGTTTCTCCTCCCCGAGGAGCCTTTGTCGACGAACCCGAACGCACTCCCACCCGAGACTTCCACATCACCGACGCTCACCGTATCGGGGTGGGTGGAGCGCATGAGAAGGCGAAAGACAATCTAGCGGCTATCCGGCTCCTTAAGGAACTGGAATCTCAGCACCGCGACGCCTCCGAACATGAAAAGGCCATTCTTGCGCGGTATGTCGGATGGGGCGGGATGCCGCAGGTTTTCGAACGACATCCGCGCGAAGAATGGGCTTCCATGGCCCGTTCCCTCCGAGAAGCGCTGAGCGAGGAAGAATACGCCTCGGCGCGGGCTTCCACTCCCAACGCGCATTTCACTTCGCCGACGGTCATCTCCGCCATATGGAGCGGCCTGCAGCATATTGGCCTCAGAGGAGACGCGCAGATACTCGAACCGGCCATGGGCGTCGGGCATTTCTTCGGCCTGCAACCCGACTCCATCGGCGGCCACCGCACCGGCGTGGAACTCGACTCCCTCACCGCTCGTATCGCACAGAAGCTTTATCCAGACTCCACGATATTTCACAAAGGCTTCGAGGAGATGCACCTGCCGGACTATTACTTCGACGCGGTTGTCGGCAATGTCCCGTTTGGCGATTATGGCGTGCACGATTCCAGCATGAAGCGGCAGTTCACGCGCGCCATCCATGATTATTTCTTCGCCAAATCGCTGGAGAAGACACGGCCCGGTGGCGTCATGGCACTCATGACCAGCCGCTACACCATGGATAAGCTGGACGACACGATCCGCAAGCACCTCGCTGAGCATGCCGACCTGATTGGCGCGATACGCCTGCCTAATACGGCGTTTAAGGGCAATGCCGGGACGGAAGTAACGACGGACATCCTGTTCCTGCGCAAGCGCCGTCCGGGCGAAGCACCCTCAGGCGAATCGTGGCAGCATTTGGCGAGCGTCGAAAGCCCGGACGGCCCGATTGAGGTCAACGAATATTTCGCGCGTCACCCGGAAATGATGCTGGGCACCATGCGGCTCGAAGGCACCATGTACCGGCAGTCGGAGCCGACCTTGCATGGCACCCTCACGCCCGAACTGCTTGAGCGTGCCATTGAGCGCCTTCCTATAGGCGCATACGTCCCGAAGGACGAAGGACGAGGCCCGCCGCCTAAAATCCTCGACTCCGAGGCGTTTACCGGAATCAAGGATGGTGCTTACGCTTTCCATGATGGAAAGCTAGTTACCCGAAACGGCCACCGCTTCGAGCCGGTATTGGTCTCAGCTTCCGCCGAGGCGCGCATCAAAGGCATGATGGCCCTGCGCGATGCCGTCCGGCTGGTCTTTAAGACTCAGCTCGAAGACGCACCGGAAGAGCGGATTATCCAGGCACGCAAGCTCCTAAACGACATTTACGATAACTTCGTCCACCGAAACGGCCCCCTCTCCTCCCGTGAAAACATCCGCGCATTCGCGGGCGATCCCGACCAGGCTCTCCTCCTCTCGCTGGAAAACTACGATGCCGAGCACAAGCGCGCATCGAAAACTGCCATCTTCTCCCGGCGCACGGTCGAGAAGTACACACCCGCCACCCATGTCGATTCCGCTGCCGAAGCGCTTGCCATCTCGCTTAACGAGACCGGCCGCATCGACTGGGAGCGTATGGAGTCTCTCACGGGACACCCTGCCAAACAGATGCAGCAGGAATTAGACGGCATGGTCTACCGCAATCCCGAGGGCGATTGGGAAACCGCCGACCGCTATTTGAGCGGCAATGTCCGGGCGAAGCTAAAGACGGCGGAAGCGGCGATGAGCCTCGACCACGGCTTCCATCGCAATGTTGAAGCTTTAAAAGCGGTCCAGCCCGCCGATCTCCTCCCAGGTGACATCAGCGCGCGCCTTGGCTCATCGTGGATTCCGGCGAGCGACGTAAAAGAATTCATCCGCGAGACCCTGGGGGTTGCGCGTGATACCGTCAACGTCACGCATTCAAGCGCTATCGCCAGCTGGGCGGTGAATGCCGATTACGAGGCCAAGAACAGCGTCGCAAACACCACTGGCTGGGGAACGCCACGCGCGCTTGCAACGGACCTTATCGACGATGCGCTTAACGGGCGCACGCCCACTATTTACGACCAGATCGATAAGGATACGCGCGTAGTGAACCAGGGGGAGACCATCGCGGCCCGAGAGGCGCAGCAGAAGCTTAAGGATAAATTCGCGGAGTGGGTATGGCAGGATGAAGCCCGCGCACACAGGCTGGCCCGATACTACAACGACACCTTCAACAATATCCGCCTGCGTACCTATGACGGCTCGCACCTGACGTTTCCGGGGATGAACCGCGCGCTACTGCGCAAGAACGATCTAGACAAACACCAGAAAGATGCCATATGGCGAATGTTGCAGAATGACAACACGCTGCTGGCCCATTGCGTCGGTGCGGGCAAGACCTGGGAAATGGTCACGGCCGCGATGGAGATGAAGCGCCTGGGGCTGGCGCGTAAGCCCATGATCGTGGTGCCCAACCACCTGGTGGAGCAATGGGGCGCGGCGTTTCTGGCCCTCTACCCGCAAGCCAACATCTTCGTCGCGGGCAAAGACGCTTTCGCATCCGGCAACCGCCAGAAGGCCATGGCGAGAATCGCCACCGGCAATTACGACGCGGTCATCGTCTCGCACAAGTCGTTCGAGCTTCTGCCGGTTTCGGATGAGACCTTCAGGCGCTTCGTCGATAAGCAGCTTGAGCAGCTCGAAGAAGCGATCCGCGGCGCGAAAGCCGAGAAGGGCGACAATCGCCGCATCGTCAAGGAACTGGAAAAAGCCAAGAAACGGCTGGACGCCAAACTCAAAGAGCGCGCCGACCGCGAGCACAAAGACGCTACTGTGACATTTGAGCAACTGGGCATTGACCGGCTGTTCGTCGATGAGGCGGATCTCTTCAAGAATCTCGGATTCGTGAGCAAAATGAACCGTATCGCCGGGATGCCCAACACGGAGAGCAACCGCGCGCTCGACATGTACATGAAGACGCGCTACCTCGCGGAACGAGGTGGTGGAAGCGTCTTTGCCACCGGCACGCCGGTTTCAAACACCATGGCTGAGATGTACACGCTCCAGCGCTACCTCGCGCCGTTGACGCTCGAAGCCGCCGGCGTGGAACATTTCGATGCCTGGGCCGCCAACTTCGCGGAGGCCGTCACGGCGCTCGAACTCGCACCGGACGGCTCCGGCTATCGCATGAACACCCGGTTTGCAAAATTCATCAACCTGCCGGAGCTTCTGTCGATGTTCCGCAGCTTCGCGGACGTGCAGACCGCAGACATGCTGCACCTTCCCCGTCCTGAACTTGAGGGAGGGAAGCCCGGAATTGTCGCGGCGCAAGCCTCGCCGCAACTCAAGGACTATGTGCAGGGTCTCGTGAAGCGCAGCGAGGACTTGAAGCAAAAGAGAATTGATCCACGCGTGGACAACATACTGAAGATTACCGGAGATGGGAGGAAGGCCGCGCTCGACATGCGCCTGGTCGGCGGTTTTGTCGATGAGGGCGTCGACACTAAGGTTTCCAAGGCTATCAACAAGATCTACGATACCTGGCAGTCTTCACACGACCGGAAATCGACGCAGCTGGTCTTCTGCGATCTTTCGACACCCAGCGATAAATTCAATGTCTATGACGAAATCCGCGACAAGCTTATTGCTCGCGGCATCCCCGCCAGGGAAATCGCCTATATCCACGATGCAGATACCGACCTGCAGAAAAAGACGCTCTTCGATTCGGTTAACGCTGGCCGGGTGCGCATCGTGCTGGGATCTACCGAGAAGATGGGCGCGGGCACTAACGTCCAGAAGAAGCTTATCGCCCTGCACCACCTGGATGCTCCATGGCGTCCGCGCGACATCGAGCAGCGCGAAGGCCGCATATTGCGGCAAGGCAACGAAAACCCGACAATCCACATCCACCGCTATGTCACGGAAGGGTCGTTCGATGCCTATATGTGGCAGACGCTCGAAACCAAGGCGCGCTTCATCAATCAGGTCATGAACGGCAGAGTAACCGTCCGGGAGGCGGAAGATCTCGAAGGCGGTGCGCTCACCTACGCCGAGATCAAGGCGATTGCGTCGGGCAACCCGGCTGTGCTCGAGAAAGTCCGGGTCGATACCGAAGTGCGCAAGCTCGACCAGCTCCGGGCCTCCCACATTAACCAGCAGCACAATATCCGTTGGGAATTAAAGAGCCTCCCCGAACGCATCGAGCGCGCCCAAAAACGCCACGACGCTTTTATTGCGGATATCGCCACGCGCGATTCGCATGCCGACGAGGATTTCACGATGAAGGTGGGCAACCGGGAATTCTCGGGCAAGGGCGCCCGCGAAGAAGCCGGTAAAGCTCTCAACAACGCGGTCCTGTCATGGCGCGATGACCGTACCCTCGAAGTTCGCGGGTACTATCGCGGATTCGACATTCTGAGCCGGGGAAGTGAATTCAAGGATGGCAAGCCCGACATCTATGTTCGCGGAAAAGCCACGTACGAGGCGAACCTCAACCCGGAAAGCCCGCTTGGGACCATCGCGAGCATTGATCACGTCCTGCGTAGTCTCGACAAACACGCCGAAACGGAAAAGCGCGAGATCGAACGCCAGGAGAAAGCCCTCGCCGATTACCGCGCCCAACTCGGCAGACCATTCGAGCATGAGGCCCGGCTTAAGGAACTGCTCGCAAAGCAGGCACACCTCAATGCAGCACTTGACCTCGATAAACACGACACCCAAGCGGTCGCCGATGCCGAACCCGAAAAGCCCTTGGATGGCTTTGTCGCGCGTATCAATGCCGAGAACAGGCCCACTGAGATCGTAGTCTGAGTATGTCGGGTACGTTTATGCGGGTGGTCCTGTTTGCAACGATAACCCATTCGTTCCCGCCCGACGCACGCTTATCGGTGCATGTTGAACTAATTGTCAACATGCTTCGCCTCAATGGCAAGACCTGGTGTATCAACGATACGGACCCGCTCGATACTAGCTTTCACCAGCAGCATTTCCAGTTCTTCCAGCTGCATGCGGAGCTTCTTACGATGGGACTCAGGCGCGTCGAGCCAGCCGTTGACAAGTGTTAAGCTACAGGCTACAGTCCTGCGGTGCGGATACGGAACTTCCTTCATAAGGGGCTGAAACGCCTCTATCTGGAAGACAACCCCAAGGGGGTTTCGCCCGACGCTGCGGATAAGCTGCGCAAGATCATGGCTTTTCTCGACGGCATGGAGGGCCCGGAGGAGTTGCGGAGCCTGTTCGCGTGGAAGGCGCATGTTCTCACTGGCGAGCGTAAGGGAACATGGAGCCTGAGCGTGACCCGAAATTTTCGCCTGACATTCCGCGTTGACGCCGCGGAGCATGAACTCTGCGACGTCAATCTGGAGGATTATCACTGATGCAAGGAAAAACCGCATGCCCATGAAGAATCCATCCCATCCCGGCGACTTCGTCCGGACGGAGATTATCGAACCGGCCGGACTGTCGATAACGGAGGCGGCCAGAGCGCTTCAGGTGTCCCGCCCCGCCCTGTCCAGCCTGCTCAACGGCAAGGCCGACCTCTCGGGGGAGATGGCGCTGCGCATCGAGAAGGCATTCGGCGTCAGGATGGATACGCTTATGCGCATGCAGTCGAATTACGATATCGCCAAGACGCGCAAGCGGGCAAAAGAAATCCGCATTCGGCGGGTTCACCGCGCCCCCGATATTCACCCCTGACGGGAGATGCCGAGTGCAGACAGAGCACGGGGCGAACCTTCGTCTGACTTTCCCCGTTGTCGGATAGATCCTCGGGCCTTGATCGCGCCCGCCCTGTTTCCGCCCGCGAATTGAATGCGCTGATTGCCCGAGGTTGCACCCCTTTTCCCTTACAGTCCGCAATCCCCATGCCGCTCGCTTTTATGACGGCCACGATGCGGTCGCCGGTCGCTAGGGTCAATGACGCATTTTGGCTCCCCCTGAAGGTCGCCCCCAAAATGCTATGACCCACTCCCTTAGACGCCCGCTGGTATCTGGCCGTAAGCGAGGCTGCACGGTGCGGCCTCCACCAACGAAAAGGAGACTACCTCATGGCTATCATCGGCAAGTTCACCAAAGACGGCGCGGGCTTCACGGGCTTCATCGAGACTCTCGCCTTCAAGGCTCAGATCACATTGGAGCCGAACACGACCAAGAAAAGCGACAAATCGCCGGACTTCCGCGTCATGCATATCGGCGAGGATTTCACAAGTGAAATCGGAGCGGCATGGCTCAAGACCGCGAAGAAGAGCGGCGCGGAATATGTCTCACTCAGCATCCATGACGATCCGAGCCTGGTTGCGCCCATCAATTGCCGCCTGGTGAAGACGGGATCGGAGCAAGGCCATACCCTCTTCTGGGAGCGTCCTGACGAGCGCGAGAACGCGAGGCAAGCGGCGTAAGCCTGGCCAGGGGCGGCCCTGCGGCCGCCCCTGGTTCCCACGAAGCACAATCAACGCAACTTAAAAGGAATTCTTATGAACACGTATGAAGTAACGGCCTGGTGCGTCTTCCCTCACTATGCCACGTTCGAAGTTCAGGCCCGTTCACTTAAAGCCGCCCTCGCCAAGGCCAAAAAGCAGGTTCAGGAGGAAACGCCCGAGCCCTGCAACGGCGGTCCCCACAACTGGGACGAAATGGAGGTCCGCGCCGAAGACGGAAGATCCCTGCAGTATCTGAGTCCGCAGCTGGCGACAGAAATTGCTGCTCCCGAATTGCTCGACCTTCTGCGCAGCCGTCTTCACGCTGCACGAACGATGACGGAAGCATGGGAGCGCGGGATTTGGCGCAGGGCGTGCGAAATCTATCGCTGTGGCTGGTGGACGCAGCCGCCGCCATCGCCAAAGCTGAGGGAGGCGCGGCATGACTGACTGGACCAAACCTGCCGATGACTGGGCGCGGGCGAAAGCAGCCGAAATGCATCGCGAAGGTTATCCGCCCGGCGTCATCATCGCGAAGCTCGAAGCCTACGGCATCGGCTTCTATGCGGCCCAGGCGCTCGTGCGCAACTGCAAGGAAGGAGGCATGAAATGAGCACGCCCGGTCTCTGCGAAACCCTCCAATATGAGTGCTACGTGGACGGCCTGCGCCACGAGAATGCCCTGATGCAGCTTGCGCTTAAAAAGCTCATTGCGAAGGCGGACGAGGTGATTTCAGCCGTCGACGGCGCCAGCGACCAGTTCGAGCTGGAGGTGGCCGCGTTAAGCCAGGCCACGAGTGAGGCGGAACGGCTTCTGACGGGAGCCGAGGGAACTGCACCAAGGGTCAGCCCATCTACGCGCCATGACCTTTGCGATGCCCTCGATTCCGCCCTGGGCGAGAGTGGCGCAAACTTCGTCCGGGCGGGTAAAGGAATCCACGCCGATGAAGTAGCAGCCTTGGCAGAAAGCCTCACGGACATCCTCGGTCGATTTCGTTCCTGTATCGCGCAGGGAAATGGCGAAATCGAAGGCGACCGCGAGGCCATCGCAAAGGCCGACACTATTCTGGCGTCGCTCGTGCCGATGCCGGAATTATAACCATAGTTCTTTAGCGGCGCACCTTTACCCATAGATGCACGCGATAACTGTTGCAAGTAATTAACCAATGATTAATATCACCTGGCCATTAACACTGAATTCGCAGATTGAAAGACGTGTCCCGCCCGCTCGAAGAACAACTGGTGAGTCACTTAGAAAAGGCCCGCTTCGCCAAGGCAAAAAAGCTGCTGCAACAGCATCCCGAGTTATGGCCAACTCTCTCAGCAATGTCCGACTATGCCGGTGATTCTGATATCGTAGGGTTCCTACAACAACAAAACTATTCCCGCGCTACCCCGGCATTCATTGAGTGGATTATCGATAACGAACCTGACCGCAAGGCCGCTACTGATCACATGGGAGCAGCCCTCAGCAGCTGGATATTTTGGAATCACCCAAAGTCATTGGAGCTTGCGCAGCGCTATATCGACGCCGGCGCGGACGTCAACTTTGACAAGGCTGCTTCATTGCCTTTACTGTGTAAATCGCCCGGAAAACCGCTGGATCTGCTATTAGCTAACGGCGCCGATCCCAACAGGGTGGAGAAATCGAATTTTGGCCACATAGAGACACCATTGACAGAGTGCCTGTGCGATGAACCGATGGAAGAAAAGTTCTGGAATCTGGTGAAGCATGGCGGTGACGTAACCTTACCGCAAAATACAAAAGTATTGCATATTGCGGCCGTAAAGAATCTGCCGGAAGTGGTTCGCCATTGCCTTGAAAAAGGCATATCTCCCAACGCAACGGTAATAGTAGATGAGCACTCTCTTGATCGTTATAAATGCACTCCTATTGAATGGCTTGCCCGCCATGGCGGAAATCTTCCGTGTGTTTTAATGCTAATGCATCAGGGTGGCCATTTTGACCCACACCAGCCTCATCTGGACGAATCGGTCCTTAAATCCCTAGCTTTGGAGAGCGCCTACAGACCCGCCGAATTCGATGAAGGGGCTAAAGCATATGACCGGTTTATCGAACACCTTAGCGCAATCGAGGGCTCCGACTTCGCCAAGCGCATCCCGCGCATCTCCCGGCGCAATGAAGAGTCGGACGGATTCCTGCTGACCATGAACCTCGCGCAACATCTGGCGAGCGAGATTTTGCCGCAGCATCCGAGGGTCCGTAAACAACATATGTATGATCGTTTTGATTTCGATGCAGGTAACCCTTCCAGATTATTCTTGCAATGGATGACTAAGACACGTGGGAATTGGGCTTCCATTTACGCTTCGCTCAAACCACATGCAGATAATGTTATGGACGTGCGCGATGTGACCCGTCATTTCACCGAAACGGTGGTACTTCCGGAATTCTACGCGCAGACGAAACATCGGTCTTCATTGATCGATTATCAGAAAGCGCGCGATCTGCTACTTCCCCCCGTGGCGGAGGCTTTATTTGAGGGCAGAACTCTGCCGCAGACATTCGACCTTGCGGATGCCTGGCACCGAAAGCAGCCTACACTGGACGCCATGCGAACAGTTCTGCGGGCGGGAGAATGGCTGCCGCTTGCGCCCGATTATCATCAGGGCGACTTGACGCTTACCTTTCTTACCCAAGCGGGAGCGCTGGAACAGGAAGGGGCAAAGCTCAAGCACTGCGTAGGCGGCTACGCCTCGCACTGTATTGAAGGCAAAACCCATATCGGCTCCATACGCCGCAGCGGTGAGCGCATATCGACGGTTGAATTGCAAGAGTTGCCTGATAAACCGGGCGGCCTGAAAATCATTCAACATCGCGGATACATGAATCGCTCGGTAGAAAGAAATTCGCCGGAATATAAGCTGGTCGCTGATTTCCTCCGCGATCTCGCAAAGGGACACATTACCGTCGATTTGCGGGCTATTGAGAACCGCCGTGCCGACCTGAAGAAAAAGGTAGTATCGGTTGCAGAGGTTATCGGCCAAAGCGTTAAGTCGGAGGAAAAGCTGGAAGCGTATCAGCGTGCGATGTTTCAAGGGTATCTTGATATCCATAGCGATAAAACCCAATATGTCGGGAATGACGATGCGGCAGAAAAACAGAAGACACGCGGAACCGGAAAAACACTGTCCCTGGTTCCGGGCGGAAGGACACGCTGGCAGAGCGGCGATCCGAAAGAGTTTCTGCAAGGCACAGGAATTATGGAGGCGATAAAAACACTTGCGGCAGAGCCGCCGCTTTTGGAGAAGTCAAAACAGTGTGCCGTGGAAGTATGAGAGCGGACTCAAGCCGAAGACCGAGGCTCCTGCGCAGCAGGCAGCGCAGGCCACGAGGGCCGGTCCTTCGGATCGGCCGCTCACTCTATTTCGCCTTATTCTTTGTCGTTGCCTTCGGCTTGAGCCCGCCCACGTATGACACGCTGGCATCGAAGTACTTCTTCAGTTCCCCGGTTTTCGCGAGCAGCGCGTCCGGCAGTTCGACATATTCCTTCTGGACGACCCCATAGGCTTCGCACAGCTTGGCCTTGTATTTTTTTCAGGAACGCCTCAATATCGTCAGGACCAGTTTTTCGTACAGGGCAAGCTTGTCTGCGTGCGCATGCGCGGGCTTCGCCATCCGAAGAGTATATGCGCTTTTGGCTTCACCGCGATGGCCAGTCGCGCGCCATGCTTCTTTTGGGCGTGGTGGACTTCGTCTGAGTGCCTTTCCCAAGTCCATCGAGTGTCGCCATCGCTCTGCGTTCGGCCGGGGCAAGTTTTCCGGGCGCATTAATCGCCACACTCCAACCATCATCCATTTTGACCTCGACCAGCTTCTCTCCGGGCTTCTTGGGGGTTATCGCATCGGATGCTATAGAGGCACATGCGAAAAGGAACTCGCGTGTCTGCTCGCGCGAAAACTGCATCGCCTCCTGCTTTGTCGCGCATGGCCCAAGCCAGTATTCATGGCGCGCTGGATTAGTGCTGCCGCGTCCTATTCTTGTCCCTGCCCAAAAGCGGCCTTTGTCATCCTGGGCAACAAGGCATCGAACTGCAAGGCCTGTGGAAGGGTCTTGCGTCGGTTTCGAGCGCCAGATGTATCGTGCGACGCTCGCGCCGGTATTTCTCCCAATGCAGTCGATTATTTCTCTTTTCGCCATAAACTCTCTTTCCGGTTGACCGTTTGTTTGTCAAGGAATAACCTCTGCGTGCAATGCAACAGGCGGACGGACAACCAAACCATCACGAAGGGCATTGGCAGCGCCAGTACGAGCAGGCCATCCCGGTGCGCCGTCCTCATCATGGCGCGGCTTCTCCGGTCGTGCACGTCCTGAAGAGCGCCATCATGCTCGCGCCTTTGGTTGCGTCAGAGTTCGTCAAAGACGCTGGCCGGGCCTTCAAGTGGTCGCGTATCGCCATGGGCGGTGCTGTGCTTCTCGACCAAGTTGACTATGCCATCCGCTGCCACAAAGATAAGGAGCGGGAACAGTCATGGGCTGACCGCACCCGCTCATCTAGCGAACCGGAGCACGCTTGGTCCCGGTAATCACCTCACCGCGATCCCGCGAATATCCGGCAGCGCTTGAAACACGCCTCCTCTGGGTTTTCCATCTGCGCCGATAATCCCGACCGAGCCACCGTTATAGCCGATATAGAGGGTGCCGTCGTCGCCGACGGTCAGCGCCGTAGGATTGTCGAAGCCTCCCCCTGGGGCCGCATGCTTCAGCGCGGGCCAGACGGGAGTTTTTCCATCTGGCAACAAACTGGTCACGCTCAGGAAATTGGCAAAGTATATCTTGCCGTCCGGCGCCACCGCGATCGCTTTCGGCGTATCGCCGGTATGTATCGACTGCACGAGTTGCCTTCCGTCCGGCTCATACATCCGTATGACGGAATTTCCTTGCGAGAGAGCGTATAGCGTCCCCTCGCTGTTCAATGCAATCCCAGAAACGTAAGCCAAGTTAATGGTCATCGGCCATGCCGATCCGGCTCCGTTCGGGCTGAATGTCCGTACCTGCCAGTTGTCGGTGTCCTTCGTGATCAGCAGGTGGATGATCTGCTTCCGGTCGATCGCGATTGCGCTTGCCGAAGGAGCGCCGATGAACATCTTTCCTTTTCCGTCCTCGGAATTGAACTTCATCACCCCCCGATTCATGATGCTGACCAGGAGGTTGCCGTGCGAGTCCATTACCATGCCGTTGCAGGTGAACCCGCCAATTCCGATTTCCGGGTCGATCTGTTTGCCGTCCAGCGTGTACGTGGTTATCTTGCAGCCGCGGTTTGCGGAAAGGACGAATATCTTGGTGGCTGTGGGCTGCTGTGCACTGCAGGCGGTGCAGAGCATTACCAGCAGGAGCGTTAATTGAATGCCGGGCTTGCGCCAGGCGCGTTTAAACACACTTCGAGCGTTCATTGTTTTCACCTCGTTTGATTTGCCGCTATTGCGGCTTCTTAGCTGTCGCTAGGAACTCTTTGACGCCGGCATCCGAGCGCGAACGTAAAGACTGCTCAGCGTTCCGTCCTTGCAAATCAGGCGCATCGCCGGACGCTCCCAAACCGTATAGTTGAAGAGGTAATAGCGTCGGGGGAACAACTGCTCGAATACCCAATCGGCAAAACGCCCGAAAACACTCATCTCCCGCCGCCTCCCGCTTGAATAGGATCTGCATGTAATGGTTTTGGACCGCAAGCGGCCCGTATTCCGCCCAATAGCTTTCTTCGCTGGCCCGCCAGTCGAACTCTTCGAAATCCATCTATCCCACCTTCTTAATGGCCGCACTTACCTGTGCCGGTCGCTGGACTTCGGCGCTGTTGTCGTTCGCGGGCACAACCTCAATCGCCCGCCGCCCTTTCGCTTCAAGGGCACGGACCCAGCCAGGTTTTTGCCCGCGCGCATTCCAAACCTTTGTTTTGTCGGAAGGATGCTGATACGTATGCCCACCGTGATAGGTCGGAGCTTTTGCGCCGTTCCTCGCCGCTTTCCCATTGGCTACGTCCTTGAGGTTCAGCCCCGCCGTGGCCAGAATGGCCCGGGCGTCTTCGAGCGCCTTATTCTTCCGCTCCCGGTCACGCTGCTGAAGCAATCCGTTGCAACCGGAAATGACGGCCTGTAACTCTTCATCATCTAACTCGTTGAGCAAACCCGCCTTTAGCGGCATCTTTGTCTTCTCCCTTGATCTCTTTGAAAAGCTCCTCAAAATCGGGGTACATCTTAACGCTGCGAATGATTGCTCCTTTGTGCCCGCTCGCCACTTTCAGCTCGATTTCGGACGTGAGCATTTCTGGAACGCCATTCAGCTTGCACTCGCGTATATCGCTTACCAAAGGGCCGAGATTGTGGCCTTCAATTTCGACTGCGCCCGCCGTTCCCATCAGGATGACAAGCCGTTCATGGCTGCCTTCGTCCGTCCATTTGTAGCGGACGTAATGCGACCAGCCGAAACCTTCGGAATGCCGTCCTCCCCGCATGTCAACGTGCAGGTTGAACGCTTGCGCGGTATGTTGGCGCTCGCTCTCGTAACCCTTATCCGCGCCCTTGGAACCAAGAATCTCGTCGAGCCGACGGCTCCGCTCATCAGGCATAACTCACGCCTTCCTTGCGCTGCATGTAATCCGAAACCGCCTGCGCGCGCTGCTTCAGGAAACGCCCCACGCGATTGCGCTCAAGCGTCTGCCGGAAACGTTCCCGCCACGGCGCGCGCAACTGGGTATGTGTCAGTTCAACGGCAGATAAACGCTGGCCGGTGCGAGCTATGGCGTCACGCACTTCCTGCTTGTCATCTACATAAACCTTGGCCATTTCCCGGCCACGGGAAGCGCTCACGTACCATTGCTGCTGGTTCGAGGCGGGAAGCGATTCCTTGCCGGTGGCGATGAATACACGGTCTACCGTTTTGCCCTGGCTGGCGTAGCTGGTATCGACGTAACCGAGAGACAGGTGACCCCAGCTTTTGGGCAGGTAACGGCCTCTTCCTAGATTGATATTTCCTTCCTTGTCAAATCCCTCGACCGCGAAGACATCGCCGTTGTTGAAACGGGTGCACTTCGCCTGCCCTGCAATCTTCGCCTCGCCATTTTTCGTTACGCGGATACGATCGCCTTTGGCGATGCCGACGGCGCGCGTGCGGTAGACATCGAAGCGCTGGGCCTGCTCAATTGGCAGAATTGCCCGGCTCCCATCTTCTTTTAAGACCATTAACCCCCCGGCACTTTCCTTAGCGCCGCGGCGGCCTAATTTTGGAATTGCCTTTATCTCGGGCGGCTCGACGACCACAAGCTTCTCGCCGCGTTTGAACCCCTTGGCATTCTGGTGAAATTCCAGCACCATACCCTGCTCGTAGTTGCGGGCATCGCCCTTCTGAGCATCCGTCCAGCCGGTCGATTTACGGGTGATGAATTCGTATTCCTGCCCAAGGGCGCCGCGCTGCTTGAGAGCCGTTCTCAATTCATCCGTAAGCCGTTGGCCTTCCGCGTGAGTGGGGGCGATGATTAACGCGCTTTTTCCTTCCTCCTGCGCGTTCAGGTAATCCTTCACCAGGAGGCGATGCCGGTCTTCGCCGGAGGCTTCGACGATCCAGCCCATTTTGTCCAGAGCATCGAAGCCCTTTTGGGCCCCCGAGCGTGTTCCGCTGCTGATGTGCTCGACGGCTTTTTTGTAGCCCGGAGTTGTTTGCCGCCGGATCTCCGTCAGCTGCGCATAACGGATTCCCGCTTCCTTTTCGATAAGGCGGAACGCATCGCCCGCCTCGACGCTCGAATGCTGGCGATAATCGCCAACGAGAATGACACGCGCCTCCTGTTTCTTCGCAATATCGAAGAGCCTGCGCATATCTTTTGAAGAGACCTGCCCGGCTTCATCCACGAGAATGACTTGCCGGTGCAGATTTGCCTGCATCTTTTCGCTGTTGAAGAGCGCGGCCAGCGTTTCGGCGTTCTTGAAACCGACCTTGCGCAACTCGCCCCGAGATGCGCCGCTCGATTGCGCGAAGGCAAAGACGCGGTTATATTCGCCCTGCCCGTTTTCAATACCGTTGATGACCGCGTTAACGGTCTGCATCATATGTGTTTTTCCGGTGCCCGCACCGCCGCGGATCCCCATCACCTGGTCACGGCTGGTGAGCGGCAGCAATGCCGCCTGCCGCTGCTCGCCCGAGAGGCCAGCCAACGCTTCCTTGAGTTGCTCCGCATCGGTGACCAAAGGCTTGAATGCTCGCTGCCCGTCTTTCGCGAACTGAAGCATCGCCAGTTCGTCGCGCAAGACCGTTTTGGTGGTTGTCATCACCTGGCCGTCGCGTTCTTTGGCGATGACTTCCGGGTGCTGCGCTATGTCGGCAACATCGTCCGGAGTGACCCAGCCCACGGCATGCGCGAGCGCTTCAGCCTTGAGCCGTTTTTCCGAGACGGCGGAGGCTCTTTCAAACGCATGTTCAAGCGCATAGGCCTTGGCTTGGTCCGGCGTTATCGCCGCATCGCCTTTTTCCGTCCCCATGGACGCGGTGCGCAGCGCCAGACGTTCTTCGGGCCTTAGGCGCGAATCCCATTCTTTCCGCAGTTCCTCCATCGATCGCGGTTCGGGATTCTTTTTCTCACGCGACTGCCGAGCAATTTTCGCTTTGCTTTTCGGGTCGTTCGCCCCGCGACGTTCCGCTTCCTTATTAATGACGCCGTGGCGCTGAGAGAACTTCTCGACCGTCTCTCGGCTGATTCCGGCCAGCCGGAAGCTGTTACCGTCTTTTTCAATGCCATAGCCAAGGGCCTTCAGCTTCGATGCCATGCGAGCATGGAGCGCGGCCTGATAATAGCCTTTGTCGCGGACAATATCGCCAAGCTGGATGGCTTTCCATCGTTTCTCTTCCGGGTCGAAGGTCGCGTTGAAAACGGTGGCGTGGGCATGCAGCTGAGGGTCAACCGTCTGCTGATCGTCTTTCGTGACAGGCCGTGCCGTTTTGTGGATATGTTCGGCCCAGATAATGTTGCCCGTCGTGCGGTCGTGGTCGGCGCCTTTGTTGCGGACGCGTGTGGCGACCTCCATTTCGATTTCCGCCATCGTTTCGCGAACCGACTCGCGGAACTTGTCGAGGATGCGACCGTCTCCGCCCAGCTCGTATGCGAGCGTCACCGACTTGGGTACATCAAACGTCAGGTCCGTCATCACCCGACGGTCGATATCGTTGCGCATCGTGAGCCGTTCGCCGGTCACCGGGTTGATGTTGTCGCACAGCTTGAAGAAATCCTCTTGCCGAACCTCGCCGGACAGCCGTAGCATATCTGCACCGCGTCCATGCCACAGCCCCTTCATCTGCTGTGCATTCGCCTCGGTGTAATATTTCCCGTCACCCGGCGCGATGTGCTGGGTGTAATAGTCCTTGGCTGCGGTGGCTGACTTCTGGTGATTGATGAAAATCATGCCTATTCACCGATGCGTAGAACGCTTCTATACAACCGAAACGGGAGAGCCGACAATTGAAAAATCAACCGCATAATCCGTATACACTTGTCCCCTAAGTAGTGCTTAGGTAGCTTCAGCGTTCCCATGACGGCCTCGATCTCTTGATCGTCTTTCGGTTGCCGATCCGGCCTTCACGAATGGCCTTTGCGCGCGCTTCCAAACGGCCTTTGGCCCGTTCTATTACCAGTGATTCGGGCACCTTGCACTCTTCGACAGTAGGTTCTCTGCCAGTCGTATCCCGCAGACGCGCGAGCGATTGGTCGTGTTGTATTTCTGCAAAGAGCCGGTCTTGCTTCGTGACTCTTATCGCCGGCGGCTTCGGCGCTTGCGGTTCATTGTTCGAGCCAAAGCGATCTCGAATGAAGCCCAGCAGTTTGGATTTTTCGGAATCCGGCTTCATCGTCCGCGCTCCCACGATGCAGCCGTTCTCTTGATATCCCGAGGCTGCTTGCGATCGAGTTGCGCTTCATGGCTTTTCACCCAGCCGTGGAAGGCTTTGTACGACTCCTCCATTGCGTGATCGCGGCGCTGCACCGGTCGGTGCCAGGTCGTCTTTTCCTCACCCTTTGGAGATGTGAAATGGAGGCCGCCATGATATCCCTTGTCGCTCATTCCGAGGCAGGCCTGAACGGTGTAACCGGAGCCCTGGTCGGCGTAGGGTCCGCCTTTCCAGATACTCTTTATGCTGGGGTCGGCCTTGTATGCGCGTTCGGGACTTTTGATCCAATCCATGAACGACATCACTCACCTCCCGAGCACGAGCCCGCGGCGCGGATTCGGCGTTGCCTGCGGGTTAACCGGAGCGTTTTTGGGCGTAGACCCGCTACCGGCCGTTTCGACTATTGGCCGTGCCGCTTCGACGGCCTGCGCTTTTACGTTTGAAGGCAGGCTTTCAATGGATGGGGTTGATTGAATCGGGGCTTGTTGCGGAATGGCAACAGGCTGCGGTGCTGCGTTTCGCGTCTTGATGAAATCGAGGAATTTTGCCACTGCGTCCACCTCGATTTCGAGTATAGAAGCGCAATGGGGTTGGCTTCTATGCTGTGGCCGTTAGCCAGGGTGGGGCCGCCAGCAAACAAGCTTGGCTTCAGAGCCTTGGTCATGCATCCCTCCAGGCCATAAACGAACATGGAACAGCATCTCAAAGGTATCCGGCACCGGACGGTCTATGCGCCAGCCCATGCGGTTGAAGAACGACCGCAGTTGATCTTCTTTCGTGAGCGCCAACGCCATTTGCATTGCGGCAAACGTTCCGTCAGAGCAGATGAATGTCATCACTCCGCTGCCCGAGGGATTCGGCAACCGCGAAACTACGCCGAAGTTGATGTCTCGCGACGGCATAGTGAAATCGCCTTCGGGTTTCACCTCCACGCCAATTGCCCTAAGCGCTTCAATTTCGGGATCGTCCGGCTTCCTTATGTGCATCCATGCGTAGCGCTTCTCATCCAGACGATACGCGAGCCCATCCGAATCCGAAGACTCGAAAATCCCCCGCAACGCGGAGCTCGTACGCAGATTCCCGATAACGATAGGCGATCCCCTCCGCCAATCGCGTCGCTCTTTGTCCATGTGCAGCGCAACGTCAGCGCCGGCCGATTTGAAATACGTCCGAACGAGGTCGGCGCCCGCCACGGAGCCCACGTCGATGTAAAGGTGTCCTGGGGTCAGCGTGTCCTTGTAGGCTTTCTCGTGAAGGTTTTTCAGCTCTTTCAACGCCGTTTTTCGATCCACCCCTTCGATGTTGGTATCCATGAAACGGAACATCATCTTTTCTTCCG
>JAFAWA010000247.1 GCA_019242155.1 Terriglobia bacterium | reverse complement strand
CGTGGCGAGCGTATTCTCACCTCTGAGATTGAATAGGAGTAGCCCGCCTGCGGCGGCAACGAGCGCGGCGGCAATCCACTTCCGCCGCCGCGACCAGACCGGGCCGGCGTCCTCTTGATGGGCGCGATCGGGATGAGTGATTACCAGGAGCGGCGGATGCGCCCGGCCTTCTTTATCGAATATTTCGCAGCATAAATGTGGAAACTCGCGGACTTTCGTTTCACAGAAGCTCTGCGCGTGATCGATGCGGTCGAAAACGATGCAGGTCCCGGCATCGGCCTCGGCAAACGGCCGGCCGGAAATGGAAAGCGGGATGGAGCTTTCTTGATGCCGCAAAAAGACGGCGCATTGGTCAGGACGAATTACATCCGTCCAGTCCTTGGGGCTGCGCTCGGGATCGAACAGGCGAATCTCAGCGCCCGAATCCGCGTGTGCCTTTGCTGGGAACACTACTCCTCTGCACCTCCGCCTAAAAGTCCAAGTAACCGCTGGTATCCCGACCGGCTGACCGGGAGCTGCGTGCCGTCAGCCAGAACGGCGATACGGCTGTCCTTCGTGTACGGCTCCAGTTTGACCACCCGCTCGAGATTTACAATATACGACCGATGGATGCGCACGAACCGGCCCGGGTCTAGAGCAGCCTCCAGGCGGGCGATGGTCTGTTGCTTCAGGTAATTTTTCCCGCCCGAAGCGAGTTGGACGTAATCATCCTGAGCCTGAGCGTAGTCTAGCTTGGAAACGGGAATGATGTGAACACGGGAGCCGTCTTTGACCACGATGCGATCGAGATGCGCGCTGCCGCGTGCTGTAGCGGCTAATTCGGCGGGGGCCGGCGCGCGGTCCCCCTTGCGATCTCTGACGGCGCGGAGAGCCTCTTCGAAGCGCTCCTTACTGAACGGCTTGAGCAGGTAGTCTACGGCATGCACGTCGAAAGCTCGCATGGCATACGTATCGTAGGCAGTCACAAAGATTACAGCGGGACCGAGGCCGATCAATTCCAGAACCTCGAAGCCGTCGAGCTTCGGCATCTGGATATCGAGAAACAGCAGGTCGGGCTTGGATTGCGCGGCGGCCTTTACCGCCTCGAATCCGTTGGCGCATTCGGCAATAATTTCGATTTCGGGGTGGCCGTCCAACAGTTCGCGGAGAAACTTACGGGCGAGCTCTTCATCATCCACGATCAGGGCCTTCATAGATTGGCGGCTCCATTTTCGGGGAGCCGGATTTCGGCGCGATAGGTATCATTTCTGGCGGCGGTGAAAAGGTTAGCGGCGCCGTCATAATGCGCGCTGAGCCGCTTTCTGGCCATAGCCAGGCCAAATCCGCCGGGGCGCTTCGACGGCGGGGCGTCCGCATCGAGCGAGTTCTCGATCACGATAGAAAGGCCGCCGCCGGTGATGGGTTTCGCCGAGATTCGGATCAGGCCGGGCTCGATCAGGTTGGCGATCCCATGCACGATGGCGTTTTCGACCAGCGGTTGGAGAATCAGCGGAGGAACGGGCCAGTCCTCACAGTGCGATTCGATGTCCTCCTCAACTTGCAGGCGAGAACCTAGACGGACGCGCTCAATAGCGAGATAGCTGCGCGCCATCGCCAGTTCTTCGTGCAAGGGGATGAGGGCCTTGTCGCCGAGACCGAGTGTGCCGCGCAAAAACCCAGAAAGCAGCACGCACATCTCGCGCGCTTTGGCGGCGTCGATTGAGGTCAAAGCGCTGATCGAATGCAGACTGTTAAACAGAAAGTGCGGATTGATCTGCGCCTTGAGGGCGCGAAGCTCAGAGCGCCCGGCCAGCAAACGTGCTTCGACGGCATGAGCCTCGGCCTGGCGCGAGGCATCGATCGCAAGCAGAACGTAGTTGACGGCCACGGCCAAGAGGTACACCACAATGCCCAAACCATAAATGCCGGGCACGGCGGCGCGGATGGCTTCGGAACGGCGCAGCACCGCGAAGACGGCCACCGCCGTCAACACCCAAATCGCGGCCGCCACTGATGCCGACATCACATGCGCCACGAGAACACGAGCCAGCCGGCCTGAGCCGAGCGGCAGCGCCCGCGAAGGATACCAGGCCGAAAGGCAAACGAAAGCATAAATTACGCAGAGGGGCACAGCCATCGCCAGGCTCGCCGGCCAGCTTAAGCGCGCGCTTCCGGTTAACAGAAGCGCGAGTGCGTAGACGATCGGCGACCAGGCCAGTAGATAGAGGCCGAGGTTACCACTGCGAAGGATCGGATGCATCGCCTCTGCGCCATTTGCGGCGCTGCTCCCGGTGCCACTGACGCCAATCGCGATGCGAGTCGTTGGAGATGACGACGCCGCCGAACACGCCCGCACCCTTTACGATCAGCCGCTTGGTTGCATTGGGACCGGGAGAGCGCGTTTCATCCGAAAAACCGCCGAACGCGCCGGTGCCGCGCGGGATTACCTGCCAATCTTCGGGCACCACTACTTGTACCCCACCGAATACGGCGACGGCCTCGACTTCGGCCTCGTCACCCTTCACACCTGCCTGGCGCAAATCCAGATCAAACCCGCCAAAAACTGCCACGACCTTTATTTTTTCAAAATCCTGGTCCGTTACGCGGCGCTCGACGTGACCGAATACGGCTGCTTCTTCCGGGCCCCCGGTGTTCCAGGTGCGGGCGTTGATGCCCCAGTTTTTCGGGAACAACGGAGCGTTCCGTTCCTCAGGCGGGCGGCCCCGTTCTTCGATGGCGCGGCTAAGCAACACGACGCCGATTGCGATCAGCGCGAGCGGCCAAAACACGTCGCCGCGGATCTGAATATAGCCAAGATTGCGGGCCTGCAAAAGAATGCCTCCGCCCAGAATCACGCCGCCGACGGTTCGACTCACCAGCGCTCCGGACTCTACGAGAATGACGGTTCCGGCGGCTACCAGGAGCATTGGCCAAAAGCGCAGAACGTGGGTTAACGGCATAATTCCCATGCGGTCCAGCAGGAGGGCTATGCCGACCAACAGCAGCGCCAAGCCATTCCAGGCGAAATAGTTCTCACGGTTCAAGCGGGCGTTCATTTCTTTTCTCACTTCCTAGAAGCAGCGCTACGCCGATGCCGATTAAACCGGCGGGCCAGAACCTGAGAATCTGGTCGACCATAGCGGGGCTCATCTCGGCGATCAGGGCGGCAATTCCGGTCAGCACGAACCCTCCACCTAAAATCAATCCCATAATCACTCTCCAATTGCGACGGTAACATCGCCCTGCAAGCGCCACCCGGGCTTTTCGGCCAACTCCACCCGGCTACCGGTGAATGACAGAAGCGCTTGGAGAAGCGCTTGGAGACGCTTGACTACTTCGTCCCGCCGTAGGACGATGGCTGGTACCTGAACCCGCCCGAAAAGGAGAGGCCCGGTGAACATTCGAATGCAAGTTTTGCAGATTTGCCCGCTGGCGATGCTGCTCACAGCGGGACTCCACGCAGCCGCCCCGTGCGAGAGCCTGGCATCTATGAATCTGTCCGGCGGCGCCATTACCAGGGCCGAATCGGTCGCGGCCAATGGGCTGACGATTCCGGCGGGCCGCGGCGGCGAAGCGGTTTCGAATCTGCCTGCCTTTTGCCGCGTGGCGGCCACGCTGAAACCATCCGCCGATTCGGAGATCAAGATGGAGCTATGGATGCCCGCCTCGGGGTGGAACGGCAAGTTCGAGGCGAACGGCAACGGCGGTTGGACCGGCTCGATCAGTCCGGCAACCTTGGCGGCGGGTTTGCGCAGAGGATATGCCACCGCAATGTCGGATCTGGGCCACGAGGGTGGTAGCGCCAGCTTCGCTTTGGGCCACCCGGAAAAGCTCACCGACTTCGGCTATCGCGCGGCACATGAGATGACGCTGGCTTCGAAGGCGATCATCGCGAACTATTACGGCCAATCTTCCAAGCTTTCATATTGGAATGGCTGCTCGGCGGGCGGCCGTTCGGCATTGATGGAGGCGCAGCGGTACCCCACGGACTTCGACGGTATCATCGCGGGTTCTCCGGGCTTGGATTGGACGGGCCGCGCACTGCAGGCCGTCTGGATCGCGCAGGCGTCGCACAAGGACGATGCCAGCTATATCCCGCCGGCGAAATTTTCTTTGATTCATGAAGCCGTACTTCAGGCTTGCGACGCCAAGGATGGTGTGAAGGACGGCGTTCTCGAAGACCCGACGCGTTGCGGATTCGATCCGAAGGAACTGGAGTGCAAGGGCGCGGACGGACCCTCATGTCTCACTTCGGCGCAGGTGGAGACGGCGCGGACCATCTACTCGCCGGTGCTTAATTCGCGAACGAAGCAGGCCATTTTCCCGGGATTTGAGCGCGGTAGCGAGGCCGGTTGGGCCACGATGGCGGGGCCCCAGATATTTGGAATCGGCAGCGACCTTTTTAAGTTTGTGGTGTTCCAAAATCCCAACTGGGATTACAAGACATTCGATTTCGATAGCGATCTCGAGCGCACCGAGAAGGCCGCGGGCAGTGTACTGAACGCAGCCGACGCCAATCTACAAAAATTCGTGGATCACGGCGGCAAGCTGATTCAATACCACGGCTGGAGCGATCCGCAAATCGCTCCGGGCAGCAGCGTTCGCTATTACAAAAGGGTGCTGGATACCATGGGGATGAAGGTGCAGAATTCTTATCGGCTTTTCATGGTGCCTGGAATGGCGCACTGCGGCGGCGGTGACGGCACCTCCAATTTCGATATGCTGGCGGCGCTCGAACAGTGGAAGGAGCAAGGCAAGGCCCCGGATCAGATCGCTGCATCGCGAGTGAGGGACGGCAAGGTGGACCGCACGCGTCCTCTCTGCCCGTATCCGCAAGCGGCAAAATACAAGGGCACCGGCAGCACGGACGACGCGGCCAATTTTGTGTGCGCGGCTCCATAAGGCCGTATGCGCGAACTTCTATTTGCCGCTGGTTTCTTCGCTTGCGTTGCGGCTAACGCCCAGCAACTGGTGTTCACTACCGTGATGCCGGGCAACTGCCCGGTATGGATATCAGCGCCTGAGCGATCCCAGGACTTCGGGTTTCAATCGCTCAATTTCCTCAACGATTCCGGACGCGAGATTCAGGCGCTCTATTTGAAAGTGACCTTTTCGACGGGCAAGCCTGACGAGCAGGTGGTGGATAGCGGGCACATTTACGTCAATCTGGAACCCGGCGTAGAAAAACGCCAGCAGGTGTTTTTGGGGCGGATCACCGCTTTGACGCAGAAGCTGAAATCGATGGGCGAATCTGTAGCATGGGTGAAGCTTACAGTAGAATCCGCGGAATTTGAAGACGGGACGCGCTGGGATCCGGATGCGCCGACGATGGACCTGCCGCTCGAGCTGCCGAAGCCGCGGAATTGATCGACCGCAGGCACAACGCTTGGCGGCGGATTAAACCCGCTTGGCCACGACCAGAGTAATATCGTCCGTCTGCGCCGCTCCGGCGGTAAACTGATTCAGCGCGTCGGTTATGGCACTTACAATCGCGCTTGCGGGTGCGCTCCGGCAACTCTCGAGAACTTCGATCAGCCGTTCCTCGCCGAACTCTTCACCGGCGACGTTATTGGCCTCGGTCACGCCGTCGCTATAAATCACCAGCACGTCGCGGTTAGCCATTTGGGCATGTTCTTCGGCGTAACCGGCGATCGGTAAAATGCCGAGCACCGGGCCGCCGCCCTGAAGCATTTCGGCCTGACCGGAAGCGCGGATCAAAACCGGCGGGTTGTGACCGGCGTTGGCAAATGCAAGTTCGCCTGTGGCGGGGTCAAGGATTCCAAAGAAGAAAGTAATGAACCGGTTGGAGGGACAGTTTTCGCACGTGACCTTGTTGAGATGGCTGACAAGAGCCGCGGCGCTCGGCTTCATTTCCATGAGCGCTCGCAAACGTGCATCGAAGGCCATCACCATGAGAGCCGCCGGCATGCCTTTACCGGAGACATCGCCCAAAGCCAGTCCCACGCGCCCGTCCGGGAAAGCATGAAAAGCGTAGTAATCGCCGCCGACTGTGCGGCACGGGGCGTTGAAGCCAGCAAGATCCAGCCCGGGGACTTCGGGAGCAGCCGCGGGGAGAATGCCCTGTTGAATCTCCGCCGCTTGCGCCATGTCGCGGCGGATGATGCGCTCGGCCTGCTCGATCTCTGCCAACCTGGCGTTCTCCAAACGCACGGCGGCGATGTTGGCCATCACGGTGAGCAGGCTCAGGTCCTCCTTGCTGAATTCGCGCAGGATGGACGGGCAGTCCAAATAGATCAGGCCGAGGATGCGATCTTTCGTTTGTAGCGGGACGGCCATCATGGTACGAACGCGCTGCTGGACGATGCTCATCTGGCTTTTGAAAGCTTCGTCCATCTGGGCGTCGCGGACGAGGATAGAGCACTTCTCCTTCATCACGCGGTCGCGCACGGTGCTCGAGATACGGAAGCCATTTCCCTTGTTCGCGCGGGCTACGAGTTCGCCGTTCTCCAACACCATCACGACGCCGCGCTGGGCATTCACGGCTTCAATCGCCAGATCCAGAATTGATCGGACCAGTTGTTCGAGCGGCTGGCTTTCGGAGAGTTCCTGCCCGGCCCGGATGAGCGCTTGCAGCGGGGCACTTGCTTTGGTGCCGCCGCGCTCGAGGACCATGGTCTGGTTGGAAAGCGCTCCCTCCAGGCTGGTGACCTCGGTGGTGCTCGGGCCATCCGCCTCCTCGCCATCGAAAACGACCACCCGCTTGGGCGCGGCCGCGGGTGCATTCTTGGCTTCGGGCGAATAGAGGATCGTGAGATGCCCGGCGCTGATACGGTCGCCGGGCTTCAAAGTGAGCCGGGCCTTCAGTGGGATGTTGTTGACGAAGGTTCCATTCTTGCTGCCGAGATCCTGGACCGTCCAGTCCTCGCCCTGGGCTTCGAAGGCGAAGTGCTGGCGGGACAGTCCCGCGTCCTCGGGAAAGCTAAGCTCTACGGCGCTGGAGCGTCCGACCACCAGCCGCGACCCGTCTAATGGGATGGGAGTGAGCTGGCCATCTATTGTTTGGATCACGAGTTCACGAGCCATTCCAAAACAACGTCCTCAACCGTGCTCCCTATTATAGGGGAAGCGGCCGCAGGGGCACGCCCAGGTACTTATAGGCCGGCTTTCCGCCACAGCTCGTCGACTCTCTGCCTGATTTCCGGAGACATTTCGATCACTCCGGGCCAGGGCCGGGTGAATCCTTCACCGGGCCATTTGCGGGTGGCGTCGACGCCCATTTTGGAACCGTAATTCGGCAGGCGGCTCGAATGATCAAGTGAGTCGACAGGACCCAGGACAAACTGAATGTCGCGCTCGGGGTCGATATTGTTGAGCGCCTTCCACGCGACTTCGCTCACGTTTTGCACGTCCACTTCTTCATCGACGACGACGATGCATTTCGAAAACATCGCTTGCCCGAGCCCCCAGATGGCGTGCATCACTTTGCGCGCATGGCCGGGGTAAGACTTGCGCATGGAAACCAGAATCAAGTTGTGAAAGATGCCTTCGGCGGGCATGGCGATATCGCGCACTTCGGGCAACTGCATTCGCATGAGCGGCAGGAAGATGCGCTCGACGGCTTTGCCCATGTAGTAGTCTTCCATCGGCGGCGGACCGACGATGGTGGCGGCATAGATCGGGTCCTTCCTTTGCGTGACGCACGTCACGTGGAAAACGGGATACTCGTCGGCGAGCGAGTAGAAGCCGGTGTGGTCTCCAAAAGGACCTTCGGTGCGGAGTTCTCCGAGTTCGACATACCCTTCGAGGACGATCTCGGCGTTGGCCGGCACTTCGAGATCGGAGGTCTGGCACTTCACCATCTCGACGGGGCTCTGCCGCAGGAAGCCGGCGATCATCATCTCGTCCAGTTCGGGCGGCAACGGGAGAATCGCGGAGTACATGGTGGCGGGGTCGGCGCCTATAGCCACCGCTACATCCATCCGCTTCCGGCCGTGGTGCTCGATGCGGCGGTAGTGCTCGGCGCCCTGTTTATGGGTCTGCCAGTGCATTCCGGCAGTGCGGTCATCGTAGATCTGCATGCGGTACATGCCGCAGTTGCGTTTTCCGGTGTCGGGATTGCGCGAAAAGACCAGCGGCAGGGTGATGAAGCGGCCGGCATCCTCGGGCCAGCACTTGAGAACCGGGTAATCGAAAAGCGAAAAGCCGTCGGTGCGCACCACCTCCTGGCAAGCCCCTTTCGAGACCGTGCGCGGAAAAAATCCTCCGACTTCGGCCAATTTGGGAAGCATTTTGAGCTTGCCCATCAGCCCTTCAGGCACGCGCATTTCGAGAAACTCGACGATACGGGCAGCGATTTCGTCCACCGATTTCACTTCGAGCGCAAGCTGCATCTTGCGCATGGAGGCGAATGCGTTGATGAGAACCGGAATGGAGGAGCCTTTAGGCTTCTCAAACAGCAGCGCCGGTCCGCCCCGCTTCACGGCGCGATCGGCAAATTCTGTGATCTCCAGAATCGGGTCGACTTCGATCGAGACGCGCTTCAACTCTTTATTCTGTTCGAGCGCGCGGATGAACTCCCGCAGATCGCGATAGGCCATAATTGCGGTTCAACAGTGGGGCCGGGCGTGACTATGCAATTCTAAAACAGTAAGTATACGCTACCAAGTTTGGTGCTTCGGAGAAAAGATGAGCAATCGGGTTGCGTTGGTAACGGGCGCAAGCCGCGGCATAGGCCGCGCGGTTACCCTGGGGCTGTGCCGCGCCGGTCTGGATGTGATCGCGGCCTCTACCAGCATTGAAGGCAGCGCGGAATTCGCTGAAGCGATGAGCGCGGCAGAGGCCAATCCGATGTGCCTGAACGTTGATCTCGGGTCTTCTGAGTCGATTAAAGAGAGCTTTTCGCGGGCGCTCCAGGCCAAAGGCCGTATCGACGTGCTGGTCAATAATGCCGGGATTACTCGCGATGGCTTGGCCGTGCGAATGAAACCAGCGGATTGGGATCTAGTCCTGCGCACAAACCTCAATGGGGCGTTCCTCGCAATTCAGCAGGTGCTTCCGGGAATGATGCGGAACCGATGGGGCCGGGTGATTAACATCTCCTCCGTCGTGGGGCAGGCAGGAAGCGCGGGACAGGCCAATTATGCGGCTTCGAAGGCGGGACTCATCGGCCTTTCGAAGTCGCTGGCGCAGGAACTGGGGAGCCGGGGAATCACGGTGAACGTCGTAGCACCCGGCTTTATCGAAACGGATATGACGAAAGTTTTGCCGGAAGAGCGCAAGCAAAAGGTCCTGGCCTCGATTCCACTGGAGCGCGCCGGCACTCCCGAAGATATTGCGGGGGCGGTGGAATTTCTGGCGGGCGAGCGTGCGGGATACATCACCGGTCACGTTTTGGCCGTGAACGGCGGAATGTACATGTGAAGTTAGAAGACATAACTGACGCCGAAAAGCGGAGTAAATTGCTGGAAGATGCCGCGGGCCGTTCCGTGGGGCGCGGGCATTAGCTGCCGTTTCGGAAAGGTGGTCAGGTAGTCTCGAAAATCGGCTCGTAAGATGACGTGCCGCTGCAATCTGTATTTGACGCCGCCGCCCAGACTCACTAGAAAATGCCACTCATCCGTGGCCACGAGCGAAGCGATAGCCGGTATGGGCTGCGGAAAAGGCTCAGGGCCCGACACAATGTAGTCCTTCGCGCCCGCGCCCGCGGCAATGAAGGGGCGGATTCGCCGGTCGCGCGGCTTGAAATGAAAAAGCAGGTCGAAAACCAGCGCATCCGACTCCCCTTGCATATCGGTTTTAGTACCGGCGCCCTGCAGAAATGGATGTCCATCGTGATACACCCAGCGGAATTCGCCCGAGAGGTGCTCATAGAGATCTTCGCCCAGAACCGCACCGGCGGCGAAGCGATTACGAATTCCGGCGGTGACCGTTCCCGCCGAACCGAAGATTGTTCCATTACGATAGGAGCCGTAGCCTATGGCGCCGCCTAACTCATATTGCTGGGCCCAACAGGCGGCGGCCCAGAAAATGGCGGCCAGTCTCCAGGACACAATTCGAGTACAGCAGTTACCTTGCTTAGCCGCAACCCGTCTTTAGGTCGATGCGTGCAAAAGACCGCCCGCGCCGGTGTATACTTGCACCAAACGGAACCGGGCGGCGATAGAATTCAACATTCGAGGAGAGGAATATGCAAATGAAGCTGGCAGCATCTGTTACATCCATGGCGATTCTGTTGGTGGGCAGCGCGCTCGCGCAGGGCCCGGGCGGCGGCCAGAAGAAGGGTCCGGCTCCCCCGGCCATGCGGTTGACGAGCTCGTCATTTGCCGATGGGAGCGTAATTCCCGACAAGTACACTCAGGCCGGACAGAGCGTTTCGCCGGAGTTGAGCTGGACGAACGTGCCGCCGGGAACGGCTACTTTCGTTCTACTGTTTCACGATCCGGACGTCGCTCTGCAGAAGAAGCTTGATGACGTGACGCACTGGATCGCCTGGAACATCCCGGGTTCTGCGACGCATCTGGACGAGGGCATCAAGGAGGGCGCGACCCTTCCCGACGGTATGATTCAGGGAAAGAATACGCGGGGAACCAACGCCTACATGGGTCCCGGCGCTCCGGCAACCGCACCGGAGCATCATTACACGTTCGAGCTTTTCGCATTGGATACCAAGCTCGACCTTGGTCCGGACGCTTCCCGCCCCGATGTCATGAAGGCGATGGACGGGCACATTCTGAGTAAGGCCGTTTGGGAAGGCCGTTTCCACCGGCTGCAGTAGCTCGGGAATTGCAGTATGGCGCGGTTGCTTTTCGTATTACCGCCGGCGGCGCTGTTGGTAGCGGCAGCCGCCGGCCTCGTTGTGGGGCAGGGTCCGGCGGGCGCGCCGCAAAGGGCGCTCTACGTGGTCACTCACATCGACGTGACCCCGAACGGCTCCGCCGAAACCGCCACGCAGGTCGCCCAATTGGCCGTCGAGAGCCGAAAGGACCCCGGCTATGTTCGTTTCGAAGTACTCCGCAGCGTGGACCGGATGAATCATTTTGAAGTACTGGAGGTCTGGCGCACGCGGCAGGATTTCGAAGCGCACGAGGCGCAAGAACATTCCAAACGCTTTCGCGAGAAGATCCAATCTTTTCTGGGCAGCCCGTTTGATCAGCGGCTGTATTATAAGCTCGAATAGCTGTTTTCGATGCGCGGCGCCGAAGAGATGAAATCGTACAGCATACTGCCTTGCGCGTTGTAGCCTCCCTAGTGGCCGCCGGATGCCTGATAGCCGCAGGCCCGGATTTCCGCCCGGCGCTTCCCGGTTATCATTACCAGTTCCCACGCGATCATTTCAGCCATCCGGATTTCCAGACAGAGTGGTGGTATTACACCGGCAACGTCCACTCGCCGGACGGCCACCGGTATGGTTTCGAGCTGGTCTTTTTTCGCCAGGGGCAGCCGCGTGGGCCTGAGGACACCCCGTCCGTCTGGCGAGCCGATGACCTCTACCTGGCGCATCTCGCGCTCAGCGATCTCGATGCGCGGCGCCATACGTATTACTCGCGTTTGAACCGAGCCGGACCGGGCATCGCCGGCATCAGCCTGGAGCAGCATCGAATCTGGAACGGCAACTGGGAATCGGTCTGGGATCAGGCATACGGCGTTCAAACGCTCAAAGCTGTTGCCCGCGACATCCGTTTCGAGTTACGGCTGACACCCCGGAAATCGCTGGTCATCAACGGGGAAAACGAGGTAAGCCAGAAGGCCGCGGCTCCGGGACGAGCTTCGTATTACGTTTCGTTTACGCGCATGGCGGTGGAAGGCGTGTTGAACGGCGCGAGCGTGACCGGTTGGGCTTGGATGGACCACGAGTGGTCCACGCACCCGCTCAGCGCCGAGGAGGTGGGTTGGGACTGGTTCAGCATACAACTCGAAAACAATTCGGAATTGATGTTTTTTCAATTGCGCCGGAGCGACGGCACGATTGATCCGTACTCATCGGGCACTTACGTGGCCGCCGACGGCCATGCCACGCATTTGAAGCGCGCCGACTTCCAACTTGAGCCGCTCGAGTTCTGGCGAAGTCCCAAAACCCAAGGCCGTTATCCCATACGATGGCGGATCACCATGCCATCCCTGCATCTTAGTCTTGAATGCACGGCCGCGTTCCCTGATCAGGAACTCAGCTCCGATGACATCGGCGGCAATGTCTATTGGGAGGGTGCGACGACTTACTCGGGCAGCAGCTCCGGCGTAGGGTATCTCGAAATGACAGGCTACAGCACGCCGGTGCGGCTGTAGCGGCAGAGGAAGGCAACTATAATCAGGGAATGAAACCTTCCGAAGGCAAGCTGCGCCGCATGAAGGCGCTCTCGAATGCGCACGGTGTCATCGCCGCTGCGGCCATGGACCAAAGGGGAAGCTTACAGAAA
>JAFAWA010000044.1 GCA_019242155.1 Terriglobia bacterium | reverse complement strand
GCCCTGCGCGGTTTGCAGGTGGAGAAGGACGTACCGGTGCATGGCCAGATCGAGCCTTGGCCGCAAGTCGTCCAGACTATGCGGCAGAGAGGAGCCGGCGGCGCGGCAGGCGGAAAGTGACCGCTACTGGTCCTGAAACATTTTGCTTGCCTGCTTGAAGTTGGCCTTGATCTCTTCGGTTGCATCCACCATTTGGGTCGTATCGTAAATGACGCGCGGTGTAAGAAAGATAATCAGCTCGGACCGTTTCTTCGAGTACGACTTGGCGCCGAAAAGCGTTCCGAGTCCCGGAATGCGATTTAGAAACGGAATGCCGCTCGAGTCTTGCGCGTAGGTTTCCTGAACCGCGCCTCCGATGGCTACGGTATCGCCGTCTTCGACAGTCACCTGAGTACTTACGGAGCGGTTGGAAAAGGCGGGCGAATCCAGGCCGGAAAAACTGTTCGATTCGGGCGCGCTTGCCTGCTGGTTGATCTGCATCGTTACCACGCCGCTGCTATTCACATGAGCCGTGATGGAGAGCGTGATGCCGGTGCTTTGCTGGCTGATGGTTTGTGCGAATACGGTGTTGCCTCCGGTCTGCACGCCGGACGGTACAGTGGCGGTGGCTACCGGAATCTGGTCGCCCGCATTGATGGTGGCGGGAATGCTGTCGGTCGCGAGAACGCTGGGCGCTGAAACGACGCGCGCCTTGTGCCGCGATTCGGCCGAGCTCAGCACCCCCAACAGCTCGTGGCTGTTCGAAACCAAGGCGCCGATGCTGAGGCCGAGGGTCGGAACACCACCGCTCGCATTGGTTACAGAGGCCGCGAGACTACGCCCCGGCGCACTCAATGCCGAGACGCACGATCCCACCTGCCCCAGGCAGGAAGCCACTCCGGCGTTCAGTTCGTTATCCAGTTGCACCTCGTAGATTCTGGCGTCAATCAAGACTTGGCGCGGAGCCACATCCAACTGCCGCAGCAGGCTCAGAATCTGCTCATACTCCTGCGGGGTTGCCTGAATGAGCAGGGTATTGTCGAACGGGTTAGGGATGATGTGGGGCATTCTTGGTCCGGGCTGCTGGACGGCATTGCCGAGATAAGCCCCCGTCAAGTCCTGGCCGGGCGCAACGCCCGCCGGCACCGCCGGCGCCCCTGCCGTTGCAGGGGCCAACGGCGCGGCTACGGTCTGCTGCGGGTAGAACACGCCTGCGCCACCGGCGGCACCCGCATTATACGGATTCGCAGCGTAGAGATTTTGCGTGTACGGGTTGTATCCGTAGTTGTTGTTGTTGTACATGTTACCGCCGCCATATCCGTTGTAGTTCGCGCCGCCCACTGCTCCGGGATAACCCATGCCGGCATTGATCATTCCCGCGTGGGCCTGGTTAGCCATGGCGATCAATGCCTGGGCATTACCGGTGTAGAGCGCCGTAATCGCCATGGCGACGGTTTCGGCGCGTCCATATCGGAGCCGGTAGACGTAATTGGTAAGGGCGCCGGCCGGAGCCCTCACGCGGATGTCGAGTTTGTGAATCCAGTTATCCACATCGACGAACACGCCGGGATTGGGGGCCACGGCGATCAAAGTATTGATCCGGTCTACGGGAATGAACCGCACGGCTGAGTTCTTCTCCGAGAGAGCGTAGGCCTTGAAAACGTTGTCGAGGTCCTTGACCAGATCGGCGGGACGGCTGTTCTCGACCGTAAAAAGGCGCACTCGCTGGCCTGCGAAGGTGTCGCTATCGAACAGGCTGATGAGCTCCATGGTACGCTTCATGCTGCGGCTGTTGTCCTGAATGATGATCAGGTTTGCGGGCTCATAAGGAGTGTGTGTCGCGCCTTCGCCGAGAAACGGTGCGATCAGTTTATCCAGTTCCGCGGCGGTCGCGTATTTCAGAAAAATCAGGTTCAGGACCATGCGTTCATCGTCGGGCAAGGTCTTGGGATCGGCGTTTACCGCGGGCGCAAGCGGTAGCTGCGAAACCACATTGACGGGGATGATGCGATAGAGATCGCCGACTTTGACCATCGTCGCGCCGTTGACTCTGAGAATGGTCTCGAGGAGCGGCATGAGATCGACGGGCTTGACTTCGCCATAGGTGTAGACGGTTACGGATCCCTTCACGCGCGGATCGAGAATGTAGTTGAGCTTGAGCTGCTTCGCCAGAATGTCGATCATCTCCGTAAGCGAGACGTTACTGAGCATGAAACCGCCGTTATCTGTGAGGCGCGGTTGCGCGGCCGGCGCTGTGGGTGCCGCGGGGGGCGGTGCTGCCGGCTGCGGCGCGGCTTGAGCGGCGGCGTTCGGAGCGGGCGCCGCATTGGGGGCTGGGGTCACGGGCCGCGGCTGTTGCGCCGGTGGCGGGGGCGGCTGAGGCTCCGCCGCGCCCCCGACGCGCGTCGGCGGAGGTATGGTGCCGCCGGGTCCGCCTACTTGAGCCGGAACGGCCGCGACGGCCAGCAACAACATCAGACCGGCGAGCGCCAGGTTATGAGCGCGGCTCAGCGGCATTTGTGGGAGATGCGGTATCGGCATTTTAGTTTGGCCTGTGTAACACGAGTAACGGTCTCATCCAATCGCTCCACATTCGTCAGCGGCCCACAGGGTCCCATCGGCAGGCTTCTCCGAAGGGCGTCGCAATGGAGACTTTGCGGTATCCATCGACTACGGAACCCACCGGCGTATTGTCATTGGGATCGCAAGTCTTAAAGCCGCGGCCGGTATCCGCCCCCGGCCCGATTGCCGACTTGGGCACCGGCGGCGGGGGCGCCGCGGCAGGCTGTTCGGTACGGGCGGGCGCCGGCGCGCTCGCCGCCTGCAGAACCGTGCGGTCCATAAGTTCGTCTACTTTTTTGCGGACCACTTTGCCTTCCCACTCCAACGCAATCTCATCCTGATTCACTTCCAAAAGCTTGAACGGGCCGAACACCTCACCCGGATGAACCGCCTCATGCGGGCTCGTGGCATTGGCGCTCAAAATGGCCAAGGGCCCACTGCCGATATTCATCTGGCCGTGATATACAGGCAGCGGCGGCATGGGCTGCGGCGGCGGGGGCGGCGGGACTTCCACCACGACGGTAGGATTTCGCGAGCGATCGAATAACATCTGCGTCGCGATTTCGGCGTAGCCCGAGGGCGTTACCGGCGGAGACGCGGGAAGCGCGCTGAGAGGAGGAGGAGCTATCCGTTTCAACGGCTTATTGAGTTCCGCGGCCTCGCGAGCCTTGGCGGCCAGCCATTCCTGCCGTAGACGCCAGCCGGCGTAGCCGAGAAATGCCAGCAGAGCGACATTGAGAAGCAGCAGTTTCCGCTTCAAAATGCCCCCTCGGTTCTTCTTGCGGGCACCAACTTCTTGGCTACGACGCCCGAGAGACTCAGGCGCACCTGCACGTACTTGTTTT
>JAFAWA010000005.1 GCA_019242155.1 Terriglobia bacterium | reverse complement strand
TGGAGGGCTTCGCTCAACGCCAGTCCGATACCGAGGCCGCGCTGGCCATGCAGCGCGCCAAACGCAAACTGTTGGGCCGCATCAAACCGAGCCAGACTGCATGAAGGCGCTTGCGCCTCCCGTTGGTCGGCGGTCCATCCTGTGCGTAGATCACGCAAAGACCAAAAACTGGTCCAGGAAGGAAACCCAATCGAGTTTGTAGGCTCCGCGTGCCTCCCGTTGGTCGGCCCCGGGCTGTCGAAAACCCTCAGAAAGGAGACTCAGATCCCCGCCTAATTCCCGTCTCCGTTCAGGCTCATCCTTCGATGAGAAAATGCTGCCCTGCTCAGTGGGCCGCCGTCTACTGCGCTTTGCAGGAGAAGTTCGCGGCGTCGTGGATCGAACCTGAGCCGTTATAGACCGCGATCTGCGGATAGGGGCAAAGCGGCCGCGTCATATCGACCTGCCCGTTGCTGACGTGTGCCGCCAGGATCTGGGCGGGCGCCATGCCGTCTTCACGCCAGCGCTCGAGCGCCGCCATCTTGTTGAACTGGTCTGTCCCCGAACCGCCGGCGCAATGCAACATTCCCGGAACCATGAAGAGGCGAAGCCAATCGTCCTGATCCTTGCCCATCTTGGCGAGCACGCCGTTATAAAAGTTCACCGTGTTCCCAGGCGCAATCCCGGGGTCGGCCCAGCCGTGATACATCAGCAGTTTTCCGCCGTGCTGCTTGAAGGGTGAAAGATCAAACGTGTGGGCGTCGATCCCGGATTTATCGGCCAGCGCCACATCGCTATCGAGATCGAACTTGTGAAAATCATAGTTCGCATCCTGATGCCCTAGAATCCGAATGCTGTCCCAACCGCCTCCGGGCTGTGTGGGGACGTTCTTGAGCGACGTATACTGCAGTTCGCCGCCAGGCTCGAATCCGGTCCAAACGATCTCCCCTTTCTTGGTCTTCACATCGGCGTACACGATCTTCACTGTCTCGACCTGCGGCGCCGTGAGACAGGCATCCGAATCCGCCCCCTTACACAGCAAAGAAGCGGGGTCGAAGCTGCACTTTTGGGGATCGCTGATCAGTCCGTCCTTCAAGCCGTCGAGCCTGTCGCAGGCCGCCATCACCGCCTTGTGCAGCGTTTCGACCTTGGCATCGGAAAGCGCGCCTTGGGGGTTCTTCATTAACTCGATCGATCTCTCGACGCCCGCGGCATGCAGGTGAATGTGAGGATTGGCCGGCGCTCCCGCGATCACACCGTCGAAATCATTTGGGAATTTCGTGACTTCCACCAGAGCCTGCCGGCCTCCTGTAGAACAACCGTTCCAGTAAGAATATTTCGGCTGGTTGCCGTAGTAAGCGGCTATCAGCGCTTTCGATTTGACCGCTGTTTCATGTACGGCCCGCCAACCGAAGTCCACAATCTTCTCCGGATGATCCAGCGCGAACATGCCGTTTCCGCCTTGATGTCCCGTGTCCGTCGATGAGGTTGCGTACCCTTCGCGCAGCGCGGCGGCCATTTGCGGGAAGCTGATGATACCCGCCCAGCCGCCGTTACCGACCATCTGAAATTTCCCGTTCCAATTCTCCGACGGCAGCCACAGCTCCATCTTTATGTCGGAATCCGCGGACGGCCGCAACGTGGCCGCAACGCGGCAGTGCGCCGGCAGAGTCTGTTGCTGAGTCAACGACGCCGGGCCGCCTGCGCCTCGTCCGGCACCGGTCGGAGGCTGATAAGGCCCGGCCGCAACCGCCTCAACCGCGGTGAAAGTCGTATCCGGAAGTGACAGAGATTTGAGCTGCTCACAAGGAGTCAGCGCAAAGGCAAACGAAGCTGCGCCGCAAAGAGCGGCGAGGAGCCGTGCCGGAAACAGCGGGGTTTTCATCGTGATCTCCTAATCTGGGTGTGCTGCCATTGTTGCACAAGCAACGGAGCGGTGTGGCGGCTTGCCAAGGCCGCACAGATCGGGCATAATCGCCAGCCAAGGAGGTAACCTATGAATCTCGTAACGGTTCTATGCCTTGCGGGTACTGCGCCCGCGATGCTTGCGGCAGCGGATGTGACCTATGCCGGCAAATGGAAATTGAATCCGGCGAAAAGCCAACTTACCGGGGAGGTGGTAAGCATCGAAAAGACCGCCAACGGTATGCTGCGCTTTTCTAAAGGGGACTTCTCATACGTGGTCAACATCGATGGTAAGGAATACCCGCTCCCCGGAGGCGGCACCACTTCGTGGAAGCAGGTCGACGCTAATGACTGGGAAATTACCAATCGCCTGAGCGGCAACTCTGTTGTGGTCAAGGTACAAGTGAAAGGCGACACTCGAGTCAGCACGACCACCATTCATAAGGCGGATGGCGGAACGGTGGAGCAGTCGGGCGTCTCGACTCGTATCTCCGGGGGCCCCGGACTGCTAGGGAAGTGGAAATCATCAGAGGTTAAAGCGGGGGCCACGGTATTCGAAATTGCCTCCGACGGAGCGGATGGCATCACCATTGGCGATCCTACCGAGGGCATCGTCTGTAAAGCTAGGTTTGACGGTAAGGATTCGCCCTGCACGGGTGCAACGTATATGCTGTCTTTCAAGAGCACTGGGCTGCGTTCGTTCCAACTGACGACGAAGCTAGACGGCAAGCCAGTCTACATCGATACGTACACCGTGTCTGCCGACGGCAAAACTCTTACGGACGACGGAACACCGATCACGGTCAAGGAGCCGACCAGGGCAGTTTACGATCGGCAGTAGCCTATTCGGATCCGCTCGGGAGCATCAAACACGCGGCGCAAACACTATGCCTGTGTTAGGTTTCACCTGGAAAAAGGACAGCCGGGAGTAGCTCAAGCTAAACAGCGTGAACTCAGTCCCTGGCAGTAGGCGCCTTTGGATGCCTGTGCGGCTGAGTCGCGTGATGTTGCCGTCACTACGGTGGCGCGCAGCCGTTAGTTGATGTAGATTTGGGAGTCATCGAATGGCCACACAAGCCAGAAACCTGGCCGAGACGGTGCGCCTCGAGCCGCTGCACACGTACTGGGCGCCTGCTACCCGCCTCGCGTTTCGTTTCTGTTTCGTGTACTTCGGATTGTATTGTCTGACGAACCAGATCCTGCTGGGGCTGTTGCCGATTTCCGGAATCGACCTTCCCGATCTGGGCCGCCTGCCGCCGGTTCGACCAATGGTTTTTTGGACGGCCGCGCATATCTTTCGAAGTTCTACGCCGCTGGTGTACCAGGGCAGCGGCAGCGGGGATAAGACGTTCGATTGGGTGTTGCTGTTCTGCCTGCTGTCGATTGCACTAGCAGCCACGGTGCTCTGGTCAATGCTCGATCGCCGGCGGCCCGGCTACACTGCGCTTCATAAGTGGCTTCATGTGTTTCTTCGCTTTGCGGTGGGTTCGGAAATGGTCGCCTACGGGATTGTTAAGATCATCCCGCTGCAAATGCCTTTTCCCTCCCTCACCAGGCTGGTGGAACCGTACGGGAACTTCTCGCCAATGGGCGTGCTTTGGTATTCGGTCGGTGCTTCGCCAGGCTATGAGCGCTTCGTCGGCTCGGCCGAGATGCTGGGCGGAATACTGCTGTTCGTGCCTCGTACGGCAACTCTTGGCGCCTTGGTTTGCTTGGCGGATTTGACGGAAATTTTCCTGCTCAACATGACCTACGACGTTCCGGTGAAGCAGTTCTCGTTCCACCTGATTGTGATAACGCTGATATTGCTGACGCCGGAGCTACAGCGCATTGCGTGTTTCTTCCTTTCGAATCGTGAAATCGGCCCTTCCACCCGTCCGGTCTTGTTTGTCTCCCCCCGCGCGAATCGAATCGCTGTAGCAGTCCAAATCCTGTTCGGGCTGCTATTGATAGGATCGAATGCGCTCGATGCACGACGGGCTTGGTATACGCGCGGTGGGGGAGCGCCCAAATCGCCCCTCTACGGGATCTGGAATGTGGAACAACTCTCAACCGACGGCACGATCCGGCCCCCGCTCCTGACCGACAACGACAGGTGGCGACGTGTGATTTTCGACCGTCCCAATGGGGTCGCGTTCCAACGCATGGACGATACGTTTGTGAATTATGGCGCGACCGTGAATACTAAGGACGGTGCGATTACCCTCACGAAGCCGAACGATCAGAATTCGAAATCGAATCTCCAATTTCAGCGAAGGGATCAGGACCGGCTAACCCTCGACGGCGAGGTGGACGGGCACCGGCTGCATATGGACTTACGACTCCTGGACCGCAGCAAACTGCTGCTGGTCAGCCGCGGATTTCATTGGATCCAGGAGTACCCTTTTAACCGGTAAGAGCTTACCGCCGCCGCCGGCCAAGAGGTCCGCGGGACTGTCGTGCTTGTGCTGCCCTTCTTTTGAGTTGATATCTCGGCGAGCGGGTTCGTGCAGGGTCAGTGCGTCGCGGTCCGGCGTCCTGCGTCCTCCTCCTGACAACTTCAGTTACCCCGGCTAGTTCGCGAAGAGTCACTTTGCGACGACAAGTAGCCGATCAATCTTCTTCCGGAATTGCGATCCCTTTCGCCTTCATCAAGTTTTTGATAAGGGCGGAGGTCTCTGGCCGGTTGACCGGCGCTTCCACCGTTACGGCGACTCCTTTGGCAAAATCGAGCGCTAATAGGGGCCGGCCGGCGCAGGTCCGTCTCACCGCATCGCCGCAGTAGGTTCCTTTATCTCTCGCGTCCAGTTTTGCGCCGTGGTCCACCAGAACCGCCAACTCTTCGTTGGCTCCTCTGTGCGCCGCGCCCATTAAAGCGGTCAATCCCTGCTCGTTAACCGCGTTTACATCGGCGCCGCTGTCTAAAAGTAACCGCAGGGCGTCCATATCCTCGGCGTGGGAACGGTGCTGCACCAGGCCGAGCACAAATCCTACGCCGGCGAGTGCCATCAGTGGCGTCGTGTGATCCTTGGTAGCAATTTGTGGATCGGCGTCGTGAGCCAGTAAAAGCCGCATTACCTCGGCGTCGCCCCCAAACGCCGCCCGAAAGAAGGGCGTCGCGCCTTCCTCTTTCAGCCAGATTACGTGGCTGCCCACGTGCACTTGCGTCTCATACGCCAGCCGCGGATTCACCTCCGCCCCGCGCTCCAGAATCAGCTTGATGAAATCCAATGCCTGATCCGCGTTGGGAGGAACCGGCATGGTCCCGGTCTCATACGTCCGATGCTTCACCGCGAGATACAACGGCGTCCACCCCTTGCGATTTGCTGCTTTGACGTTCGCGCCCCGATCAATAAGGTATCTCGCGATATCGTAGCGGCCATTCAGTACGGCCACGAGCAGAGGGCTGCTGCCGTCACCCGAGGCCTGGTTCACATCGGCGTGGCTATCGAGTAGCGTCTGCACGGATGGAAGCGAGCCCTCGCGCACGGCGTAGAGCAGGGCGGTAAGCCCTCCGGTT
Organism: Terriglobia bacterium; assembly: GCA_019242155.1. GTDB lineage: Bacteria > Acidobacteriota > Terriglobia > Bryobacterales > Bryobacteraceae > PSRJ01. The sequence continues at coordinate 264 of JAFAWA010000005.1, read as the reverse complement.
TCGAGGCCTTCGGGAAGCTTCGCCGCCGGTCCCGCGGTACCATACGCAGCGGCCTTTTCTTTTCGGGACTGGGCGTTGACCTCTGCTCCGGCCCGGATTAGAACCTGAATCGCCTCGGAGTGCCCCTCGGCCGCCGCCCACATCAACGCTGTCGTGCCGCGAAGTGTTTCTTTCGCGTTCACATCGGCCCCATGCTCCACCAGCACCTGGATCGCTTGGATACTACCGGTTCGCGACGCCTCCATCAGCGCCGTCTCTCCCGTA
>JAFAWA010000488.1 GCA_019242155.1 Terriglobia bacterium | reverse complement strand
AACGGCCAGTAGCTGACACGTAAACACTCTATTCATAACGAATCTCCTTTTGGTTTTTAATGATCAGGGCGGCCAGTTTCGAAATCCGGCTCACCTGCCACGAATAAGGAATCGAACATCGCAAGGTTACAGGGGCGATGCGGACGGGGTTGATGCGGAGCGTGGGGGTCTTCACGATGATGCCCAGCGCCGCGCACGGGTTCCGGGTCGAGCACACAGCCCTGATCGTAAAATCCAGGCTGCTTTGAACCCACATCCAAACGGCATTGCTGAAACGTAGTGCACATAGACGTCATTTGAGAAAGGAAAATATGAGAAAACATTTCATGCCGGTTTTGTTGGGAGGTATCTTGGCGTTTTCCGCGGCGCGGATGCCTGGCCATTCCAAAGATAACTTGTATAACAGCCTCGGCGGCAAGAAGGCGATTACAGCCGTGGTTAATGAATTTGTGGCTCGCGTCGCGGCCGACAACCGGATCAACGGGTTCTTCAAGCAGACCGCCTCAGATCCGAAGCGGCTCGCGTCGTTCAAGATGAATTTGGTGGATCAGATCTGCGAAGCGAGCGGCGGTCCTTGCAAGTACAAAGGCAAGGACATGAAATCGGCTCACGCAGGCATGGGCATCAGCAGCGCGGACTTCGATGCTCTGGTCGAAGACCTGGTGGGAGCGCTCGACAAGTTTCACGTTAAAGAGGCCGACAAGCAGGCCCTGCTCGGGGTTCTCGGCCCAATGAAAGGCGATATTGTCGAGAAGCAGTGAGTTGGGGCGGGCGCGACGGCGATTATCGACAGAGTTGATCGCGCCCGCCTTTCCAATGCAATTCGGCTGCCGGTTCACCTGCTGGGAGTAGCCAGGTATCCGTGGACATTACCCTGAGCGTCGATCGCAAGGCCAATGGCCTCGCCACGGGAATTGATGGAACAGACGGTGATCAGGTGCAGAGGTGAGTTGGCTGGAATCAAGGAGTTCAGATCCAGCATCGTTCCTCCGTTCGGCTTAATGAAGGCACGCGGCGCGGCGGTCGGAACGTTTTCCAAGGCGCCCGCCGGCAACGAGACACCCCCGATCTCTCCAAGATCGCTGATGGTGAGACCTACGCTCGCGACATCGCCCGGAATGGTTCCAACATCCTGGATCAGTGTTTCAGGGCTCCAGAAAAAGGCATGAAACGATCCGTCTTGGGTGCCTGACGTGCCGACAACGTGACCCGATCTGTTGATGTAATACGCGAAGTTTCCAGTGTTCCCGATGCCCGCGGACGGCGGCGGCGAGGCGATGCCTCCCAAGTTACCAAGGTCAATCACGGAGCCGTTCTGCCAGAGTACGGCGTGGAGGCCGTTAAGATAGGAAAACCCGGTGAAGCCGGTACATGTGCCTACGGCGCCCACGGCTTGCCCTCTGTCATTCAATCGGAAAACCACACCATCGGGCTCATTGAACGCATTTCCTTTCGAGTCGGTACCGGAGGTGGCGAGTTGGTTGATTTCGCCGCCGGTCCAGATGACGGGTTTGAACTGGTAGGTCTGAAATTGGGAAGATGCGGGATTGTAGGGAGGACAGGTCGAGTCGGTCGTCGTGTTTTCGGCGACGCCCGCAACCTGGCTCAAAATGTTGATCGTCTTGGCGCCGGTATTTTTTCCGGCCGCGCCGCTCGCATCCTTCAGAGGCGGCAACGGAGACATCACGCCGTTTTGCCAGAAGAAAGCGTCGCAGACGTGCTGAGTGGCGAAGCCGCAGAAGTCTTCTGAATTAGTAGCGGCGGTTTCGGCTTCTCCGGCGGCCTGCCCCCTTGCGTTCACACCAAAGGCCGAGCTGACGGTCCCCCCAAGGCCGCCTAAGTCAATCTGGGCCCTTCCCTGGAGCGAGATCGCGGCATGCCAACCGCCGTTCGAGACCGCCACCGCCTCGGCGATCAGATCATCGTTGGTGATCACTAAGGGTCCGGCCGACCGGCCAACCAGACCGAGATCGGTGATTCTATATTGCGCCGGCGCGCTTTGGGCCGCGGCACTCTGGGTGAAGAAGGCGCAGGCAGCGAGAACGCCGGCGGCCTGGCAACGGAACAAAACGTTATGCATTGCGAATCTCCTTTTCAGGCGGCGGTTACAACCGGCCCACCTGCGAAGGAGTAAGGAATCGAAGCCGCGCAGGTTACACAAGCGCCGCGAAAACACCTAAAATGTCTGATGCCTTCTGATTCAGATGCCAACGTGTCCCCAGTGCGCGGCGGAATTGGGTTTCGAGGATCCCGTGGGGCTGTGTCCCAATTGTCTGATGCGGGCTGCCTTCCAGACTTCCGTAGGAACGGGCGAAACGGGAGGCCAGACGGTTACCCAAGCGGGGGCGGCATCGGGCGATGAGGAGTTCGGCCGCTATCACATCGTCCGGCCTGTGGGCGAAGGCGGTATGGGTACGGTGTACCTGGCGGAGCAACGCGAACCCATTCGCCGCGCGGTGGCGCTCAAAGTCGTAAAGCTCGGCATGGACACGGAACAGGTGCTCGCGCGCTTTGCAAAGGAGCGCCAGGCGCTGGCGATGATGGACCACCCGAACATTGCGCGCATCTTGGACGCAGGCGCCACGTCCAAGGGCCGCCCTTACTTTGTGATGGAGTACATCGAGGGCGTACCGATTACAAAGTATTGCGATGATAAGCGGCTGACGGTACAGCAACGATTGGAGCTGTTCCTGGGCGTTTGCCGCGCGGTTCACCATGCACATCTGAAAGGCGTGATCCACCGCGATCTCAAGCCGTCGAACGTACTGGTGACGGAACAGGAGGGCGGGGCTGTTCCCAAGGTGATCGATTTCGGCATCGCCAAGGCTACGGACCAATGGGCCGTGGAGACCACTTTACTGACGGAGTTTGGCCAAATGGTGGGCACACCGGAGTACGCGAGCCCCGAACAGGCCGAGGTAATGACGGGAGCGGTGGATGAGACTTCGGATGTGTATTCGCTCGGAGTCCTCTTATACGAGTTGCTGACCGGCGGTGTCCCACTTGACGCGGCCCGACTGCGGCAGGCAGGTCTGGCGGAGATGCTGCGCATCATCCGCGAAGACGAGGCCCCGCCGCTTTCTCAGAAACTCAAGCAAATGCGCGAGGCTGTAGGCGATGTTGCCGCGCACCGCCTGACCGACCCCGCATCACTCGGGCGGCTGGTGGATGGCGACCTGAACTCGATTACGCGCAAGGCTCTGGAAAAAGCGAAAGAGCGGCGATACGCATCAGCCGCTGATCTGGCCGCGGACATTCAGCGGTTGTTAGAGCACCGGCCGGTGCTGGCTTCGCCGCCGGACGTGCTGTACCGGGCACGCAAATTCTTTCGCCGGCGCCGGCCCGCTGTTGCCGGTGCAGCCGCAGGGTTGGCGTTGCTTACATTCAGCGGAGTTGCCGTGTGGTCGCTCGCGCACCGTGAGCCGGCGCGTAGAATCAGGGCCGCGGATAAGCGTGCTATTGTTCTGGCGGATTTCGCGAACACCACCGGGGATCCGGCGTTCGACGGCACGCTGCGGCAAATGATGGCGGGAGCACTGGGAAGGTCGCCTTACATCAGCGTGGTTCCCGATGCGCGCGTGAGCGAGACGCTTCAGTTCATGGTTCGGGCTTTGGATACGAAGCTTAGCCCGGAGGTCGCATCCGAAATCTGCGAACGAACGGTCAGCGCCGCGGTGGTCGAGGGCTCGATCGCAAGCCTCGGGAGGGAATACCTGCTGAGCTTGCGCGCCAAGAATTGTAGTAGTGGAGACGTGCTGGATCAAGAGCAGGCACAAGCAGCCGGGAAAGAAGACGTCTTCAAGATGCTGGGTCAAATGGCAGACCGGTTCGGGACGCGGGCCGCGGAGATGGTTCCACCCGTGAAAAAGGAGCCGGGTTTGCGGACCGATGTAACCACACCATCGCTCGAGGCTTGGAAGTCCTTTACCGCGGCATTGAAGGCCAGCCAGAGCAAGTCGGTGGTGGCAGAGACGCTCTTATCGCTGAAGCGAGCTGTTGAGATTGACCCGAAATTTGCAACTGCGTATGCTTATCTCGGCCGCACATATGACGGCCTGGGCGAAGCCGAAACTGCAGCGCAGAATATGGCTAAAGCCTATGAACTGAGGGGCCGGGTTAGCGATTGGGAGA
>JAFAWA010000441.1 GCA_019242155.1 Terriglobia bacterium | reverse complement strand
CCTCTTCAGCAGTCACGGCCAGGAACAGAGCCGAGCGGCGGGGCTTCTGCGGCAAAGCCGCCCAGACGCGAGCCAATTCCATCAGGATGGCGCAGCCGGTTGCGTTGTCAATCGCGCCGTTATAAATGGAATCGCCGTTTACCGGCTCCCCCACGCCCAGGTGGTCCCAATGGGCGGAGTAGATTACGACTTCGTCCTTCAATTTAGGATCGCTGCCCGGAACCAGCGCGGCTACGTTCCGTGTTTCGAGCGGGCGAACCTTGGAAGGCATGGTGCAATGAATGCGAATGCCCAACGGAATCGGCCGGAAGTCCCGCGATTCCGCGGCGGCCAGCAGTCCGTCCACATTTTTGCCGGCGAGGGCCAGGAGTTTCCCGCCCGCATCGCGAGTTACCCAACCGGCCAGCGCCAAGGCCGTCTCCCCCGGACGCAACGCCACATAGGTATTCTGGCGGCCCCAGGAGCTTCGCACGACGTCCCACCCGTACCCCGCAGTCGGCGTCGTGTGGATGATGATCGCCGCGACCGCACCTCTCCGGGCCGCCTCTTCGAATTTGTATGTCCAACGTCCATAATAAGTTAGTGCGCGGCCATCGAAGAATTTCGGGTCGGTCGAATTGGGTTCGTTCGTAAATAAAACAACCACCTTCCCGCGCACATCCACGCCCTTGTAGTCGTCCCAATTCCATTCCGGCGCCTTAATGCCGTGGCCCACGAAGACCGCCTCGGCCTCGAATTTCCCGGTGGTCTTCTGTTGTTCGTTTACACCCACGAAGTCTTCGAGCCATCGGAAGGATACGTCTTTGCCGCCGCCGGTGGCGGAGAGCCGCGCCTCGGGCTGCGTAGTGATGGCAACCAGCGGAACCTTCTGAAAATACGTCCCCTTATCGCCTGCCGGCTGCGCGCCATTTACGGCGAACTGGTTGGCGATATATTCGGTAGCGAGATCGCCGCCGCGGGTCCCAACCCCCCGGCCCTCGAGCAGGTCACTCGCCAGGTAGCGGTCATATTCGCGTATTTTCTGCGATGATAGGGAACTGCCCGACTGGCACAGGACGGGGAAAACCGCAATCACCCCAATGGCGATAGACTTCATAATGATGGTAGTGTAACCTACACTTTGAGGCCGCCCACTGCGGCTACTCCGACCGTAGCACATCCAATACTTTGTGGAACCCAACATCGCGCCCCGGACCCTCACGCATCTCCGTGCTCTAGAAGCCGAAAGTATTCATATCATTCGCGAAGTAGCCGCCGAGTTTCAAAAGCCGGTGATGCTGTATTCGATTGGGAAAGATTCCTCGGTCATGGTGAGGCTGGCGCAAAAGGCGTTCTATCCGGGCAAAATTCCATTTCCGTTTCTACATATCGATACGACTTACAAATTTCAGGAAATGATTGAGTTCCGGGACAAGTTTTGCGCGGAACTCGCCGTGCAGCTTATCGTTCACACGAATACGAAAGCGATTGCCGACGGCGCCAATCCCTTCCGCCTCGGCACCCAAAAGTGCTGTGCTCTCCTGAAGACCCGGGCCCTGCTGGATGCGTTAGCGGAAGGGGGGTTCGACGCGGCGTTTGGGGGAGCGCGCCGCGATGAGGAGAAGTCCCGCGCTAAGGAGCGCGTCTATTCCTTCCGTGATTCGTTCGGCCAGTGGGATCCGAAAAACCAGCGTCCGGAGCTATGGAACTTGTACAACAGCCGCATAGATAACGGCGAAAGCATCCGAGTGTTTCCACTGTCGAATTGGACGGAACTCGATGTGTGGCACTACATCTACCTCGAGAAGATCCCCATTGTGCCCATGTATTACGCGGCGCCCCGGGAGATGGTAGTGCGCGGCGACCAACTGATCACTCTCGAGCACGGAATGGCGCTCCGGCCCGGGGAAGAGCCGCAAACAGTGATGTCGCGCATGCGATCTCTGGGCTGCACGTACTGCACCGGGGCGATCCGTTCCGAAGCCGACACCCTGCCCAAAATTATCGAAGAGATGATCCAGTTCCGGCGGTCCGAACGGGAGAACCGCGTCATCGATCATGACCAGGAAGGCTCCATGGAGTTGAAAAAGCGCGAGGGCTATTTCTGATGGCCACCGCGGAATTGTCGGTTCAAGCCGCGGACTGGCTGCGTTCCACGGCACACACCGAGCTTCTGCGGTTCACCACCGCGGGCAGCGTGGATGACGGCAAGTCGACCTTGATCGGCCGCCTGCTTTACGACTCCAAGGGAGTGTACGAAGATCAACTGGCGTCGGTGCGCAAGGCCACTCGTAATCAGAGCACCAATGGCCTGGACCTTTCGCTCTTGACCGACGGGCTCCGCGCGGAGCGGGAGCAGGGCATCACTATCGATGTAGCCTACCGGTATTTTGCGACACCGCGGCGCAAATTCATCATTGCCGATACACCGGGGCACGAACAGTACACGCGCAACATGGCCACCGGCGCTTCGACCGCGAATCTTGCCATCATCCTGATCGATGCGCGTTATGGGGTCCTACCGCAATCGCGCCGCCACGCCTATATCGCTACTCTGCTGGGCATCCCGCACCTGGTCGTCGCGGTAAACAAAATGGACCTGGTTGACTATAGCGAACCGGTGTTCCACGCCATCCGCGAGGAGTTCACCGCTTTTGCGCATCAGTTGAAGGCGCGCGACGTCCTGTTCCTTCCTATCAGCGCACTCAAGGGCGATAACGTCGTCGAGCCCAGCAGCCGCACGCCCTGGTATTCCGGGCCGCCGCTGCTCGAACATCTGGAAACAGTGCCCATCGCGCAGGATCACAATTTGACGGACCTGCGGTTCCCGGTACAATACGTGATCCGTCCCGACCTGGACTTCCGCGGCTTTGCGGGCCAGGTGGCGTCCGGGGTGATTCATCGCGGTGACACCGTTACGGTGCTGCCTTCGGGCCGCACCAGTCGGGTGAAGTCCATAGTGACCTGGGATGGCGAACTGGAGGAGGCTTTCGCCCCCATGTCCGTCACAGTGTGTCTTGAAGACGAGATCGATATCAGCCGCGGCGACATGATCGTCCGTGCCGGCAATCTGCCGCATTCCGGCCGCCGCTTGGAGGCAACGGTGGTGTGGATGAGCGAAAAGCCGCTCGAGCCGCACCGTCCGTACTTATTGAAGCAGACGACGCAGGCCGTGCACGCGAGAGTTCGCGATATCCGCCACCGGGTGGATATCAATACTCTCGGCCATCAGCGCGCGAGCCAACTGCAGTTGAATGAAATCGGCGTGGTCAGCCTGGAAGCGCAGCGGCCGCTCTTCTTCGATGCGTATCAGAAGAACCGCGCCACCGGCAGCCTGATCCTGATCGACCCCATAACTAATGAAACGTTGGGGGCGGGGATGATTATCGGGCTGGATACGTATCACCATGCCGGCCCCGTAACACCCGCCGAACGTCTGGCCCGCATTGGCCACCGCCCTTACGTGTTGCGCCTCGTCAACGCGGACCTCGAGACTGCTCAGACGATAGAGCGCCACCTATTCGACCAGGGTTACCTGGTTCATGTGATCCAGGAAGCGGAGAATCTAGCGCAATCGGTGCAGACGGTTTTCGCAGCGGGTTTGGTATCGCTGCTGTTCGGCGCATCGGCGGAAGAGGCCGGCGTACTGAAAGCCGGCCTACCCGCCGACCAAATCGTTACGCTCGACCGGTCGGAATTCGAAGATGACCCGGCGCTGCTGCAAGCGATCGTATCCACGCTCGCGAGCGGCAACGCCGGAAACGTCAAGCTGACGGACGGCGCCGGTATTTAGGCTTAATCCGATCCTTCGCCATTCGCGGCCGGATTTGTGCGGACTTTCGAATGGTGGCCGTACTACCTGCGGAGCCGATGGGGATGACAATCTCGGAGTTGTACGAGTCGGGTCCGGAGACATCCACATAGAGATTCCCTGTGGTGATACCGCTCGGCACCACCACGTTGATCTGATAGCCTCCACCGACAGTAGATTGCGACCCGGCGAATGACACCGTGGCTTGCAGATTTCCATTCTTCGGATCTTCGAAGTAAGCGGTAATTGTGTTGCTCGCATTGCCCGAACTCAGTTGTCCCAGTCCGGTGAGATAGACGAGTAACGTCTCGCCGGGTTGCGCGGGGCTCGACGAAGTTACCATGGAGTAATTGGCATGTTGCACCGCCGGAGCCGTCAGGCTGTTAAATACCCCCGGCTGGGTTTCTCCAACATAATTGGTTACGACATTCGAGTTGGTTCCATGATTCACCACCTGGACGGAGGCGATTGTTCCAGGTGAGAGCCCAATCGGTATCACAGCGTTAATCTGAGTTGCGCTAACGTATGCGATCGGCGCCGGCTGTCCGTTCACTAATACCTGAACATTCCCTAAAGTCGTCGGCAACGTAAGATCGGTAAGAGTAGTGGATGCCAGATTGGTCCCATAAATGGAGATCAGCTCGCCCGGAGCAAACTGCGCGGTAAATGGCGCGGAGCTCCCGGCATTCAGAACCCCCGTGGGATAAACATATACGCCCTGGCCGCTGAAACTGGGGCTGCGAAGAAGGACCGTAACCCCCAATTGAGCTCCCGCGCTCGAGATCGTAGGGAATCCGATACCGATTGCGCCGCCGTTAGTGAAGACATACTGGTTGGCGATGTCGCTATAGATGCCGTTGGCCGAACTCAATGAGTCGGAGTAGGTGTAATCATAGGCGAAGCCTCCGCCGAACAACGCGTCATCCAGCCGCTGATGCTGCAGAATCGTATTGGAGCCGGTGCAGCTTCCCACACAATAGGATCCATAGTAAGTTACGAGATCCGCCTCAGGCTCGCTGCTAGATAATTCGGAGTTATCCACAAGCGCGCCTGCCTGATAGTAGAGGCCGCTAAAGCTTGCAGAACCGCCGGTACTTGTGCGGACTCCGACAATCATGTCCCATCCGGTAGGAGACCCGCCAAAGACAAAGTTACCGTCGGGAGAAAAATACAAATACTTCGTTCCGGCGATGAGCACATTGCCCGCATTGCTATTCGAGATACTGCCGCCTATGCTCCAATTGGCTGCGCTGTTACTGAATGTATAATTTGTGGAACTTACATTTTGTACGGTCTTTGTACTGCCGTTTGTGGTGATGTAACCCGTAGCCGGGAAGCCCGGGATGCCGCCGCTTCCGTTAGGGGAAATCTGGAAAGTACTGCCGCGTGTGTAGACAATACCGTTTTGTGAGCCGACGGCGGTTATGTCTAGATCCGCCATGGAATAAGTCCCCTGAAACGCGGAGTTCGAGAAAGGCGTCGTTGGTACAGGGACCGCGATAAACAGATCGTTATAACAGGGAGCGTTACTGTTGGATTGGCAGGCGCTGTTCTCTGTGGAACTCGCAATGAAGATCCCATTGGACACCAGGCCGTAGACCTCATCCGTCGTGATCAGGCTATCCAAAAAACCGTAGCCGCTCGACGCAACGGAATAGGTCCCGCTGTTTCCGTAGCCGGAACAATTGCTTTGACCAATAGTGCAAGGCGATCCATTGCCGGAAGAATCCATCACCTGTACGCTCGAAACCGTATATTGTCCGTTGCCGTTGAAATTGATGGTCCCGTAGAGAGAGATGGCTTCGCCAACGTCTCCCTCGTTGTCCTCCACGGCCCAGACCACCTGCCGAAAGTAGTAAGTCCCGTTCAACAGGTTGTTACCGCTGGTGTCCCAGGTTTGAGCTGCCGCGGGCCAAGCGGCGGCGAGCGGTAGAAAGAGAGCGAGTGAGGCGAGCTTTTTCATGAGTACGTTACGTTGGATGTACAAAGTGCGATCGTCCGGTACAAGAGATTGAACTACAAACTACCAAACACCGGCATTTACATTATCATTCGGTCGCAGGGGTTCTAAAGTTCCATCAAACCGTGGGAACCGATACGGACCGGCATGAAACCCCGCCGGGCGAGTGATCAGCCCGCGACCTTCTCCATACATTCCGCGCCGCAAATCTGTTCCACGGTAACCCGGAATTCGCGATCGGCCTTAACCTTGGCCGGCACATCCAGCAGGACCGAAAAATCGCGCGGCATTTCGAGACGCAGTCGGACCTGCGTTTCGCCAGGCTTTCGGCCGAACAGTTCTCGTAACGCCTGGACCTTATCCGTGGTTCCATTGCGGTTTAGCCATACCCGGATAGAAACGACCGACGGTGTGTCGATGCGGGCGTTATCCAGAGCCACAATCTCCTGGACAGAGATTTTGGGAGGCGCATTCTCTTCCGGAAGCACGAGGCCGCGAACGAATACCGCGCTGTCTTCCACCACTTCGGCAACCAGGCGCTCGTAACTGGCCGCAAATACCATGGCTTCAATGGAGCCGCCACGGTCCTCAATGGTCATAGCCGCCCATGGCTTGCCCTCGCGGTTGCGCTTGCGCGTGATACAGGTGAGCACACCGCAGAGAGCCACTTCCGTTCCTTTAGATAACTCCTCTAGGCTCGAGCTATCGTGACTGGCCAAATCAGCGACCTTTTCGGCGTACCGATCCAATGGGTGGCCCGTAACCCAGAAACCCAGCATTTCTTTTTCAGCGGTGAGTTTCTCTTTGTCGCTCCAGTCGGGAACGTTGGGCAGCGCCGCCCGGTGGTGGTCCTCGTGCACCAGCATGTCCCCGAACAGGCCCTCCTGGCCGCATTCGCGGTCGCGCCAGGCGCGTTGGCCGCATTCCATGGCGCCATCCAGGCCAGCGACCTTCTGCGAACGCGTTCCCTCAAGAGAATCCATGGCGCCTGCTCTAATCAGGCTTTCGATCATGCGGCGATTGATCGCCCTCCAATCGACCTTTTCACAGAATTCGTGGAGCGAACGGAAGCGCCCGGTCTCCGCGCGGGCGCGGGCGATTGCCTCAACCGCCGACGGGCCGAGGTTCTTCACAGCGCCCAGGCCGAAGCGGATGGCCGCGCCGTCGGGTGTGAAACTCCAATCGCTGTGATTGACATCCGGGGGCAGGATGGTGATGCCCATTTCGCGGCATTCATTTATGTACTTCACCACCTTAGCCGTGTTACCGGTTTCGGAAGTGAGCAAGGCGGCCATGAAGTCTATCGGATAATGCGCTTTCAGATAGGCCGTGACATAAGCCAGGTACGCGTACGCCGCCGAGTGCGATTTATTAAAGCCGTAGCCCGCGAACTGCTCCATCAGATCGAAGATTTTCTCGATCTTCTTCTGCGGGAATCCCCGCTCGGTCGCGCCTTGGATGAAGCGCTCGCGCTGTTTGGCCATCTCCTCGGGCTTCTTTTTGCCCATGGCGCGGCGCAGCAGGTCGGCATCCCCGAGCGAATAGCCCGCCAGGCAGTTGGAGATCTGCATGACCTGTTCCTGGTAAACGATCACGCCGTAGGTCTCTTCGAGCAGTTCCTTTAACTCGGGCAGATCGTACTGCACCGCGCGGCGGCCCCACTTGCGCTCGATGAAATCGTCGATCATGCCGCCCTGTATAGGACCGGGCCGGTACAGGGCGTTGAGCGCCGTAAGGTCTTCAATGCGGCTCGGCTGGTAGCGCCGCAAAATGTCGCACATGCCCGCGGATTCGAACTGGAACACACCGCTAGTCAGGCCCTTGCCGAAAATCTGATAAGTCGACTGGTCATCGAGCGGCAGATTCTCCGGTTCCAGGCGCACCCCGTGGCGCTTCTCGATCAACCGGAGCGCGTCCTCGATGAGAGTGAGGGTGGTAAGCCCGAGAAAGTCCATCTTGAGTAGCTGGAGTTTCTCGAGGTCGCTGCCGTCAAACTGCGTAACAATTTCGTCGCGGTTCGTTTTGTACAGCGGGACCAGGTCTTTAAGCGGCTGAGGAGAGATCACAACGCCCGCCGCATGCACCGAACAGTTGCGCGCCAGGCCTTCA
>JAFAWA010000314.1 GCA_019242155.1 Terriglobia bacterium | reverse complement strand
CAGATCCGGATCGCCCCAGGGGGTCTTCGGCTGTGTCCAGCTCTTGGCCGCAGAAGAAGAATGAGTTGTTTGCGTGACTGCTGGATCTGTTACCAGCAACAAAGCAGTAGCGGCCGTCCCAGCAATAAATAAAGGAAACCGGTATCTCATACCAAACTCTCCCTTTCGAGATCGCACCGCGCCTATGCTACTGCAAGCTTGGGAGCTAGCGCAAGCGGGCTTTGCTATGATTGAGAACAAACTTCGTAATGATCGTCGAATCTAACGTTGTGCGGTTCGATTGCATCCAGTTGGACAACGGCGCCACGCTTGCGCCCGTGGATGTAGCGTACGAGACCTATGGTGAGTTAAACGAGCGGAAGACCAATGGCATCCTGATCCTGCACGCGTTTTCGGGCGACGCCCATGCCGCCGGGATCAGCCATGAGACAGGAAAGCCCGGCTGGTGGGACAACATGATCGGACCGGGGAAGGCGTTCGATACCAACCGGTATTTCGTGATCTGTTCCAATGTGCTGGGCGGGTGCCGCGGCACCACCGGGCCCTCTACCGTCAATCCGGAGACAGGCTGCCCATACGCGATGTCATTCCCGGTGATTACCATGGGCGACATGGTGCGGCTGCAAAAGATGCTCCTCGACTCGTTCGGCATTGAACGGCTGCTCTCCGTTTCCGGCGGGTCCATGGGCGGCATGCAGGCGCTCGAATGGGCGGTTTCGTATCCGGATCGCGTCGTGAGTGCCATCCCCATCGCCACCACCACGCGCCATAGCGCGCAGCAGATCGCCTTCAATGAAGTGGGCCGGCAGGCGATCATGGCGGACCCGGATTGGAACGAAGGCAACTACTATGGCCGGAAGCCGCCGGCGCGCGGCCTTGCTGTAGCACGCATGGTGGGCCACATCACGTACATGAGCGACGATTCCATGCGCGAAAAGTTTGGACGCCGTCTGCGGGGGAAGGAGAATTTCGGCTTCGACTTCGATGTCGACTTCGAAGTGGAGAGTTACCTGCGCTACCGCGGCAGCCAGTTTGTGAATCGGTTTGATGCCAACTCGTATCTTTACATCACCAAGGCGATGGATTACTTCGACCTGGTAAACGGACACGGCAGCCTCGCGGCGGCGTTTGAATGCACGCGGGCGCGATTTCTGGTAACCAGCTTCAGCTCCGATTGGCTATACCCGAGTTATCAATCGCAGGAGATCGTGCGGGCCTTGCGGTCGCGCAACCGCGACGTGGCCTATGTCGAACTGCTGTCGAATTACGGTCACGATGCGTTTTTGGTTGACGTGGCGGAACAGACGGATCTGATTCGAGGGTTTCTGGCAAGCACGTACGAGAAAGTTCAATGATCGCTCCCGCGCCGGGGCCGGCGCCCTTTGTTCGCGAGCTGCTCGGCCGCAGCGATTATCGAATCATCGGAGAAATTGTCGAGCCCAAGACGAAAGTTCTGGATCTCGGCTGCGGCGACGGCGAACTGCTCGAATGGCTGGCGCTGCACAAAGGCGTGGACGCGCGTGGTGTAGAGATCTCAGGCGCCAAGGTACGGCGCGCCATTGCCCGGGGCGTCTCCGTGTATCAGGGCGATATAGACCAAGGCCTGGCGGATTATCCCAGCCAGGCGTTTGATTATGTCGTGCTCAGCCAGACATTGCAGGAGACCCACCACCCTCGCAAGGTTATCCGCGAGATGCTGCGCGTGGGACGGCGAGTGATCGTAGCGTTTCCGAACTATGGACATTGGAAGGTTCGCCTGTCTTTGCTTTTTGGCGGCCGGGCGCCCAAAACCGCGCTGTTTCCTTATGACTGGTTTGAGTCGCCCAACATCCATTTCTTGACCGTAGATGATTTCGAACACCTGGCGGCGCTCGAAGGGTTGTTGGTGGAGCGGCGCTACTTTCTGTCCGGACCGAGGAAGGTGAGTTTATTCCCTAATCTGCTGGCCGAGGTGGCCGTTTACCTGGTCAGCGGCACGGCCCGGTGAAACCTTAGTACGGCGTCATACCACGGCTATCTACCGAGGGCCCGGAAACTGCCCACGAAAAGCGCGAGGCAGTTATGAAAACCGAGTACCTGGCGTGGTGCAATTAGTGGCCATGGAAATGGTTCACTAATTAGGTATCGCGTCAGTGATGGACGGCGATAAACAGGGTTTGTGTTCCTGCCACGCCGCCCAGTGTGAACGTGACCGGCACCGTGTCGCTATCCGGAATGTTCGGTACCATCACGTTGAATTGATATAAGCCAATCGCCTGTTCGGCAAGCCCCGCATACTGGATAGTTGCGTTTATTCCGCCAATCGCAATCGTGAACTTGTTTGCAAGCGAGTTGGAGTTTTGGACGACTTGCGCCTGCCCGGCCGCTGGAGTTACCGCGCCAAATCCGTTACCGAAAAGGTTTAGTATCTCTCCCGGTTGCGCCGGACGTGAGGTCACTCCCGCAACATTGGCCGTGGATGGATAGATATAAGTCGAAGTACCGTTTACGACCGCGGCAACATAAGTGTTGCCATTGAATGAGAGACCTTGGCACAGCCCTGCCTCGGTGGCAGTGATGGTCATTGCATAGGCCGCGCTGCTACCGGCTTTATTAGTGACAATTAGTTGCTGGGCACCAACTGGAGTACTCAACGGCACTTGGGCATTTACCTGGCCTGGTCCGATATAAGCGAGAACCGCGTTTTGACCTGCGATGGTCGCGTAGGTTCCGTCGAGTGAGGTGGGCGCAGTGGCTCCATTAAAATCACCAACGCTCCAAAGCCGCGCATGCGGGGCCAAACTGGAGCCGTAGATCTCGATCCACGCGCCCGGTGCCGCAGCCGCATGGAACGCGCCGCAAGAACTGACACTCTGGGCATGATCAATGGATGGAGCTGACAGAACCGGGGTCAACAGGCGGATCACATTGCTCGCCTGATCAGAGATGTAAATCACGCCGTTAGGACCGATGGCGAGTCCGAAAGGCGCCATGAGCTGCGCGCTTGTAGCGGGTCCCCCATCGCCGCTCGAACCCGGGGAGGTACTGCCGGCGATGGTGTAAATCGTTCCCGAGGGCGTTACCATGCGGATGCGGTAATTATTCGAGTCCGCGATATACACATTCCCGCTACTGTCTATGGCGACATCCGTCGGATAATTCAGTAGCGCTTTGGCAGCGGGGCCGTTATCACCGGAAAAGCCCAGAGTTCCACAGATCCCGGCGAAGGTCGAAATGATTCCATTCTTTATCACGCGAACACAGTAGTTGTGGGTGTCGGCGATATATAGATTGCCTGCTGTATCAAACGCCGCGCCATCCGGCCGATTTAACGACGCTCGGCCGGCTGGGCCATTGTCGCCGGAGTACTTGGCCGTGCCGTTACCGGCAATCGTGTTGATGTTGCCGTCCGCGGTAACTTCGCGGATAGCGCTATTTACCGTGTCGGTGATGTACAGATTGCCCGCGCCGTCTAGAGTTACGGCCAACGGAGTATTCAGTTGGGCATTGACGGCCGGACCTCCGTCCCCCGAGTAACCCGATCCTAGTGGAGTGGTCGAATTACCACCCACTACGGTACTGATGTTTCCCCCGGATACTTCGCGCAGGGCTGAATAAGTGGTGGTCCCGCTAGTGTCGGTCTGAGTGAAGTACAAATCACCTGCGGAATCGACTGCAACTCCAGATGGCGAGAATATCTCGGCCGATGTGGCCGCGCTGCCATCGCCGGTAAATCCGAAGGTGCCGTTTCCGGCGACTGTGCTGATCTTGCCGTCCGTGCCGACCTTGCGGATGCGAAAGTTGTATTGATCCGCGATAAAAAGGTTTCCGGAGGAATCTAAGGCGATCTTGTAAGGGTAGAAAAGTTCCGCCGCCGTCGCCATGCCTCCATCGCCCGAGAACCCGGCAGTGCCATTTCCGGCTACGGTTGAAATGGTATATTGCGGCGCCTGAGCCAAAATCGCGCGCGGCAGAAGAATAGAGACCGAGACAAATACACACCAGGCTGTGCTTACGTGAGATTTCGATTTCACCAGTGACCCCAAACAAGAATACAGCGTAGACGGCTTCCGATGCCCTGAGGTTTCCCGCAAATTTCTTTCGCGAATAGCGCAGCGGATAATAAACTGGAACTCGTCAGGACTCGAACACCATATTCGTCGGCGCGCATCCCTTCCGCGCGCACGCTTCCAAATAAAGCCGCGCGTAGCTCGCGGTGATGTACTCCTCTTCCGCGAATCCCAGCAGGCGTGCGGTGCGGTCGATCCACGGCGGAGGGCCTTCGAGTTCCAGATAAACGCCTATGGGGGTTTCGTCCAAAGTCACGGTACCGGTTTTGCCGCGGCGGAATTCGGTGCGGTACTTTTCATACCGGAACACGCGGTGGAAGCCCAACCGTTCCAAGATCGCCGCAAGCGTATGGGGGTCGCTCGCATCGACCTCTAGTTCTTCCCGGCTCTTATGCCGGCCTGGCTCCGGAGGGCCCTTGTACGTGAGAATCGCCTCGCGTTTCACCTCCCGCACGCGCAGTAGCGATTCGCTGTTGCGAAGCCGGAAGTCGGGCGTGTCGAATACGTCGTTTGCTTCGAAGACGCGCGGCTTCCAAACGTTGAAGCCCTGGGTGCGAAGCAGGCGGCGGGCGTGGGCCGCGCTGGGCACCGCCAGTTTGATCTCGACTTCGCGCGCGTTAGTGAGTGGGGTCGCCTTTGTGGTGCTCACGAAAATCCTGATCGATGCTCTTTCGGCCGGCAAAACCTTCATCGGTCCCATGCCACCAGGAAATGGACGGCTCGCCGAGTTTCCAGCAAAGGTAAACTTCACGGCCGCGAAACATGGTCGGGAAATCAAGCAGGCCGATATCGAGATCCTTCACCACACAGCCGAATTCCTGCACCTCTTCGAGAACGCTACGCAGTTCCGCGGCCGCGGCGTCCCGCTGATTGCGAGCGGCGATCACCTGGTCGCGATCGATCAGCATGCCGCCCGACACCAGAATGCGCTGGCTGAACTCCTTCACGGCCTGTTCTGCCGCGGCATAAGCGGATTTCCGCTGAATGGCTTTTCGTAGAAGGGGATCGAGGCTGGAGAGCAGTCTTTGTGCTTCTTCGAGTGTGAAGCGCTTCGCCATCAATCCTAACCGGCGTAATGCGAGCTTACGTAATCGTTCAATATGCCGATGAACTCGGACACGATCTGGTTTCCCTTCAGAGTCGTCATCAGCCGGCCATCCACATAAACCGGCGCCTTCGGCTCTTCGAATGTGCCCGGGAGAGAGATGCCGATATTCGAGTGCTTAGATTCTCCAGGACCGTTGACTATGCAGCCCATCACAGCTACCTTCATTGTTTCCACACCCGGATTGGTCTGTTTCCACTGTGGCATCTGGTTTCTTAGATAGGTCTGGATTTCGTCCGCCATCTCCTGGAAGAACGTGCTGGTGGTGCGGCCGCAGCCGGGACATGCCGTGACTTGCGGTGTGAAACTGCGGATGCCGAGCGACTGCAGAATCTGCTGCGAGACGATCACTTCTTCGGTGCGGTCCCCATTTGGCGCGGGCGTAAGCGAAGTGCGAATTGTGTCGCCGATTCCCTCCTGTAATAACGGCGCTAAAGCCGCAGTTGTGGCCACGATTCCTTTGTTACCCATGCCCGCCTCTGTGAGACCGAGGTGCAGCGGGTAATCGCAGGCGTCGGCCAGCGCGCGGTAGACATCGATGAGGTCCTGCACGCCGCTTACCTTGGCACTCAGGATGATTTTGTCGTGCGCCATTCCGTGGCTCTCAGCGGCTTTCGCGGAATCCACAGCGCTCACCACGATCGCATCCATCATGACTTCCCGGGCCTCTTTCGGCTCAGGCAGGCGGGAGTTCTCGTCCATCATGCGCGTGAGCAGTGCCTGATCGAGCGAGCCCCAGTTGACGCCGATCCGGACCGGCCTGTTATTTTCGATCGCAACTTCGATCATCGTCCGGAAATTTTCATCAGTCTTGCGGCCAATATTAGCGTTGCCGGGATTGATGCGATATTTGGCCAGCGCCCGCGCGCAGTCCGGGTATTTTTTGAGCAGGATGTGGCCGTTATAGTGAAAGTCGCCGATGATCGGAACGCGCACGCCGAACTTATCCAGCGTCTCGACAATTTTGGGGACGGCGGCTGCGGCCTGCTCGGTGTTCACCGTGATGCGCACCAGTTCCGAGCCGGCGCGCGCGAGCGCCATCACCTGATTGACGGTTGCGGGAACGTCGCAGGTGTCGGTGTTCGTCATCGACTGCACGACGATAGGGTGATTGCCCCCGACCTTCACACCTCCGACATCCGCCACCACCGCTTGCCGGCGGGCTTTCACAGCCATTCGGTTCCTCCGCGTGGAACCTCGATTTTAGCATTCCGTACGAAAAGTGCCGGAGAAACCCGAAGCACCGTGTTGTGAGCCTAAGAATTCGGACCGACTTTTTCGAATAGCTCGCGCCAGGAAGCGTCCAGGGCCGTCCAGCGATCGGGTTCGCCGTGTTCGGTCTCCGGCACGGAAAGGGAGCCGTGGCCGGATTCGCAGAGAAACTCCGTGGTCACTGGGTCGAGCACGCTCGACCAGGAGCCGATTGTGACGGGCATGGCGAGAAGCTGCAGGCATTGCGGGCAACGGCGTCGCTGATCGGCAAAACTCCACCAAAAGGCAAATGCGCCGGCCGCGAGGAAGGACAGCGATATGCCGGTACCGATCCAAGCTAATAACAGTGTTTCGGCGGGCCCGGGGCCACGAACCGCGGAGCTGATTTCGATCCAGGCGAGCGACGGGATCGCCAGCACCATAATCGTTTTGGCCGCGAGGAACCGCCAATAGCGCCAGCTATGGCGCAGGCTAAATGGCTGTTGTTTGGCGACGATTACCAGGCCGACGGTTATCGCAAAGAGAATACCCAGTAGATAGCTGGGCAGCTCCGGTCCGGCAACGGCTGTGAACTGGACCACTTCCGGCCTCCGCGGCAGAGACACGCCCGACGCTTTAGCGGCGTTGAACAGGTCCGTGCGCACCGCATCCAGAGACACGCCCGGCTTAATCCGGCCCACGGTCGAGATCAGAACGGGAACACTCGGATCCGGCTGCGGCTCGAGCTCGAGTGGTGTCCAAATCACTATTCGCGGCGAAACTGCCCAGAAAGAATCGGGAAGGACGCCGACTATCGTATATAAGTGGCCCTCTAGCTGGACCTGCCGGCCTAACACCTTCGCTTTGGATCCATAAATCGTGCGGCGGCCCGAGTCGCTCAAGATCGCGGCATCGCGATCTCCCGGCACGAACAATCGGCCCTCGCTAGCCTTCGCGCCGAGCACAGAGAAGAAATTGGTCGTGGCATGCACATGAGGAGCAAACGGCTTTCGCCAGTAAGCCGCTATGCCCGAAACGAGGGAGGAATGCGCCCGCCATCCCGGCAAAACCCTTGGGGGAACTCCGACCATCTGGCCGACCGAACCCGTATAGCGAATCCAGACCAGGCGGTCGGGATCGGTGACCGGCAAGGGCCGGAATAAGCCCCGAGTGCCGGAAAAGCCGAACGTCAAGATCCCCATTACTACCAGGACGCTCGCCAGCGCCATAATCACGAACCGGGGGGAGCGGAGCAGTTGGCGCAGTTCCTGCTTAGTTTTCCAACCGTACACGACGTCCTTCAAACAATCGCGGGAGCATTCGGATAACACACGCCCGTTCAACTCGCCGCGCTCGGTAAGAACCCAAGCGTTCGAGAGGACAGAATCCCATTTGGTGCGCCAAGCTGGGCGGACCTGTGCCGGAACGAACCAACTTGCTGCTCTGACCAGGGTTTTGTACAAGGTCAGGGGAAGCAATCGGGAATTGTTTCGCATCCGCGGCGCTCCTACTTCTCAGCTTAGTCCAGAGTGAAACGAATGTCTCTCACATTTCACGTTTTGTGCGGAGGAGTTGCAATGCCACAGCAATGGCGTCTTTACATGTATCAGAGGAGCAGGGAAGGCGCGACTTCCGAGCAATTGGAAGAGGAACTGGGAATGCCTGCCGAGGAGTTGGAGATCCGCCTGGAGGCCGCCCGCCTGTGCTATGAAAAGCAGTGCCTGGTCGCCGGCTCGATCCAGTCTTGACCAGAGCCTTTTCGACGCGCGCTCGCCGACCCGTCGCCCCAGCTAATTTCCGCTGAGCGCTCCGGGCCAGGGCGAATTCAAGTGGTACGGCACGGATGGCCCCACCATTTCTACGCGCCGAATTTTGCCGTTCTCAATTAAGAACGCCTCCGTTACCAGGATGCTGGAAGGCCGGTTGAAGCCGCGAAACGTGTACTTTCGGCCGTCCGAGAGCGTGCCGGAATTGACGGCGCCCTGGTCGAACACGGCATGCGACCAGACCACGCCGCGCTCCCTGTCTACCACCGGATAACGCCTGTCGTGGATGCTTTGCACCACAAAGTAGAAGCCCAGTTTGAATTGAGAAAGACAGTCGAGCGCGAAGCCGTTGACCGTATTCGGCGGCTCGTTCGGCGGCCGGGGGACGTTGGTCGTCGGGGCTCCATTCTCTATGCGGTGGCAGTCGTTTGTGAACGGATAGGTCCCCGTACCGTTGATGCCCTTGCCGTCGTTTTTCTGAAGGCCCGTGAAGTAGCCGTCGGCGGTCGCGATCATCTCCTGCCGTGTGGGCCGCTCGGCGGTCGGGATTGACTTGAACCAAAGGTCCTCCGGCTTATAAGGCTTGTCCATATCGGGTATGCCGGAAGGCCCGCCTCCGCCTTGCCGAAAGTAAACGCTTTCGATTTCCGTGATCCGGCCAAGCTCCACTCGCAGCCGCAGGCTCATCAGCAGCGGAGCGCCCGCTTCCCGCATCGTTCCCATAAACGCCACCTGGCCGAACTCCGGGTCCGCGAAGTAGTGTCTATAGTTGCCGGTCCCTTCCACCGTCTTCCAAAACCCGTCTCCAATCTCGATGCGTTGATCGTTTTCGGTATACCTCGCATCCGCGGATAACGGCAGGCGCTTTGGATCGTGAGCGACGAGAGCGCTCAGGTATTGGTTCACCAGGTCTTCCAGGCAGGCCCGGTTGCAGTTCAGAGGAATGGGTCCGGTGGAAGCTGCGGCGGGAGGCGCCGGATACAAAATGGCGATCGCCGCGGCAGATAGGGCGATCAGTCCGATAATTGTAAGAACGTAGCGCACGGCGTGGATCTCCTATTCAGGAGATTCTATCGCTCCGATTCCGTTTTCGGTGCGCCAGGCACGATTGTCACCTTATAGAGCCGATATAGAGCCGATCGGGCCGCGTCCTCGCACCTGCCCGTTATCCTCGGGCGGCGGCATTACGACGCCCCTCGCGGGCGGGGCGGCAACGCCATTCCGCGCACCCGGATTCAGCGGCGTCAAAGGGGTAGTCTGCGCATGTGTCCACACAGCAGCGCTCAATAGAAAGGCGGTACAAACGAGAGATCTCATAGCAGTCCACTTGTCATATCGGACTGCCACGCGGTTTCTTGAGTCCGCCGGGCAAAGTCGCGCGTCAGCACCACGCTCGACAGACGAATCCCAATGCGCGACAATGAGTCGAGTAGCCGCTCCGGCTGTTAATTCCTAAATAAAGGCTTACTGTATTCAATGGCTCAGAAAGCTCCCCGTAACAACGCGCACTGCACTATCCCCGACGATCCCGAACAGAGCACCTATCGCTTTATCATTGTTTCGGCTAAGCGGGCCCGCCAGTTGCAAGGAGGCGCGCGTCCTGCCCTGCCGACGTCATCGAAAAAGCCCACCGTCGTGGCGATGGAAGAGACGCGGCGCGGTCTAGTGAAGTACAACCTTTCGGGGCAAGCTCCCGAACCGGAACCCGAGCCTATTCTGTAGACGTATGCGGATCATCTTGGGCGTGGGTGGAGGCATCGCGGCCTATAAGTCCGCCGAGCTCGCCCGCTTGTTGATGGACCGCGGTCACGCGGTGCAAGCCGTGATGACCACCGCATCTCAGGAATTCCTGCGCCCCCTGACCTTCGCCGCTCTTACCGGCCGCAAAGTGCTTACGGATCTGTTCGCAATCGAGAGCGCCATTGAGCACATTTCGGTAGCCCAGGAACACGATCTGCTGGTGGTTGCCCCGGCGACCGCGGACCTCTTAGCCAAGCTCGCGCACGGCATTGCCGACGATTTTCTGACCACCTTATATCTGGCATTCACCGGTCCGGTAGTGCTCGCTCCCGCCATGAATGTAAACATGTGGCAGCACCCGGCTACCCAAGCTAACCTGGAAACCCTCGAACGCCGGGGGCACCTGACGGTAGGGCCTGCGGAAGGTTATCTGGCCTGCGGCATGACAGGCGCCGGCCGGCTCGCGAGTCCAGAGGAGATCTCCGAACGGATTGAGTTGGCGATTGAGAACCGGCGCGATTTGGAAGAAGAGACCGTTCTAGTTACCGCCGGGCCTACACAGGAGCCCCTCGACCCCGTGCGGTTCATTTCCAATCGTTCGAGCGGACGCATGGGTTACGCGCTGGCCGAAGTGGCGGCGGCGCGGGGCGCACGCGTGATTCTGATTTCCGGACCGGTACATCTGCCCCAGCCTCGCGGCGTCGAGTTGATCGCAGTGCGCACCGCCTCAGAGATGCACGATAAAGTATTCGAGAACCTCGGGCCGGCAACAATCGTCATCAAGTCGGCGGCCGTGGCGGATTTCCATTTGAGTAAAGTGCCGGAGCAGAAGGTCAAAAAAACGGCGGCGCGCGTTTCCCTCGAACTCGACCCCACCCCCGACATCCTGGCGGAGTTGGGTCGAAAAAAGGGCGACCGCCTGCTGATCGGTTTCGCCGCCGAAACCCAGAACCTGATTCAAGAAGCTCGCAGAAAGCTCGAATCGAAGAACTGCGACATGGTGGTGGCCAACCTCGTAGGCACTGCCGATACCGGCTTCGAATCCGAGCAGAATGAGGTCGTGCTGGTTACCCGCACCGGCGAAACACTGCCTTTCTCACGCGCCCCCAAGCGCGAAATCGCGGGCCGCATTTTTGACGAAATCATGAAACTGCGACTGGCGATCCATGCCGCCGATGGCCGATAATCTCCTCCGCCAATACCTGGAGTTTTACCGGGATCTGGGTGTGCGCGAGTTGTACCGGCAGATGCCCGCCATTGTACCTGCGGCGGCCGTTCCTGTTCAGGCACCTGCCGGTGCAGGTCCGGAGCTGCCGCCACTAACTCCGTCAGGCGACGCTCTCCTCAAGATCCTCGAGGACATCGGCGACTGCCGGCGCTGCCGGCTGCACGAAGGGCGGGGCAAGCTGGTGTTCGGTGTCGGAAACGAGCATTCGCCGGTGGTGTTCGTCGGAGAAGGTCCGGGCGCCGAGGAAGATGAGCAAGGAATTCCCTTCGTCGGCCGCGCCGGTCAACTGCTCACGCAGATGATCGAGAATACGGCGAAAAAAGAAGGCATCCCGCTACGCCGCGAGGATGTCTACATCTGCAATGTCGTCAAGTGCCGGCCTCCGGGGAACCGCACCCCGGAGCCCGACGAGATGGAAATCTGCGGAGAGTTTCTATACCGGCAGCTTTCCGTAATTCAGCCGAAAGCCATCTGCGCATTGGGGGGCACCGCGGCCCGGGCCATGACCGGGCACAAAGAAGGCGTGACTAAGATGCGCGGTAAGTGGTACAAGTGGCGGGAGGTGCCGGTAATGGTCACCTATCACCCCTCCTACCTGCTGCGTCCTTATAATCAGTCGGCCAAGCGCGACGCATGGGAGGATCTCAAGCGCCTCCTCCACTTCGTGTACGACTAACGTTCGGCCTAAGCGCCCACAGTGTGAGTCGCGCGGCGCCGCGCGGGTCCTGCTTCGCGGGGAGCGCTCACGCCCTGCTGCCGGAGCATCTCTTCCACCGCATGCACGTACACATCGATATACCGGCGCGTGTACCGGATCAGACCCAGTTTGCGCAGCCGGTTCATCTGAAACGTCACGATCTCGCGCGAGGTACCGATATACTCGGCAATCGTATGATGAGTCAATGAACCGATGCGGGTGGCCCCGTCCGGCAGCGAGCTGCCAACCAGGTCCGCCAACTGCACCAGCGCGACCATTACGCGCTCCGGCGTTTTATGCGCCGCCATGCTCTCAATACGGTCCTGAAGCGCCATACAGTTCCGAACCAGGTATTGGGCCAAAGCCAGCCCCAGCTTCGGTTCCCGGTCGATCTGCTGTTCGATCTCCGGGCGGGTCCAAGACATCAATGTCGCGGTGTCCAGAGCGACCGCCGTTTCTTCAGTCCGGCCCCCAACCAGGGCCGATTCTCCGAAGAGGCCTTCGGGACAGATGATACGAGCGATGGTCTCGGTTCCGAAGTCCGGCGTCGTGCTTACCTTGACGCGGCCAAGAACCACCAGGTACAGCCGCTCGGAAGTTTCGGTCGGGCTATAAATCACCCGCCCCTTCCCAAACTCCTGTACCGATTTCCGAGGAAGATACGTGAGAGGATCTTCCCTCACCCAGTTTTCAGTGCGCCCCTGAATCATTGAGCTCCCTCTCGCAACGAAGTCCCAACTCAATCAATATACCGCCACCCCAAGTGCCGGTTATATCGTTCGGAACTTACTAGTACTACTCTAGTATGATTTTCAACCAAAGGCCAGATTAATTTCGTAACACCGATGGTGTTTCCTGCCGCCTGCGAGCTCCAGCACGGGTTCCGCCGCCCAGGCTTCCGACCGGTCTAGCTCGGCTGCCGGCGTAGGGAAACCCTACTTCGAACCTCGCGCGCCGCGTTCAGGAGGCGTAACAGGCCTCAGGAAAAGCTTAGCCATGGTAAACTACACGTTCACCTAACATATAAATGCTGCTGGCTCGAGAGTTTGTTACCTATCTTTCCAGGCAACTCGTCACCAAACTGAGCCCCGGCATTCTCGAAACCAGCGCTCCTGACGCGGTCGCTGAGAAGATCGATGAAACCATCTCGGCCGAACTCGCGGTCGAAGATCGTCTCAACGACGAAGTCCGCGATCTGCTCAGCCAGTACAGCGAATATATGCGTCGCGAAGGCGTGAGCTATCAGGAGATGTTCCGCCGCATCAAAAATACGCTCATCACCCAACGCAAGGTCATTCGGGCCTCGGGCCGCGATACAGGCGATGCCATGAAATTGTCGCGAGACAAAGTGACCGACATCTCCCACAAACTTGTTGACACCCTGCGCAAAATGCGTGAGTTGCGTCTCAAGGTCAAGGACTCCAACACCGTCCGGTTAGAAATCGTCCGCATTCTCACCGAACTGCTCACCGCTGAGGAGAAGGTCGATCGCGCCGCGCGCCAGAAGATTCGCTCGCAGAAGCGCGAAATCGCAGAGGGGACCGAAGAGTGGGATCTGCTGCACAAACGCTACTATTCTGAGGAGCTGAAAAAGTTAGGAATCCATCTGGCCAAGCAGTAATCTCAAGGATCTACCAGACGGGCATCATCACACTGCGTCGCCGCGTTTTAAGATAGAGGCTTCGCCGAGCCGCGGGGCGTCGCTAAAACACGTACTCTAAAGCACAACTATGAACAGCACTGAAGCTTCGAAGCTACCGGAGATCCTGAGGCAATATGAGGCCGAGATCCTGTCCGAATGGCTGCAACATCAGCTTTCAAGCATGAAACTGCGGAGCAGCCTGATTCGCGAAGCTGACCTGCGGGAGCAGTCGCGAAAGTTTCTGGCGCATTTCGGTCACGCCATCAGATCGGGCGATGATATCGGCAGTTCCTCGTGGGCGGAGGTCCGCGAACTGCTCGCGGATCTATCCCGCACCCGCGCCCGGCAGGGTTTCACCCCGAGCGAAACGGCTGCGTTCATCTTTTCGCTGAAGAAGCCGCTTTTTACCAGGCTGCGCGAGGCGTGCGGAAACGACATAGAGAGTCTGGCGGTCGAGATTTGGGCGCTCACGGAACTGGTCGACACCTTGGGCCTGCTCACAGCCGAAGCCCACCAAAGATCCAGAGAAGACGTGATTGCCCGCCAGCAGCAGGAACTGATGGAGCTTTCCACGCCGGTAGTTAAGTTGTGGGACAACATCCTGGCGCTCCCGCTGATCGGCACGCTCGATAGCGAGCGTACTCAGGTCGTCATGGAAAACCTTCTGCAGCAGATCGTGCAAACGGGGGCCGCTATTGCCATCATCGACATCACGGGGGTTCCTACGGTCGACACTCTGGTCGCGCAGCACCTGATGAAGACCGTATCT
Organism: Terriglobia bacterium; assembly: GCA_019242155.1. Lineage (GTDB taxonomy): Bacteria > Acidobacteriota > Terriglobia > Bryobacterales > Bryobacteraceae > PSRJ01. The sequence continues at coordinate 43,209 of JAFAWA010000314.1, read as the reverse complement.
GCCGCCGGCCTGATGGGAGCGGATTGCATTATCAGCGGGGTACGCCCTCAGATCGCCCAAACCATTGTCCATCTGGGCGTCGAACTCGGAAGCGTAGCCACCAAAGCTACCCTTGCGGATGCCTTTCGCCTGGCGTTGCGGCGTTTAGGCGCCACCATTTCCAGAACGGACCCGGCCCGTTAAAACCATGGACCGGATACCAATTCTAAAGATGGGCCCTTTCCTCCTGGTAACCATCCAGGTGGACATGCACGACCGGCTGGCGATGATGCTGCAAGAAGACCTGACCGGGCGGATCGCGGCCGGCGGCGCCACGGGAGTACTGATCGACATCTCTTCGCTCGAAATGGTGGATTCGTTCATCGGACGAATGTTGGGCGAAATCGCCGGTATGTCACGCATTCTAGGGGCCGAGACGGTGGTCGTCGGAATGCAACCTTCAGTGGCCATCACGCTCGTAGAACTGGGCCTGTCTCTGAAGGGCGTACGCACTGCTTTGAACGTGGAGCGCGGCATGGAACTGCTGCGCGCGTCCGTCGATGAAAGCGAAGCGACTTATGGCGGCCCAGGCTCACAACGCTGAACGTCTGCCCATAAGGGCGCAAGAAGATGTGGTTCTGATTCGCCAGACGGTTCGCGATTTCGCGAAGCAACTGGGCATGTCCCTTGTGGACCAGACCAAGATCGTTACCGCGGCGAGCGAAATTGCGCGGAACACACTGATCTATGGAGGAGGAGGCTGGGTCCGGATTGAAGTCCTCGAATCCAATCCACGCCGCGGCGTGCGCCTGATCTTTGAGGATCAGGGGCCCGGCATCCCGGATATAGAACGCGCCTTGCAAGATGGGTTCACCACCGGCAATGGCCTCGGTTTGGGATTGGGCGGCGCGCGCCGGCTCTCGAACGAATTCGAAATCGTCTCCCGCCCCGGCGAAGGCACGCGCATCACGCTGATTCGATGGAAGCTCTAAGTACTCTCTCAATAATAGTAGACGCTTCGGATCAGGCCGGGGAAGCCCGCCGCACGGCCGCGAGCTTGGCTGCCACCCTGGGCTTTGATTCGACAGAGACAGGCCGCGTGGCTTTGGTAGTCACCGAATGTGCGTCCAATTTGGTAAAACATGGCCGAGGCGGAGAGATCTTGTTATCGGTGATTGAAGGCGCAAAGGGCTCCGGAATCGAGGTATTTGCTCTCGACAAGGGACCGGGAATGCGAAATATGGCCCAATGCTTCGAGGATGGTTTCTCGACCGCCGGCACTCCCGGGGGCGGCCTCGGGGCCGTGGCGCGCCTCTCATCTCATTGCGACGTCTACACTCAGGAGGGTGAGGGCACTGCGCTACTGGCACGTTTTTGGAAGAACCCTCAGGCCAAGTCATCAGAAATCGAACGGTTTGAGGTAGGCGGGGTCAGCGTCGCTAAACCCGGCGAGGAGGCCTCGGGCGATGCGTGGGCGGCTTACCAGACGCCTGAATTCCTAAACGTCCTGGTAGTGGATGGTCTCGGCCATGGCCTAGGGGCAGCCCGATCGGCCCAGGCGGCAATTGAAGCATTTCGCGCCTCGCCTGAAGAGGAACCCGCATCCCTTATGCAATCGCTACATCAAGCGCTGCGAGCCACACGCGGCGCCGCGGCCGCGGTCGCCCGCATTGACGCGGCCGCGAACCAACTCCGCTTTGCCGGCGTCGGCAACATTAGCGGCACGGTATATAGCTCCGGCGGTTCTCGCCAGATGGTCTCATTGCCGGGAATTGTCGGGAGCCGGATAACCTCTGTTCGGGAGTTCACGTTCCCATGGTCGGCGGACGCGACGCTGTTGCTATACTCGGATGGACTCTCCACGCACTGGTCTCTGGAATCATACGCCGGGCTGCTCTCACACGATGTTTCGTTGATTGCTGGAACTTTATACCGTGATTGGAAACGCGGCCACGACGACGCGACAGTTGTCCTGGCACGAGAGATTATGCGATGACTGAGTTGCTCTATTCCCTACCAGTACACACCGATGAGGACGTGGTCGCCGCCCGCCAGGCAGCGCGCGAAATAGCCAAACTATTGGATTTCGACGGTAACGACCAGACGCGCATCGCCGCGGCCGTTTCCGAGATCGCCCGTAACGCCCAGCAGTACGCCGGAGGAGGAAAAGTGGATTACCTCCTGGATGCTGCCGCTGGTTGGTACACCATACGAATCTCCGACGAAGGTCCCGGAATCGCGGATGTCAAGAAAGTGTTGGCAGGTTCGTCCCCCAACTCCGGCGCGGGATTGGGAATTCTCGCCGCCCGCCGCTTGATGGACGATTTTCAAATCGAATCGGCACCAGGAAGTCCCACCGTGGTCAAGCTTTCCAGGCGTGTGCCCGGAGGCTCACCTCGTCTCACGCCCCGGCGCACCGCCACCCTGGCGAAAGAACTTGCGAGCGTCGGGCCGCGGAATCTGCTCGATGAATTCATCCACCAGAACCAGGAACTGCTGCGCTTCATGGCAGAATTGCGGGCGCGCCAAGAAGACCTGGAAACCTTGAACGCCGAACTCGAAGATACCAACCGCGGCGTAGTTGCGCTGTACGCCGAGCTCGAGGAGAAAGCCGACCGGCTGCGGCGCGCGGATCAGACCAAATCGCGGTTTCTCTCTCACATGAGCCATGAGTTCCGCACCCCTTTGACTTCCATCATGGCGCTCAGCCGCCTGCTACTCGATCAAACCGATGGTACGCTTACACCGGAGCAAAAGAAGCAGGCGCATTACATACGAAAATCCGCCGAGAACCTCCTCGAGATGGTGAACGACCTTCTGGACCTCGCGCGCGTGGAGGCCGGCAAATCCGTGGTTCGCCCCGCCAAGTTTCACGTGACCAATCTTTTTGGTGCGCTCCGCGGCGTGCTTCGGCCTTTACAGGTCAGCGGCGCAGTAGAGCTGATCTTCGAAGAGCCCGATAATTTCCCGGTCCTGGACACAGACGAATCCAAGGTCGCGCAGATTCTTCGAAATCTCATCGCCAATGCTTTGAAGTTCACCGAGCGGGGGGTGGTGCGGGTATCGGTCCGGCTCAGCAGTGACGGCCGTAATGCCCTCTTTTCCGTCGCCGACACCGGCATCGGAATCGCTCCGGAACATTTGGAATTGATTTTCCAGGAGTTCGCCCAGATCGATGCTCCCCTTCAGTCGCGGTTGAAAGGCACCGGTTTGGGTCTCCCGCTCTCGAAAGGTCTCGCGGTGCTGCTTGGGGGAGACGTACGGGTGGAAAGCACCATAGGCAAGGGATCTATTTTCTACGCCGAGATTCCGGTGGTTTACGAAAGCGCGGACCGCCGTGCGGCCGTCGAGGGCTGCGACATTCTGTTGATCGATGACGAGGAAGTGCCGCGCTACTTGGTTCGTCAATGCTTGGGTTCGGCATTTCAATACGCTGAAGCCTCCGGCGGCCGCGAAGGGTTGGAACTGGCGCGCAAATTAAAACCCAGGGCAATTCTGCTCGATCTTCGAATGGACGACTTGAGCGGATTTGAGGTGCTGCATCAGATTAAAGCCGACGCAGCCACTCGGGATATTCCAGTCTTTATCATGACTGCCAGAGCCTTGACCAAAGAAGAGCGGGACACTCTGAACCTGGAGGCCGAGGCCGTGTATTCGAAAGAGATGCTCTCCGATCCCGATGCCTGTTTGAAGATCCGTGCGGGCCTGGACTCGGTACTGAAACCCGGCCAACCCGGCCGTATGCGAATGCCTCAATCGGCAGGCCGCGGCTAAGGGAGTCGTCAAGGATTCTTATGGGTGCGCTTCCCGTCATATTGAACGTCGACGATAATGAGATGTGCCGCTATGCGGTGTCCCGCATTCTGGAGCGCGCCAACTTTCGCGTGCGCGAGGCCATTAACGGCACCGAAGCCCTCTCCCTCGCCCGCGCCGAAGCTCCCGATCTGATCCTTCTAGATCTGAACCTGCCCGATATTGACGGCTTCGAAGTCTGCCGCCAATTGAAAACCGAACAGTCTACCGCCCGCATCCCCGTGGTCCACGTCAGCGCCTCCTGTATCAGCGCAGCCGAGCGCGCCCGGGGTCTCGAGGGCGGAGCCGAAAGCTACCTGGTGGAACCGGTCGAACCGGAAGTGTTGATCGCGACGGTTAGAGCTGTTCTGCGCGCCCGCAAGGCGGAAGAGGCGGCCAACAAAATGGCCCTCGAATGGCAGGCGACCTTTGCCGCCATTCATGACGGCGTAGCCGTGGTGGATTTCGAAGGGCGAATCCATCGTTCGAACCGGAACTTTGCGCAACTGCTCGGCGCTTTGTCCGGCGAATTAACCGGCCGGCTCTGCTCCGAGCTGTGGTATGAGGCCGGCCTCGGAAACAGCCTTCCCCTACTCCGCGCCTTCAAGAGCCGCCATCGCGAAATGTCCCAAGTGGAACATGGCGCCAAGTCGTTGAGCGTCACTGTAGATCCCATGCTCGATGAAGGCGGCGCGGCCACCGGCGCGGTTCTGATTGTCAGTGACATCACCGAGACACGCCGGCTTGAGGAACAGTTTCGCGAGAGTCAGAAATTCGAAACCATCGGCACGCTCGCGGCCGGAGTCGCTCATGACTATAACAATCTGCTCACCAGCATCATGGGCAATGCGAGCCTCGCCATGGGAGTCCCGCTCGATCGTGTGTTGCACGACCGGCTCTCGGAGATTATGCGCGCCAGCCAGCGAGCCGCCGATTTGACCGCGCAACTGCTTGCCTATGCCGGTAAGGGCCGTCACTTCCTGCGCCGCATCCAACTCTCCCAGGTAGTTTCCGACACGCAGAAGTTGATCGAAGCAGCGCTGCCGAAGAAAGTGCGGGTAGCGTATGAGTTAATTTCGAATCTCCCCGAGTTGGAAGCGGATTCCGGCCAGGTCCAACAGGTATTGATGAACCTTGTGAACAATGCCGCCGAGGCAATTGGGGACGAAGCCGGATGCATCACCATCCGCACAGGCGCGACCGCCTCGGGCGACCGGGTGTTTCTCGAAGTGGAAGATACGGGTTGCGGCATGGATGAAGCCACCAAGTCGCGTATCTTCGATCCCTTTTTCACCACCAAGTTTACCGGGCGCGGCCTTGGACTCGCGGCCGTTGCCGGTATTGCACGCGGCCACGCCGGTCAAATCGATGTGGTCAGTTCTCCCGGGCAGGGAAGCACGTTCCGACTCACTTTACCGTCCGTTGGTGAGATTCACAAAGTTCCGCAACCGGCCGAGCCGGCCGCGCCCACCCGCAACATGGTTCTGGTAGTTGATGACGAAGAGATGGTGCGCCGGCTAGCCGAGGCGGCGCTGACTCTTCAGCAATTTCGGGTAACCTTGGCTTCGAATGGTCTCGAGGCCATTCAATGCGTGCGGCAGTGCCCGGAAATCGGTGTCGTCGTCCTGGATTTAACCATGCCGGTCATGAACGGCGAAGAAGCGATCGACGAGATCATGCGTGTCCATCCCGGAATCAACGTGATTCTCTCGACCGGCTACGATCAGCGCGAGATCCTGGAACGATTCCGGCACAAGCCAATCTCCGGCTTTCTCCAGAAGCCGTATACCGCGCGCCAACTCATCGAAAGAGTACGCACGGCGTTAGGCTCGGTCGCGCACACTAATTAACACTGCCGAGCGGCGATCGATCGGGTGGCCCGGGCCTCGAGGTCCAGACCCACCCGTCCTTCTTTCTTGCCGATGTCCGCTACTATTTTCCCTGCGCACCCGCGGCTGCGGCGATCGCTGCCTCGAGCCGTGCCAGCCTGTCCTGCAGCATCTGGTTTTGCTGTTCCAGCCCTCGGATCTGATCTCTCTGCGCTCCGATTTCGCGATGCTGCCGTTGCACTTCGTTGAGCAGCATCGAATCCAACACCTGGTATTTTACTGTCTCAACCTGGCCGTCAGCGGAGTGCGCCACCAGATCGGGATAGATCTCTTCCACCTCCTCGGCAATCAGACCGTATTGAACCGGCTTCGAACCGTCAGTCGACGGCTGCCGGTAACGGAAGGTGACCGGGCGCAACTGCATCAGTCCGCTGGTTACCTCCCCCATGTCCGCGATGTCCTCTTTGTAGCGGCGGGAAGAGGAGGTGTAGCCCACTTGATTCGTCGTCGTGTCCCACACGAGCGGCGCTCCGTTCGGGAGCGAACTGGCGGTCACGCCGGCAAGATAAAGCGAAGTCTGCGTCCCCGCTGTGCCGATTCTGAGTGTCCCGTTCTCGCCCGCAGTGCCCAGGTTGCCGATATAGATATTGTTGCTGCCGCTGGTAAGGTAGCCGCCGGCGTTGAAACCGATGCCGGTGTTTCCGGTCCCAGTTTGAAGAGCCTCTAGGGACCCGGCTCCGATAGCTGTGTTGTTGGACCCGCTTACTTCCTGATTCAGCGATAGAGAACCGACTCCCGTGTTTGCGCTGCCTGTGCTGAATTGAAGCGCGGCTTGGCCGACACCGGTGTTGTAGTTCCCCGAAACATTGAGCTGCAGAGCTCCAGGACCTATACCCGTGTTGGCAACTCCGGACGAGTTGTTGGTCAATGCCAGATTGCCGACCGCCGTGTTCGAGGTTCCTGTGCTGTTACCCGTCAACGCCGAAGCTCCCGCTGCGAAATTGTTGGTGGTGAGGCCGCCGGGCAACTGGAGCAGCGGCGTGGATTGGAAGCGTAGCGCTCCGGTGAAGTTAATATCCCCCGCGACATCCACCGGCCATGCAGGCGCCGTGTTCCCAAAACCGACAGCTCCGCCGTAACCAAAGGTCATGATGTTCGAATAGACCAGGCTCGGGTACTTGTACTGCACTTGAAGGTTGCCGGCGCCGTCCTGCGTAAAGCTGAATCCATTCGAACCGAAAATTCCGTTGCCGATGCGGAATCCCCCTTGGACATGCAAGGTATCGAAGGGCGTGACGGTTGCCACTCCCACGGTGCCGTTGTAGCCCAGAGTCATGACATTGGAATATACCAGGGAGGGATATTTGTATTGAATCTGCAAATTGCCCGTAGAATTCTGGGTGAATGTGAAGCCGTTCGATCCAAACACTCCGTTGCCGATGCGAAGTCCGCCCTGGACATGTAACGTATCGAGCGGCGCGACAGCTCCCACGCCGACGTTGCCGTTGTAGCCCCAGGTCATGATGTTCGAATAGACCTGCGTCGGATACTTGTACTGAGCTTGCAGGTTGCCGCTATTATCCTGGGTGAAGCTGAATCCGTTCGCACCGAAAACTCCGTTACCGATTCGAAAGCTTCCCTGGACGTGTAACGTGTCTAGCGGTGAAGTGATATTCACTCCGATATTGCTCCCCGACTGCCACATCACCGAACATCCCACGTCGGTGGCGTCCGTGAATACGCCGATGCAGTTGGTGGTTCCGCTATCGGCCTTGGGTTTGAGAGCTTTCGGATTGGCGGAGGTGACCGTGACATTCGCGGACTCTGCGGTTACCGCCGTTCCCCCGGAGGTACCCGAGGCCGACGGCGCGAGCACATACGCCGATGCAGGCTTGCCGCCGAGCGTTTCTGCGTCCGACGCGCGCAGGGCGTACGGCACACTCACCAACTGCACCCGTGGCTGTTCCACTTCCCCCGGCCGGTTGAACTGCACCCCTAGCCATCGCGGCTCCGTTGCAGAGAACAGATCCACCGGAACGCCGTCATTCTGAGTCGCGCCCAGCATCGCGGTGTAATGGCCTTCGGCATCCAGAGTCACGTTTTGTGTCTCCTGCCATAGCGGAGTGCCGCCCTGCTCTTTCTTGTATATCGAAAGGGTGGCGCTTTCCGTTGCCCCGACCGGCAACCCATTAGCAGGATGGAAAGTGTTGGTGATCCGCACCAGGCGGGGCACACTGGCCGTGGTTTGATCCGGCTGCTGTGCGAACAAGGGTGCAAGCGAAAAAAGGCAGAACGTCCCGACAAGAGGCGCAATCGTCAAACGCATGGTAGCTCCTAAGTCCCAGTACTGAGTAAACGGCAGAATGACTGGAAGATATCACATCTTCACGCAATGTGAAACGGAAGATAACGCGTTAAAGTACCAGGTCAGAGCGCTCATGGCTGGGCCGCGGTGTCGCGCGCTAATCAGCGAAGTTACCGAACTCCGGAGCATAGGGCGCCGCGAACGATGACGAGCATTCCGGAATGCTCTCGTCCGCCTCCACCACCACGCACCGCGGCACGGCTCGCGACTGTTCGTAAATCCGGGCGATATATTCACCCAAGATGCCGACCGATAGGAGTTGCACTGCGCCTAAAAAAGTCACCACGATAATCACCGAGGTCCACCCCGGAATGGTCAATCCCTTGAAGTATCCAATTACCGCAAAGAGCGCATACGCTAAACAGAATGCCGAGCTAAGCAGGCCCATATAGAAAGAAATCTGGAGGGGTTTGGACGAGAGGCCTGTGATCGCCTGCACGGAAAGGCGAAGCATTTTTCGCAGACTGTATCCGCTCACGCCTGCGTGGCGGGCGGAGGCAGTGTACTCGATTCGAGTGACCGGAAAACCCAACCAGGAGATTAGGCCGCGAACAAACGGTTTGCGATCCTTGAACTGCAAAACCGCATCGACCACCTGGCGGTCGAGCAGTTGAAAATCCGCAGCCGCCGCTTGCACCGGCACTTCGCTAAGAAAGTTCAGCACTGCGTAGAATAGCCGCGAGGATACTCTCTTAAACAGATGCGCATCCTCCGTCTTTAAACGGACCATCTGTACGACTTTTGCGCCGCCGCGCCATGCCCGCGTCATGCAGGGCAGCAAATCGGGTGGATGCTGCAGATCGCAGTCCATCATGATAATCGCGCTGCCGTGCGCTCTTTCGAGGCCCGCAAACAGCGCCGCCTGATGGCCAAAGTTGCGGCCGAAGCGAACCAGCCGGACAGGAGCGCCCTCCTCGCGAAGCCCGCGGACGGCGTCAGCCGTTCCGTCTGAAGATCCGTCGTCTACAAAAACAAACTCGATCGCTTCTTCGGAGAGCGCCGAACGCACCGCTCCGTACATCGCGCGAATGTTCTTCTCTTCGTTGTAAGCCGGCAGCACGACGCTAAGCAATTCGTTTGCGGCGCGCATCCTGGCTTGCGGCCAGGGTGTCATCTGGCTGAGCCGGCCATAACATCACCTTTCGCGTTGCCCCCAATGCCGGTTGGGGACTGGCCCTCTTCTGGAGAAGAAAGCGTTGCTCCGCTGCCCGCCGAACGCTCGTTCGCCGTATACCAGGCAACAGTCCTGCGTAAACCTTCTTCGAGCGTTGTGCTCGCGCGAAATCCGAATTCACGCTCTGCTCTCGATACATCCAAACAGCGGCGCGGCTGCCCGTTAGGCTGGGTAACGTCCCACTGAATCTTCCCGCTGAAGCCCGTGACTCGCGCAATCTTTGCAACCAGTTCGCGGATGGGAGTTTCAATTCCGGTTCCGAGATTCACGGGTTCCGGGCTGTCGTAAGATTCTGTCGCACGTACGATGGCCTCTGCCGCATCTTCCACGTAAAGGAACTCCCGCGTGGCGGTGCCGTCGCCCCAAACTGTCACCGGGTCGCAATTCTGCTGTGTAGCCTCCACAAACTTCCGGATGAGTGCCGGAACGACATGTGAGGTTTCGGGGTCGAAATCGTCTCTCGGGCCATACAGGTTCACCGGCATTAAAAAGATTGCGTTCATGCCGTATTGCTTCCTGTAAGTTTGGCACTGTACCAGCAGAGCCCTCTTCGCCAGGCCGTACGGCGCGGTAACCTCCTCCGGATATCCTCCCCATAGGTCCTCTTCGCGAAACGGCAGCGGAGCCTGTCTCGGGTAGGAGCATATCGTGCCCACTACCGCCACCTTCTCCGCTCCGTGCCGCCGCGCAGCTTCGATCAACTCCAGGCCCATTATGGTATTGGCATAAAAGAAATAGCCGGGATTCTTGCTATTCGCTCCGATTCCTCCCACCGCGGCTGCGCCATGGATGACGATTTGCGGTTTGTAATGAGCGAAGAGCCGCTCGGCCGCGCCTAATTCCGTCAAATCGCATTCGGCATGCGAGGGTGCGAAGATGTCGCGGCAGCCCGTGCGGCGCAGTTGGTCCAACAGGTGCCCCCCCAGAAAACCATGGCCGCCGGTAACGAGAATTCGCTTTGCCGCAATATCGATCATACGTGTGCTCCGGCGCCTATCTGTTCAAATCCACCTCTGACGCGCTGCCCGATATCTTGGAGATCTGCCTCCACCATGATCCGCACAAGCTGACGAAAGCTGGTTGTGGGCTCCCACCCCAACACGCGGCGCGCCTTGGTTGCGTCCGCCTGAAGAAAATCCACTTCGGCCGGCCGGAAATAGTGAGGATCGATCACCACGTGATCCTTCCAGTCCAAACCCACATAGGAAAATGCCGCCTCTACAAATTCGCGGACCGTATGTGCTTCGCCCGTGCCCACTACATAGTCCCCCGGCGCGTCCTGCTGCAGCATCAACCACATCGCCCGCACGTAATCCGGCGCATATCCCCAGTCCCGCCGCGCCTCCAGATTTCCCAGGTACAGTGTGGACTGAATGCCATGTTTAATCCGGGCCACGGCTCGCGTGATCTTTCGCGTGACGAAGGTCTCCCCCCGCCGCGGCGATTCGTGATTGAACAGGATGCCGTTTGAGGCGTGAAATCCATAGCTTTCGCGATAGTTCACCGTTATGTTGTGCGCGAAGGTCTTACTACAGGCGTACGGGCTGCGCGGGTGCAGCGCGGTGGTCTCGTTTTGCGGCGGTGGCGAACTCCCGAACATTTCGCTCGATGAGGCCTGATAAAAGCGGCACTGTACTCCTGTTCGCCGGATCGCCTCCAAAATCCGCAGCGTTCCCGTCCCTACAATATCGGCGGTGTACTCCGGGATCTCAAAACTGACTTTCACATGGCTCTGCGCGGCCAGATTATACACTTCGTCCGGCCGAATCTCGTACAGCAGCGTCGCCAAGGAACTGCCGTCTCCCAAATCGGCAAAGTGCGGAATGAATTGGGTCGGTTCATGGAGGTCGCGATAAAGGTGATCGATGCGTTCGGTATTCAAGCTCGATGAGCGGCGCTTGAACCCATGCACCTCATAACCTCGCTGCAGCAGAAACTCCGCCAAATAGGATCCATCCTGCCCCGTGCATCCAGTAATGATTGCTTTTTTCATTTGAAAGTTTTGCGAACCCGTTCTTGCGGCGATTCCAGGCAAATCATACTAATTGGGCTCCGGCCGCCTCTTCAACCAGAACCGGTATAATCCGAAGCCGATTCTCTTCGCGAATGATGGAAAGGGTACGCTGTGTGCGAGCTCGACGGCCAACTTCGTCTTTTGCTCCGATGTCCAGTCGTCGAATAACGTATCTGCCTTGCCGAAGTCTGTTCTCCAGGAAACGGGCGTCTGCGGGATGTAGTCCGTGAGTATCTGGCGCTCTTCGTCCGGTTTGGCGCATCGAACCATCTCTACGTTGAAACGATCCTGAATATCGAGTACCAGCGTGCACCGTTTGGTCGGCTCGCTCTTGTTGACGGCAAACAGCAGATCCATCGAAAACGCGTCCAGGTAGGGCAGCACGGTGCCGAGGTCATAAGGAAGCGCCGACCTTCGGAACAGGAACCGTCCGAACCCGGTGGGGTTTTTCGCCGAGCGATTGGCCGGCTCCTCGCTCAAATCGGCGTGCTCCGCGCCGTCGTTCTTATGCAGCACCAGCATTTCGGCCCACGCAGAACCGGCTTGATCACACGACTGAATCGTAGACAGAAGAGAGCAGAGGTGATCGGAGTATGCCTGCTCATTCGGGCCCATGATACAAAAGTACTCATCCTGAACCAGGCGCTCGATCGCCTGCCATACAACGCTTCCGGCCCTCCTGCGTGACCTTGCCCGCCCCGATCCGTAGCGTTCGAAAAAATCCAGCGTTTCGACCGCGATTGGGATGGGCGACTCATTCAGCATGGCCTGTATGCGCTGGCCGAAACGCGCGCAATCCCGACCGTCTACCGCCAGCACAGGCCTAAGATCCACGTGCTTTTGCGCCGCGCAATTGGCTATGTGCCTTTCAAGCACCTTCGGGTGAAATTCCGGCATCAAAAGCACTACGGAAATCTTTTCACTCGAATGTTTGGGCTTATAAAGGGACTCGAGCCTCTGTTTGCGGCTCGGGAGCTCACTGTAAATCTTCGCCAGACAGCGGTCGAGCGAGAACTCCTGAAGAAAAATCTCCTGCGCCTGTTTTGCCAGCTCTTGCGCTTTTGCAGGTTCCGCGGCTATCCAATCGAGATGCGACTGCACTTGAGCATGGACCTCATCCGGGCGCAGGCTGGTATCAATGTACAAAAGAGTCTTTCCGAAGAACCGGCGCGCGAATGCATTCTCGTCCGAAATAATAACCGCCCCCGCTGCCAGACTTTCAAATAGCCGGCTCGACATAAGCTCGGATTGCCGGTGCGCATCGGAGGAAAGAACCAAAGAAATGCCGGCCTTATTAATTAGCCGAACAATCGAAACTCCATCGAAAGGGACCGGGCCCTGATAACTCTTATACCCGGCCCACACGTTCACGCCCTGAAACTTCTTCGGGCCGTAGATCCGCAGCTCCCCGCTCCTATCGAGCAGCTTCAGCAGTTCCCCATGACGCTGCGGCTTCTTGCTTACACGCTCCCAGTTGATGCCCGCATAAAACAGTTTTCCTTCGCCGGTCGTTGGGGGCAGAATCGGTTCTGAGAGGCTGTGATACAGGCTCAATTCCGGGCCCTCGCGCTTAGGATCACCCGAAATCATCCGCCTCACGTGGTCATCCGCCCAGGGCGAGGAGCAACTTAGAAAGTCATCGTGAGTCAAAATATTACGAGTGAATTTGCGGTATCCCCAGTCATGAAAGAACTGGAGCGGGTTCCACAGCGCGACGAAAGAGAAGATGTCATACCGCTTCGGGGTCTCGAAATGCAGGCTGAGAACGAAATCGACATCGTCTGAAGTCAACTGTACGTGCGGAGGTTCCACCAAACGCGCGAAGGAATCCACCTCTAGACATTCGAGCCCGAGTGACTCAGCGGTAATCTTCAAACGTGCAATGCACTCGTCCTCGGCCGTTTTCAACGCGGGCCACAATTTGATTACGGCAAATCTACCGTGCAAACCTTGACTCCTCATCTCGCAGAAAAAACACGGTAGGACATGACACGCAAGACCGTTCTCGCGGCTGCTCTTCCGTCGTTCTTGAGAACCTAGTATACTCAATAACGCTTCGTAGGTGCCTTCCGAGTTAGGTGGCTGCGCACAAATGCCCATGCATGCTACACTTAGCTTTCCAACCGCCCGCCGCTCTAAGTTGACTTACTCTCCCGCCTTCTCATGACGGCACAAGTCTTGCCGCCGGCACAGGGCCGTTTTCACGAGGATCTGGGAATCTGGATACGGATCGCACCGCGCGCCGGTGCTGCAACTTGCGCCGCACTCTTTCTCGATCGCGACGGAGTGATCGTCGAAGACACCGGGTATCTGTCCGACCCTTCGGATGTGGCGCTCATTCCGGGCGCTGCGGAGATCATCCTGGCGGCCAACCAGGCCGGCGTCCCGGTAGTCGTAATTACTAATCAGGCGGGTATCGCCCGAGGCTATTTCGGATGGGAGCAGGCGTTAACGGTACAGGAGGCCCTCGACCGGAAGTTGGCCGCTTCCGGTGCTTTCCTGGACGGGTTTTTGGCCTGTCCTTATCACCGCGAAGGCCTGCCTCCCTGGTATCATCCGGAACACCCCGCGCGTAAGCCCCGCCCGGGAATGTTATTCGCCGCCGCGCAGTTGATGCATCTCAGTCTACGGGACTCTTGGATTGTCGGCGATAAGCTCGATGATCTTCTGGCAGGCTACAATGCCGGTCTGCGAGGCGCATTGCATGTGTTGACCGGACACGGCCTGGCGGAGCGCCCGTCCGTGGTGGCCTGGAATCCGCCCCGGTTCGAAATCCGGCTCGGGAACACCATCGCGGAAGCCGCCGAGCTGCTAAACCATCAGAACCGGGTCCATCCGAACCACATTCGCAACCAACCATAATCGATATCCCGGGTTGTACGATAGAGAGAACAATGTCTCTGTGGACCTATTTCTCGGACTCCATCCGAGTCTTGGAGTCGGCTCGAACTGCTTGGGACCAGAGCCTCATAGATGAGGCGGTCTCCGTCGTGATCGGGGCGTTAAAATCCGGCCGCCCCCTACTGGTCTGCGGAAATGGGGGATCGGGGGCAGATGCCATGCACCTGACGGCGGAACTAGTCGGTAGGTTCCTGTTGGAGCGCCGGCCTTTAAATGTGATCTGTCTCGCTTCGAACCCCGCCGTTCTTACCGCTTGTGCCAACGATTACGGCTTCGAAACGATATTCTCGCGGCAGGTACAGGCCTATGGTCATCCGGGAGGTGTGCTCCTCGGCATCAGCACATCCGGAGACTCTAAGAACGTTGTAAGAGCCTTCGAGCATGCCCGCGCTCTCGGCATGAAGACTATAGCGCTCACCGGAGAGGGCGGCGGCCTGCTCGCCCCATTGAGCACGCATCTGTTCGCCGTTCCCTCGCGGTCCACTCCGTTGATTCAGCAGGCGCATCTATGCCTGTATCACTATTTTTGCCTGCAGATCGAACAGGGTTTGGCTGAGCGGCAACCAGCCGCCCAGCTCGCCGCTGCGCTCCACTAAGCCCCACTTCAGTAAGGAAGCACTCCCTCGCATTTACAATGCGGTCTCTCGCGCGGCCCGTTCAATGAGAATCACTCGGCTGCGTCTCGGCCGGATCCGTTGCCCCGTTCTTGTCTTCAGAAAAGGAATATACGGGAAGCCAAACCAGAACTCCCCCGATCATGCTTCCCTTGTACCATTCATCGTTCTGCGGTTCCACGCTCTGTAGTAGCCCAAATCAGCGAATTCTCTCACCCTTGCCTAGTCTTTTCGCAACAGCGGCTCGAGCACGCGCATCACGTTCGCGGCTACTTGCCGGGTTCCCTCGGCATTCGGATGCAAACCGTCCGCCTGCATCAGGTTTGGCTTCGTCGCAACGTCCGCCAGCAGGAATGGGATCAGCGTCAGCATGTACCTTTTCGCCAATTCCGGAAAGATGGCGTTGAACTTCGGTATGTAATCCGGGCCGTAATTCGGAGGCAGCGTAATACCGGCCAAAACCACTTTCGCGCCGGCCTGCTTGAGCGCTTCGATAATCCGTCCCAGGTTCCCTTCGGTAATCGAAACCGGTTCTCCGCGCAGCCCATCGTTCGCGCCTAACTCCAGAATGACGATCTGCGGGTGTTCCGAGATCACGCGCGCCAGGCGGGCGAGCCCGTCTTGTGTGGTCTCGCCGCTCACCCCCATATTGATCACTTTGTAGTGATACCCGCGCTGGTCGAGCCCTCTCTGCAAAAGGTCCGGGAAGCTCTTTCCCGGATCGACGCCGTAACCGGCCGTCAGGCTGTCGCCAAAACAGACGATCTCCGGGACCCTGGCCGGGGGCACCGGGTGCGATTGCGGCCATAAGGGCCAGCGAGCGGCGGCGGCAAGCGCCAGGGCCGCCATCCACGAGGTCTTCTTTACCATCTGAATGCCATAATAAGGGTTGATTGAGCTCCGTGGCGTCACCAAGTCGATCCATACGGGCACACATCGGGTAGACATTCTCAAGGGCATCGATTTGCAAATTCCCCGTGGCCAGTTGGTCGCCATAATGGGTCCGTCCGGCAGCGGAAAAAGTACGCTGCTGGGCTTATTGGCCGGGCTCGATTGCCCCACCACGGGCCATATCTGGTTGGACGGCGAGGAGATAACCTCTCTCGACGAGGACCGGATGGCGCTCTTGCGCGGCCGGAAAATTGGGTTCGTTTTTCAATCCTATCATCTGATCCCCACGCTCACCGCCGAAGAAAACGTGCTCCTGCCCATGGAGTTGGCAGGCAATGGCAACGGCGGCCGCGCCCGCGCTCGCGATCTGCTCGACCGCGTCGGCTTAGCCCAACGCCGCGGCCATTACCCCATACAACTCTCCGGTGGCGAACAGCAGCGCGTTGCCCTGGCCCGGGCCTTCGCGTTACAACCTCCGATCCTGCTGGCCGACGAGCCAACCGGCAATTTGGATAGCACCACCGGCCAGGTAGTGCTCGACCTGATGCTTGCCTTAAATCGCGAGCGCGGCACCACGACCGTCCTCGTTACCCATGAAGAAGCGGTTGCGGCGTGCGCCGACCGCCGCATCATTCTTCACGATGGGTCGATCGTAACCCAATGACGGCCGGCGTACCTTCACTCCCGTGGCCCAGCGCCTTCCGCATCGGGTGGCGTGAATTGCGCGCTAGCCGCGCCAAATTTCTCTTTGTTGTTTTAGCAGTCGCGGTAGGAGTGGGTTCGCTCACCGGTGTTCGTACCTTCAGTTGGTCTTTCCGGCGAATGCTGCTCCGGGAAGCGCGCACCCTTATGGCGGCCGACATTTCGGCCCGTGTCTTCGGGCTGCCCACACCGGCGCAGCAACGTGCTCTCGAGACCCTGGCCAACGAAGGCGTCACACGCACATCGGTGACAGAAACCGTTACCATGGCCGCCTCCGAGCATGCCGCGAATCCGCTGCTGATTTCGGTCAAGGCCGTGGACCCCCGCCTCTATCCGTTTTATGGTGAGGTGCGTTTGGATCGTCCACTTCCCTTGCCGGATGCGCTGACTGCCAAGACCGTGGTCGTTTCGACGGACCTGCTCGTTCGCCTTCGTGCGAGTAACGGTGATCGCTTGCGCATTGGCGGGCAGGAGTTCCGGATCGCCGCAACTCTGGTTTCCGAACCCGATCGCATGACCGGCACCCTGAATGTAGGGCCGCGCGTTCTGATTTCACGCCAGGGCTTGGAACGTACCGGCCTGATCACCGTGGGCAGCCGGGCTTCCGAACGATTTCTCTTCAAGCTGCCCGGCTCCGGACCCGGCGTTGCCGCCGTCCGCGCCTCTTTGAAGCAGGCCTTCCCGGAAGCTACCATCGCCGACTACCGGGAAACGCATCCCATCATCACGCGCGGCTTAGACCGCTCGACTACTTTCCTCAGCATGATCAGCCTCATTGCCCTTGTGATCGGCGCAATGGGTGTTGCGAGCGCCATGCACGGCCACTTGCAGCAGCAGCTCGATTCCATCGCGATCATGAAATGCATCGGCGGGCGGTCCGGGCAAGTCCTGCGCATCTATGTGGCGCAGACGTTACTGCTGGGTCTCGGCGGAGGCTTGTTGGGCGTGATCTTCGGCGCTGCAGTCTCCTTTGTGTTTCCCAGATTGCTGGCCCAATATTTTCCGAATTCGGGATCCGCCGGGGTTGCCTTCTGGCCGGCGATGCAGGGCCTTACCGTAGCCTCTCTGGTAACGCTGTTATTCACCGTTCCACCTTTACTCGGCATTCGCGCCATTCGTCCCGCACAGATCTTCCGGCGCGATATGGATCAGGAGGCTGCGGCCCGGCGGTGGCGTTGGTTTAGCCGAGAAGGCCGGCCTGCTGTGCTTGCGGGCCTAGCGATTCTTTTCGGTACCGGAGCCGTCGCCGCCACCCTGACCGATGGCGGGCTGCGCGTGGCTCTGCGAACCGGCGCCTATTTTACTCTGGCGCTAGCAGCAGGACTGCTCGCACTCGCCCTAAGCGCCTGGCTGCTGTTGACCGCCGTCCGCGCGCTCACACCCCACGGCGCGGTCTTGCCTGCTTCCCTCCGTCACGGCATTGCCAACCTTTACCGGCCCGGCAATCAGGCCACAGCCGCCGTCGTCGCGTTGGGCATAGGCGTAATGTTCACTCTCGCGGTATTTCTCATTCAAAGTGCCTTGCTGCAGCAAATGCGCGCCAGTGCGCCTCCGGGTACACCCAACCTTTTCCTGTTGGACATTCCGAACACCCAGCGCCAAGCTGTGGCGGATCTGGTCTCGCATCAACCCGGTGTCGAAGTCGCTCCCGATGTTACCGGCGCTGTGGCCGCGCAGATTACCGCGGTCAATGCTACTCCCGTCGACCAACTTCCTCTTCACGACTGGGGCCGGCGTTTCCTTCGCACGCGTTCGGTCACGACCATGGACCGCAGGCCGGAGGAAATGCAGATACTCCAGGGCGCGTGGTGGAATGCCGGAAACCGGCAAGCTCTCGTCTGTGTCACAGACGAAGCCGCTCACGTGCTCAATCTGAAACCCGGCTCCACACTCGATTGGAAGATCTGGGATCGTGACCTCAGAACACAGGTTGCGTGCGTCGAGCACTCCGAATCTTTGCGTATGTCTGCGCGGTTCGAATTTCTGTTCAGCCCCGGCCAACTCGAGAGCTTTCCGGCCGTCTACTACGGGAGCGCCCGAGTGCGGCCGGACGCGGTACCCGCTCTCCAGCGAACTCTCTACCAGCATTTCCCTACGGTAACTGTCGTCAACATGGCGGATGTCATGCAAACTGTGGAGGAAGTTGTGGACCGCATCTCCATCGTGGTCCGCTTTATTTCGGCATTTACTATTTTGGCAGGCGCCATAATACTGGCTTCGAGTGTGGCGGGCACGCGTTTCCGGCGCATGCGTGAGGTGGTTATTCTTAAAACTCTCGGAGCAACCCGCCGGCGCATCGCGGGTATCTTTTCGGTCGAGTTTCTGATCTTAGGCTTGACCGCGGGATTCATGGGAAGCCTGCTCGCGGCCGGGTTTGCGGCGGTCATTCTCAAGCGACTGATGCAGATCGACTTTCATCTCGCTCTGGTGCCGCTTCTCGAAACCATCCTGCTCACAGCCGCCTTGGCGACCGCTGCCGGATGGGCCGCCTGCTTCTCGGTCCTTGGCCGCAAGCCTCTCGAGATTCTGCGCGACGAATAGGGTGATGCTGTGGGTGTGATTCGGCTATGTGCGGTTCCGTTCGTTGTATTCTGCGCTTTGGCGGCGCCGGCACCGTTCACCATCGATCAAGTCCTTAGCTCGGCATTTCCCACGCACCTGACCGCGGCCGCTTCGGGAGGAAAAGTGGCGTGGGTCTCTAATTCGCACGGTCTGGTGAACATAATGGTGGCGGACCCGCCCGGCTATCAGAGCCGCAAGGTCACCAATTACACGGAAGATGACGGGCAGGATATCACCGAGCTACGCTGGACGCCGGACGGCCAAAGCATCGTCTACGTTCGGGGCGGCGGGCCCAACCGCGCGGGAGAATCGCCGAACCCGGCCCTCGACCCGCATGGGGTGGCGCAGGCAATTTGGCTGGTCCGGCTTGATGGCTCCGCGCCCCGCCGGATCGGCGATGGGCATTCGGTAGCAATATCTCCCTCCGGTGACCGCATCGCGTATGCATACCGCGGCCGGATCTGGTGGGCGGCGCTCGACGGCAAAACCTCACCGGAGCGCCCATTTTTCGCGCGCGGCGAGTTGGACGAAGTGGTCTGGTCTCCCGATGGATCACACCTCGCTTTCGTGAGCGACCGCGGCGATCACAGCTTCATTGGTGTCTTCGACCTCCCTGGGGGCAGCCTTCGTTACCTGGACCCGAGCACCGATTGGGACTCCAATCCGGCCTGGTCACCGGACAGCCGCAGCATCGCATTCGTCCGCCAACCGAGTCACGGTGCCGGTAGAGTTTACGGGCCGCGCCGCGCGGATGAGCCATGGTCGATTCGCGCAGCCGACATCGCCACTGGCGGGGTTCACCAGATCTGGAAAGCTCGCGAGGGGCCCGGAAGTGTTTTTCGCGAAATGGTCGCCGAAAGCCAACTCCTTTGGGCATCTGGTGATCGTTTGGTTTTCCCGTGGGAAGCCGATGGTTGGCTGCATCTTTACAGCGTGCCTCGTTCCGGCGGCGAAGCTCTGCTGCTGACTCCTGGCCAATTCGAAGTGGAGGAAGTAGCGCTTGGCGCGGCAGGTCATGAGGTCGTCTTCAACTCCAACCAAGGCGATTTGGATCGCCGCCACCTGTGGAAGGTTCCCGTAAGCGGGGGGACGCCTGTCGCGATCACCTCAGGCCAAGGAATCGAGTGGTCACCCGCGGTTACGACGGAAGGCCACGTCGCCTACTTCGCTTCCGATGCGCGACGGCCGGCGCACCCCTCTATCCTGCTCGGAGCGGAAACGCGAGATCTCGATCCGGATGCCGTCCCATCCGGTTTTCCGCTGCAATCGATGGTTACGCCCCAAGCGGTCACTTTTCAAAGCGCGGACGGACTCACCATCCACGCTCAGCTTTTCTTGCCGCCTGATCCTCGTCGTAGCCGTTCGCCCGCAATGCTCTTCCTTCACGGTGGTCCACGCCGCCAGATGCTCCTCGGCTGGAACTACCGCTCCTATTACCACAATGCCTACGCCATGAATCAGTATCTGGCGAACAAAGGATACGTGGTCCTCTCGGCGAATTTTCGCAGCGGCATTGGGTACGGCCTGAACTTCCGCGAAGCTCTGAATTTTGGAGCTGCCGGAGCAAGCGATTTCCAGGATGTGCAAGCGGCGGGCCGCTACCTGCAAGGGCGGCCGGATGTGGATCCGGAACGCATCGGCGTTTGGGGAGGTTCGTATGGCGGCTTTTTGACCGCGCTGGCGCTGGCCCGCGCTTCCAACGTGTTCCGTGCCGGCGTCGACCTGCACGGTGTTCACGATTGGAGCACCGAGTACGATCTGGTCCCGGGAGACCCGTTGGCCAAGACCGCGTTTGCCTCCTCTCCACTCGCCTTTGTGGAAAGCTGGCGTTCGCCCGTTTTACTTATTCACGGCGATGACGACCGCAACGTGAAGTTCAACCAGACCGTAGTGATGGCCGATGCCCTAAGAAAGCAGAACGTGCCTATGGAAGAACTGATTTTTCCCGACGAAGTTCACGAATTCCTGCTCTTCCGCCACTGGAAACAGGCTTACGAAGCAGCCGACCAGTTCTTGGAAAAATTCCTGTTGCGCTAATCCGGTTTAATGCGCAATCTCTTCGAGCGCCAGATTTCGCGTGCGCGGGCCGAAGGCGCTGATCGTAAAAATCATAATCGCCATCGCGGCTCCGATGAACAACGCTACTCCCGTCGCCCCGCCTTCCCGCAGAAAGAAGCCGATCAGCAGACCCGCGAACGCCGCGCTCGCACGGCTCCACGCATACACGAAACCTACCGCGCGCCCGCGTACACGCGTCGGAAACAGTTCGCCTTGATAGTTGTGCAGCGCGCAGGACATCCACGTGTTCGAAACAGTTACCATCGCCCCCAAGAAGATCACGATGGCTGGATTGCTCTGCTGCGCAAACAGCAGCATGAACATGCCGATCGCTACACCCGAGGCGGCCAATTGCCACTTCCGTTCTACGCGGTCGGCAATCCACATGGCGAAGATCGGCCCGACCGGATTGGCAATCGCGATGATGAACGCATACTCCAGGCTCGTAGTGACGTGCATCCCCTTCGCGATAAGCAGTGTCGGCACCCAGGAGCCGAACCCGTAAAATCCAATGGTCTGCATGAGGTTGAACACCGACATGGCGAGCGTTCGACGGCGGTAAGGTGGCCGCAGGATTTCGCGGAAGCGGCTCTTGCCGGGCACAGCTTCCCGAATCGGACCGGGAGGGGGCAAAGGCTTTCCGAGGTCTTTCGACACGCGTGCTTCGAGTTCTACCATCACCACTTCCGCTTCCTGATTGCGCCCATGCAAAGCCAGCCAACGGGGGCTTTCGGGCAGGCCCCGGCGCAGCCACCATAGCAGAAGGGCCCCCGCCGAACCGGCCAGCGTGACCCAACGCCATCCCGCCAATCCGAGCGGCGCGCGCGGTACCAGCAGCCAACCCAGCAGCGCGACCACCGGCACCACGGAAAACCATAACAACTGACTAAACGCGAAAGCCTTGCCCCGTTGCCCCGGAGGCACAAACTCCGGGAGAAACGTATCGATGGTGACCTGCTCTACCCCAATTCCGATGCTCGCCAGGAAGCGCCAGGTATCAGCCCCCGCCGCGGTATTCTGGAAAGCCATCACCGCGGTCGCGAACGAATACCAGATTAGCGAGGAAATGAAAATCGTCCGCCGGCCGAGGCGGTCGGCAATGAAGCCGAATCCCATGGAGCCGAGGAACATCCCGGCGAAGGTGCAGAAAATGAAGAAACCCACGCCGTCCGCATCCAACATTCCGCTGGTGGTGCTGCGGAACATCCCGCTCGCAACCAGGCCCGGCGCAATATAGGTGCTCAGAAAAATGTCGTAGATGTCAAAGGCGCCGCCGAGAGAAACCAACGAGACGAGCCACCAGATAGTTCGCGTGAATGGCAGCCGGTCGAGACGTGCAGCGATGAGGCCGGCAAATGCCGGCTCCGAAGAACCGGCATCATGCTGGGGAATGGCAAATCCGCTCAAGCGGCTTGATAGTTACTGCTTGCCCTTCGCGTTTGGGCCGTTATCGTCAGGAGATCCCGCGAACACGCGGCGCCCATCCGGCAACTTTACCGAGCGCGCGTTACAAGTTGTAGTAGCGTCTTTCGCGCGAAAACCGTCAATGATCACCTCGTCCCCCGCCTTCAGAGACGACCGGCTCCACCCCTGCCGCGTCAGCCCGTTGGGTGCGCCGCCTTCGCACTGCCAGTGCTCCATCTTGCCGCTTTCGTCCTTCACATCGACATAGAGCCAGATATGCGGATTCATCCAGTCGACCTTGGTCACAGTGCCCGTGAGGCTGACAGGCTTTTTGTCGTCGAACTCAGACGCAAACGAATGATGAGCAAATGCCGGCGCGGCGGCCAGCACCAAGCTTGCCAACGCGATTGGAAAGGTGCATTTCATCGAGAACTCCTATGGCTTTCCGAGGTATCATGTCACACCCGATGCTTCCGGAGCAAGCGCGTTCCGGCGCGATACACTCTAGCGTATGCGCATGGTTGTATTCTTAGCTTTGGGTGCCGCCCCGCTATTTGGCCAGCAACAGCCGGCTCCCACGGGCGCGCCTCCAAAGCTGGATCCCGGCCTGTACGCGACCATTCACACGTCCATGGGAACGATCACGGCTGAACTGTTCGAGAAACAAGCGCCAATCACGGTGCGGAACTTCATAGCGCTGGCGCGCGGTACACGTCAATGGCTGGATCCTAAAACGCGAATGCCGGTGACCCGGCAGCTCTATGAGAATTTGATCTTTCACCGCGTCATACCCGGCTTTATGGTGCAAACGGGCGATCCCACCGGCACCGGCGCTTATAGCTGCGGGTTCACGCTGCCCGACGAAATCTCCGCGTTACGCTTCGATCAACCAGGACGATTGGCAATGGCTAACAAAGGCCCGAATACCGGAGACTGCCAGTTTTTCATCACCGATGCGGCCACACCGTGGCTGAATGGATTGCACACGATTTTCGGGCAGGTTGTAGATGGGCAGAAGGTGGTCGGCAAAATCACCAACGTAATTCGGGACGACAAAGACCGGCCGCGTTTCCCGATCAAGCTGATCAATGTAGAAGTGGTCCGTGTAGTTCCCGCTGCCGAACATGGCGCGCCCACCGCAACCGGTTCCGGCCTGTTCATAAACTCCGAAGGTGATGTTCTCGCGACGTATGAATCGGTGCAGGGATGTAGCCAACTCGCGATGAAGGACGGTTCCAAGCTGCAACCGGCCTTTGTGGATCGGCAGAACAACCTGGCCTTACTCAGATCGCAGAAAAAGCCGGACGCAGTGGCTCGTTTAGATGAGGGCGAGACGCAAGTCGGAGGAGCCAGGTTAAAATCGGCCATGGTCACCGGTTTTCTTGAAGCAAACGGGGTGCGCTTTGAGACAGGCGGCACGAAAGAGGCTGCGGAATCCCCTGGAATCGTGGAAATTCAATGTTGGAAGTAGCGGTGAACTGTCGTCCGTCCTCTGCCCTGGGGCGCTGAATACCGGCAGTTCTGAAACCTACGATGTTCCCTTCAGTCGAGAGCGCACACTGGTGCAAATTAAATACCGCGCCGTGTTAACGGGCGACATCATTCATTCCAGTCGTCTTTTACCGACTCAAATGAAGTCGGTTCGTTTGTCGCTGACCGACGCGGTCAATGTGGTGACACGCTGGAAGCGAAGTTTAGTTAAAGGCAAAGTGGAGTTTTTTCGTGGTGATGGTTGGCAATTACTTTTGACGGACCCGGCAATGGCCCTGCGGGTCGCGATCTTCCTTCGGGCGTCTCTGCTCGCCGGCGGCGTCGCCGATAGTCGAATCGCCATCGGGTTAGGGGAAGGCGAGAAAACTCCGTCAAAGAAGGTCGCGTTCCTAACCGGACAGGCATTTGTACTTTCAGGTCACGCCTTGGACCAGATGGCACAATACTGGCGAATGACGGTTGAAATTCCGAAAACGGCCGATTCTTTTTCTGATTGGCTGCGCGTCATCGGGCATCTGTGCGACTCGCTCATCAGCCAGTGGACAAGACGCCAAGCTCAAATCGCTCGCCTTGCGCTCGACCCCAGGGAGCCCGAATTCGAAACGGTGGCGCAATTACTGCGGCCTGCCGTCTCAAAACAGGCCGTAGCGAAAGGTCTCAAAGGGGCTCACTGGCATGTGATCCGGGAGACCATTAATCAATTCGAACAAACCCCGTGGGAGACCGTCTTACAATCACGAGAGGCAAAAAGACAGTTGTCATGAAATTACATCCCAGACAACCAATTTAGGTTGTCTAAGCTGAGACAACCTTAAAAGGTTGACTAAACAAAAAATGCGTTTTACGTTTTCGTGTATCTTAACTGCCTATTTGCTCGGTGAATTCGTCTTTCGCTCTGAGTGGATAAACAAGCGCACGCACATCATTCGGGTCGCGGCCGTTCGTGGCGCTGCTGTAGCTCTGATCTCCTCCTGCTTAATGGGAACTTTCCATTGGCGAATTCTGCTTGGAATTTTAATAATGAGTTCCGCCACGGCTGTAATCGAGATGCTCACATCCCAAGATTCAGCCGCGCTGTTTATTACGGAGCAATCCATTAACGCGATTCTCTTGCTCGGGGTTGCCTGGTACTTTCAAAACGCAGCACGGGAAAGCTGGTGGGCCAGTGGGATGCCGCCGTATCTTCTGAACTGGTACTTCGCGGTCCTTAATTGTGTCTCAGGTTTAATAGCCTGTGTGCCGGCAGGCGGAGTTCTGATCGAAAAGGCCATGCGGCCGTTCGCACACGAGATTCGCGATAACGAGATCACCGGCCTAGCACAAGGCGGACGCTATATCGGTTGGCTGGAGCGAATTCTGGTATTCCTGTTTGTCCTGATGGACCAGCCAAACGGAATCGGTTTCCTGATCGCGGCAAAATCGATTCTGCGCTTCGGGGAAATTAAGGACGCGAGTCAACGCAAAGTTGCGGAGTACATTATCATCGGGACCTTTCTTAGCTTTGGATGGGCGCTGTTCGTTTCCGTGCTGACGCACAAGGCGATTGCATATTGGCTTCGGTGATTTCGGATAACTGTTTGCGTCATTTTCACAAAAACAACTGAGTCCGTTACCGGCCGCAATACGTCCACGTAACCAGGGGACGGAAACATGTTACGGAAACTTGGATGGACTGTTCTTTTAGCGGCATCGTTGTTGTTCCTAAATCCCGTAACGGGGTTGGCGCAACGGCGCGGCGGTGGCGGCGTTGGTCAGGGAGGCGGGTTCTCAGGCCACGGATTCTCAGGCGGACAAGCCTACGGCGGCAATGCTCGTGGATTTGCGGGCAGCCGTGGATATGAAGGCGGCCGCGGCTATTACAACGGAGGGCGCGGCTTTGAGGGCCGCGGTTGGTATGGAGGTTACCGTGGTTACGGCGGAAGGAGCGGCTTCTATTACGGCGGCCCGAGCTTCTACTTCGGTTACGGCGCACCCTACGGTCCTGCTGCCTGCGGATACTACGACGCCTACGGGTATTGGCATCCATCCGGTGCTTGCTACGCCGGCCCCTACGGTTTCGGTTATTGAATTTGAGCCAGGACATTCGGGCGCGGCCCATTTAGAATAGTAGGGTTATGAAGCTGTCCTTTCCATTGCTCTTCTCCCTTTTGCCGATCTTGTCGGCCGCGCCCACCCTCGATAAAGCCAAGACTTTCGGCAATCCGGACGCCCCAATCACCATCGAGCTATTCAGCGATTTCCAGTGCCCTTCGTGCCGGATGTTGCACATAACCCTGCTGCCCTCGATCATGCGTGACTATGTACTTCCCGGGAAAGCCTACCTGGTCTACAAAGAATATCCGCTGCCGCAGCACAACCATTCCCGCGAAGCGGCGGCTTACGCCTGCGCCGCGGCGAGGGTGGGTAAGTATGAACAAGTAGCGGATGCGCTATTCCAGAATCAACCTGCCTGGGCGGAAAACGGTAAGGTGTTTGAGACTGTTTCGACCGCGCTGACACCGGCTGAACAGAAAAAGGTGCAGGCACTGGCCAGAGATCCCGGCATTCTGGATGAGGTGCAGCAGGATGTGCAACAAGGACAGTCACAGGGCGTGAATCAGACTCCCACAATGCTCATCATTCACGGAACCAAGAGGTATCCGGTAGCCGGCGTTCCCAACTATAGCCTGTTGCGGAGTATTTTGGACGGCCTTGCAAAGTAAGACACGGCACTTCATCTCGCTCTTACTTCGCCTCATCTTGGGAGTGGTCTTCGGCTATGCTGCTTACACCAAGCTGAGCCAGCCTTGGGCCCTGTTTGCCATCTCGGTCGACGCGTATCATATCCTGCCCGAGTGGGCCGTAACAGTCGTAGCTCGCGGTCTGCCGTGGTTGGAATTGGCGCTGGCTGTTCTCATCGTGTTGGGTCCCTGGCGCCGGACAACCAGTGTGGCCGCGTCCACCTTGCTGCTAGTGTTTTTCGGAATGATGGTGCGCGCCTACCTTCGCGGCGAGCAGATCGATTGCGGGTGCTTCGGACCGGGAGAGGCCATTTCTCCGCTGACCCTGGTACGTGACGGCGCTCTATTGGCCGTCTCTGGTTTTTTGACCTGGGATGCATTTCAGCACTCGAGGAGGCCGGCCAGGAGCTTCCAATCGCAATACAGCAGTTACTAAAGTCCCCGAAAGTACTAGAACAAACCTGAACCTTACCAGTACATATGCTTTTCCGTGCTTGTGTGTTATCAGACCTCTACTCTACACTTTAGCTTGAGTAGCCACTAGGCCGACAGGTATCCTTAGTATGGGGCCGGGCGGGCGCGCATTGCTCCTATTCCGTCGCTCATCTTTCGAGTCTGCTTTCCCACCTCCCCAAGGGATAGTGAAACGGCGTGCTTGCAAAACGATCGCCTGCGAAAAGGAGCCGAACCGCTCAGCGTTTTCTGTTCGAAGACAACCCGCAACCCATGTGGGTCTTCGATCTGTCGTCCGAGAAGTTTCTGGCGATCAACAAGGCCGCGTGCGGGCTCTATGGCTATTCGCCTGAAGAATTCCAGAAATTAACATTGTCGGGTATTGTGGGAAACGAAGAAGCCAGGCGTCTGGTTTCCGAATTGAAACGCAAAGGTTCTGCGGTCAATCTTTGGCGTCATCACACCAGGAGCGGGCGCCTGATTGAAGTGGAGACATCGGTACACGAAATACCGTATCGCAGGCGGAGGGCAGGGCTGGCGGTTTTAATTGATGTGACCGAACGCCGCCGCTTGGAGGAGCAGCTCCGGCAGGCGCAGAAGATGGAAGCGGTAGGTATGCTTGCGGGCGGAGTTGCTCACGATTTCAATAACCTGCTGACCATCATTACGGGATATAGCCAGCTCATTCTCAACAATCTCCGGGAAAATGATCCGAACCGCCACTCAGCCGAGCAGATCATGAAGGCCGGGGAGCGGGCCGGCGCGCTGACCAAGCAACTGCTCGCGTTCAGCCGGCGGCAGGTCCTGCAACCGAAGGTGCTCGATCTCAACATGCTGGTCAAAACGTTGAGCGCAATGTTGCAGCGGCTCATCGGAGAAGACATCGAACTGCGACTCGTTCTAAGTCCGGACCTGGGACGAGTGTATGCCGATCCGGGCCAACTTGAGCAGGTAATCATGAATCTGGTGGTCAACGCTCGGGACGCGATGGCCGCAGGCGGCATGTTGACGATCAGGACTGCCAATGCAGTCATCGAGGAGGGCCCAGAGGGCGGCCGTCTCGCGACGAAACCGGGGCCGCATGTTTTGCTCGCGGTCAGCGATACTGGTCATGGCATGGACGAGCGTACACGGAACCGCCTGTTCGAGCCGTTCTTTACGACCAAGAGCGTCGGTAGGGGCACGGGCCTTGGACTCTCTACTGTGTTCGGAATCGTCAAGCAGAGCGGAGGAAGCCTCAACGTGGAAAGCGCGCCGGGGCGGGGCACCATCTTCGAAGTGTACCTGCCCCGCATCGAACAGCCGCTTGCGGTAGAAGAAGAAAAACCCAAAGAAAGCGCACCCAGGGGCACCGAAACCATTCTGCTGGTCGAGGACGATGAGATGGTGCGCAGCCTGGTGCGCGAGACGCTCCGGCGCGAGGGCTACAAGGTGATCGATGCGCCCGATCCCATCGAAGCGTGCCGCCTGGCTGAAAACTACAAGGGTGAAATCCATCTTCTCATTAGCGATATCGTGATGCCCAAGCTGAACGGCCGCGATCTAGCTGTGCAGATCACACAACTGCGTCCCGGAACCAAGGTTCTGTTCATGTCCGGATACGCGGAGACGGGTCTTGTCAAAGCCGGCATTAACGAACGCGCAGAGTTTTTGCAAAAACCGTTCACGCCCGGTGCGCTGGCGGAGAAAGTTCGTAAGGTCCTCGAGGGGGATTCGAACCGCGCGAACGGAAGCGGCCGGACGGAGGTCGCCTCATAGCTCCGCGTACCAGCCCAGCACTTGCCGCGCGGTGAGCCCGATTACCAGCCCTGCAACCCCGATAAATGTGCCGTACGGCAATTTGTAGGTTGCCGGATTTTGCCTAAACACGAGAATAAAGGCGGAGCCGATTACAGAGCCAAGAAGTGAACCCGCAGCCAAAGTGAGCAGCGCGCCGCTCAGGCCTAGGAAACTGCCGATCATAGCAACCATCTTCACATCCCCCAGGCCCAACCCCTCCCGATGCCTTATACGCTCGTAAAGCCATCCTGCGAACCACAGGACCAGCGGCGGCACCAAGGCCCCCAATACGGATTCCAGAAGCGAGCCTGCGCGCCCGGTGAAGAACAACTGAGCGATTCCCGGGGGCATGGGCACGAAGGCGGAAAACAGCAAGCCGGCCACAGTGCCGCCCAGTGTCAACTCGTCGGGTAGAATGCGTTCTTCCAAATCAGTAAAGATCAGGGCCACCGAAATGGCCGCAAACAGGCACGTTTTCAAGGCAGCGAATGTGAAACCGAACTCTTGCACGGCCGCGAAGAATGCTGCGGCCGTGATTACCTCAACCAATGGGTAGCGCCATGAAATTCGGGAGCCGCAATTGCGGCACCGCCCTCCCAACACCAGATAGCTCAGTACCGGAACATTATCGAACCAGGCAATCGTCTTCCCGCACGCGACACAGTGCGAACGGGGGCGTACAACCGACAGATCACGGGGCCAGCGGTAGATGCAGACATTCAGAAAGCTGCCGATGAGCAAACCGAAAACGAACGCAAGCAAAGATTCGCTCACGCGAGCACCTGGTGGTAGACTTCCATCGTACGGCTTACCATGTGCTCGGAAGTGAACCGTTCCTCCACGGTTTTCCGTCCGGCATTGCCGAGCCGCTGAGCCAGATCGGGGTTCGCCGTGAGTTCGCGTAGGGCGGCCGCGATGGCCTCGGGCGAATTGGGCACCAGCAATCCATTTACGCCGTCACAAATCACCTCGCCGAGCCCACCGATATTGCTCGCGATGACCGGAACCGCCGCCGCCATTGCGAGCAGGGCCGCGGAACCGAGCCCTTCGGTGAAAGTGATGTACACGAACACGCCTGCACGGCGAAGATCCCTTTCGAGATCGGCGCTGAACTCGAGCGGAATGTTGGCTAACGCGGCGGCCTGGCCGGCAAGGTGCGCGCCCTTAGCGCGATCTGCGGCATTGGCCGGGGCGAGCACGGTAATTCCGGAAGCCCGCTCGAGCAGAGGAACGCCATCGTAGACTACCGTTATCTTCTCGGCGGATACGCCGCCCTCAACGAGCACCGATTTCACGAACTCAGAGACAGCGATGTAGCGTGATGCGAGGCGATACTTCCATCTGGTGCGTGCCGGGAATGCCACGCGCCGCGATACCACCAGGCGTGCCCGCGGAAGGAGCGCGGCCAGGGTGTGGCTGCGCGCGTCGTGCGCATGAATGAGGTCGCACTTTGGAAATAATTGTAAAGCCCTGCCGAGCCCCCAAGGCTCCACGCGCCAACCTTGCCGGCGCGCTGTTTCAAACAGAGGGGCACGGGGGCGAGCAACCAGCGTCGATTCGATGCCGGCCGCCGTCAGTCCCTCGAGCAGGCGAAACACCTGCCATTGCCCTCCGCGCATTTCACTGCCCGCATCCAGGTGCAGCACTCGCATGACGTCAGCTCATGTGGCGGGCTTTGGCGTATTTCAAAAATGTGTAGAACGCCGCCATGTACGCTATGATCAGCCCTTCGAGGCCATCCAGGAATCCGAGCTTAAGGAAGTAAGTGCGGACGAAAGTCCACGGGGGATCCAGAATCAGCCGCCGCCAGCCTATGTGGACTTTGCCGGCCACCAACTCCTGGGCCGCTAAAGTTGTGTAGCGCTGCAGCGTTTTGACGTGCTCAGAAAGCGAGTCGCATGTGAAGTGCAGGATGTTCGCTTGTAAATGGCCGACGCGTCCCGACACTGCTACGCTCTCGTGAACGAAATCGCCTACCCATTTAGCTTTGCGGCGGTCGTAGAGGCGCATTTTGCGGTCGGGATACCAACCCGAGTGAAAGATCCATCGCCCGAGGTATTTCGCCAGCCGGGGCATGGTATAGCCGTCGTATGTCGGGCCTTTCTTCTTCAGATTCCAGATCTCGGCTTCGAGCGCCTCACTGAGCGCCTCATCCGCGTCGAGCGAGAGAATCCAGTCATAGGCGGCTTGCTCGGCCGCCCAGTTCTTCTGACCTGAATATCCCCGCCAACCGGCTTCTATCACACGGACGTCAAGATTGCGCGCCAGTTCCACGGTGCGGTCCACGGAACCGCTATCCACGATCAGGATTTCATCGCAGCAGCGTAGGCTTTCAATCGCCCGCTGGATATTGCGCTCCTCATCGAGCGTAATGATCGTAGCGGTGATCTTCATGTCCCGAGCGGGGCAAAGGTGAAACAGAGAATGAAAAGGACGAGCGCCACCCAACCCAACTGGCGGCGGCCCCTTCCGAGATCGCTCTCATCGTAAACCACAGGGTGGCGGCGTCCGAAAAAGAACAGCACCAACGCCCATACCAACCACACCCGCCAGAAATAACCGAGAGGCACCAAAGCGAGAACAGCCAGATTGGAAACCAGCTTGTGTCTCTGCTCCGCCAGCGCGTAGAGGACGTGCCCTCCATCCAGTTGGCCTATAGGAAACAGGTTAAAAGCCGTGGCGAACATTCCAAACCATGCAGCCCGGCCTACCGGATGGAGGTAAATGTCATTGGCGCCCGCTCCGGGGAAGATGGCTTTCCGCAATAACCATTCAAGTAGCGGGATGCCGAAGTGGACATCGGTTTGGTGACCGATACCCGGGATGATTTTGGAGAAGGCCAAACCTATCGCCAGCGCCGGCAGCAGAAATATGAATCCCGCGACCGGGCCGGCAATGCCTATGTCGAACAGAACACGTTTGAAGTATATCGGCGCGCGTATGCGAATGAAGGCTCCAAATGTGCCGATCAGCGTGGGAGCCGGTAGAAAGTACGGGAGGCTGGCATCGACCCGGTAACACACCGACGCCAGAAAGTGTCCCATCTCATGAGCCAGCAGGATCGTAATCAGAGTCAAAGAAAACGGCAGACCTTGAACAAGATTTATGGGGTGGCGCCATACGCGAACATAAGCGTCCAGCGTGTGCTCGATCTGAAACGGTATGTTGCGGTCAAAATCGTACTGCAGCGCCGTTCCGACAATGGAGGTCGTGAGCAGCGTTAGGACGAACAGCAACCCGTATAGCCAATAACGCTCGCGAGGCTTCACTTGCGCCGGCAAGATACCGTTGCCGATGTTCTGTACGTCTGCCGCTTCGCGAGCGTAGTAAGGGTAAATGCCCGGGGAAAAATCCTGAGAAGACACAACGACGACGCTGTGCAGCCTTACTGCAACGTCTGCAGCTCCTTGCCGGGTTTGAACCGTACGGCCTTGCCCGGCGGAATCGAAACCTCGGCGCCGGTGCGCGGATTGCGGCCAATGCCGGTCTTTCGCGGCTTCACGTTAAACACGCCGAAACCTCGCAGTTCGATCCGGTCGCCCTGCTCCAGAGCCTTCTTCATGGATTCGAATACAGTCTCGACCGCCATCTCGGCTTTGGTTTTGGTAATGCCGGTCTTGTTTACGACTTCATTAATGATGTCCAGCTTGATCAAGCATCTTCCTCCCGCTTGGGGGCGGCCCCTCTTTGTCGACAACCTTATGATAGGATTGGTTTTATTGTTATGTCAAGCGAGCGCGCGGTAAGCCCGGTGCGAGCAGTTTCGAGTGATGAGTTCCGGAGGGCTTGCGGCCGGTTTGCTACGGGCATCGCGATTGCTTCCGTCAATGATGCCGGAACGCCGCATGGGCTAACCGTCAGTTCTTTTTCGTCTGTGTCATTGGTCCCGCCTCTGGTGCTGTTCTGTCTGGGCCATCTAGTGACCAACATTGAGGAATTCCGCCGTGCGCGTTACTTCAGTCTGAACTTTCTTGGCGAAGAACAGCGGCATCTGTCGGATCGTTTCGCGCAAAAATGGCACGACCGTTTTGACGGGATCGCGTGGCACAAAGGCGTAACGGGCGCCCCTTTAATTGCGGGCGCGCTGGCCACGATGGAGTGCGCCCTCTACCAGCGGTTCACTTCCGGGGATCATGATATTTTCGTCGGTGAAGTGGTGGGCACGAGTGTAAACGACGGCGCTCCCCTGATTCACCATGCCGGCCGCTATCGAAGGCTTGCCGGAGAGTGATCGCTCTTACTCTGCGTCTTCGATTCGTTCCACCAGCCGCTCCACATGCAAAGCATAGATGGCCGGCATTCCATGGCGGTCGCTCTGGAAGTAGATGCGCTGCGAGTCAGGCGCAAACAACGGGGCTACGGTTTCCGCGCGGCTCGCGCGGTGCTCACAAAGCGTCAACTCGCGGCGCGTCACCCGCAGCATAATCAGAATCGCGGGCGAAGCAGCATTCCGGCTAGATCCCACGAACACGGAAGTATCCCTATTGGGGCTGAACGCAACGTACTGGCTGGTCTTGGCCACCAGCCTGTCGGTTTGACTTTCGGGCGTATATTCGCGGATTGCGTTCAACTGCCCCGGCTCTTCGGGGTAGTTCAGATAGAGCAGCGTCTTACCGTCCGGCGACCAATGCGCGGGGCCGATCACGCCCCTGGCCAGTTTCAATGCCGCGTTTTCCTGCCCATTCGCGTGCGCGAGCCAGAGAGCCTTATCCGGCTGCCGGTATAGGATCTGCGGCCTCTGAAGCCGTTCGATCACATCCGTGATTACGAATGGTGTTTCGAGAACTGTGCGCGCCGTACCCTGCGCCAGGCTGATGTTCCGCACGCGGCAGTTCTCGCCCCGGCTCTCAATGAAAATTGCGGATGCGCCGTCGTTCGAGACGTGCAGCCCAGGGCGAAGCTCCCATCCTTCGGGAACCGTGTACACCGCGCGCTCCCGTAGATTGCCCAGGTTTACGAGGTACAGTGTTTTGGCGGCGAAGTACGCAAACGAGCGGCCGTCGGGAAGCAGGTTGAGGGAAGCCCCGTCGACGTCCTTCCGGTCGGTGACCTGCTCCATTTCACCGGTCTTCAAATTCATCCGGAATGCCTGCGGAAGTCCGGAGCGGTTAGACGCAAACAGTAGTGTGGCGCTATTGCGGGAGATGATACGGTTATCGGGCGACGGCAACGTGCTGGAAAACGATGGGTCTGTCATCCGATAGACCTGGAGTTCGGTGGCCTCGTCCGGATAACGGTCAATTTCCGGCTCAAAACTCTGGCCCTTCTGACTCTTGCCGTCACTCGCCAGTAGACGCGCGGGCAAAAGCGCCGAAGCGAGCAACAAACGGCGTGAAAATCGGCGTGATAACACCGCCATTCCTCGATGGTAACCCGCCGGAGCGGTAAAGTTACTTCCAGCCTGCACGCCGCGCAGGAGCGAATTGATCAACGTTCGGGGCACCAGGATCTAGCGTCCTCGTAAAACTAAACGGAAGCCGCGCGGAACCGGTCATGCCGACGAGCAAGGTGAAGACTTCATTTTGAGATACGATCAAAAGACTCGCGCGGACGGGTGAGCGAGTAAGGATCATAGATCGTTCGGTCGCGCTCGGCGATGGTCGAGTCAAACATGAATCAGGACACATCTCGCAACGCCGATTACCTCCCGTGTACCGGTCAGAAGATAGCGACAGTCACTGTTCGGCTGCTCGCGTACGTACTAGCTGCGAGTTGCGCAGTCGCTCAGACCGCGACGCTTGCTGTCGAGAAGCAAGCCCGGATGGAAAGCGCGATCTCGAACTTCATCGAGGCGAGTAAAGTGCCGGGTATGTCCGTCGCCGTTGTAGAGGATGGGGAACTCGTGTGGTCACGGGGCTTTGGAATGGCGGATCTGGAGAACTCTGTTCCTGCCACATCCGAAACGCTGTACCGCCTTGCCTCGATTTCAAAACCGATCACTGCGACTGCGGCGATGTCCCTTTGGCAGGATGGAGAGCTCGATCTTGACGTCCCCGTGCAGAAGTACTGCCCGGCCTTCCCCTCCAAGCAGTGGCCGATTACCACGCGAGAACTCCTCGCACACCTCGGCGGAATCCGTTACTACAACGTGCCTGAACTGCCCTACTGGGTATCGCAGTCCGATCCCGAGGTGGGCAACACGCGTCATTTTGAAAACGGAATCGAAGCCGGGTTGAAGTTTTTCGCGAACGATGCGCTCGTGGCTAAGCCTGGAACACACTTCAACTATTCCTCCCAGGGGTACATTCTGGTCGGATGTGTGATCGAAGGAGCGTCGGGCCAAAAGTATGCGGACTACGTGCGGCAGCATGTTTTGGCTCCTGCAGGCATGCTTCAAACAGTTCCAGACGATCGCTTCGCCATCATCCCGCTGCGCACGCGCTTCTACTCGAGAGACCGGTCCGGCACCGTAGTAAACGCGGAATATCTGGACTCCAGCTACAAAGTTCCTGGAGGCGGCTGGCTGTCCTCCGCGAAAGATATGGCGCAATTTGAAGTGGCGATGCTCCAGGATCGGCTTGTGAAGCGCAGCACCAGAGACATCATGTGGACACCGCTGATACCCTCGGACAGGCTCGGACGCATCGTTTACGGACTTGGGTGGGAGGCCGGAACAACGGGGGGCGTAGCGGACGGGGCCATGGCGGCTCGCAACAGGGGACCAGCACGATGGTGTTGATTACGCCCGACAGGCGAGCCGGGATTGTGGTGCTCATGAATTCCGATGCCGCTGGTGCGGCCGGAATCGCATCCCAACTCCTGGAAATTGCGCTGGGAGTTCCTCCAGAGAGCCAGCGAGAGATCACCGTCGATCCAAAGTTGTATGAAGGTTACATCGGAAGCTATCAGATGAATGATTTTCGTATGACGTTCGTACGAGAGCACGACGGTTTGTCCGCGCAGATCAGAGACCAGACGATTCCGGTGTTTCCGCAAGGCATACACGACTTTTTCTTCAAGGCCTTCAATGCCCAGCTCACCTTTGTGACGGACGGAGGCGGCCGGGCGACGGAACTGATACTGCATGAGGGCGGTATCGATACGTATCTGGCCCGCACAAAGTAGAATCCGGTTCCGGTCCAGGTCTGATGTGTGGGTCTGTAAGTCGGAAACGACTGCATTCTTCTGTTAAATTGATCAGCCCTGAATTAGCGGAGTAGACAATCTACACAAATAATCGTAGGATGTCTACATAATGGATCGAGAGCCCACTTCGCGTGTCGAACTCCTGCAAGGCACGCTCGACCTACTCATCCTTCGCACTCTGCTGGCCGGCCCTTCTCATGGCCACGCAATCGCCCAACACATCCAATGGGCATCGGAAGATGTCCTCCAAGTCGAAACCGGGTCACTATATCCCGCGCTCCATCGATTGGAGGCTAAGGGTTGGATAGAAGCGGATTGGGATTTGTCCGAGAAAGGAAAGCGCGCAAGGTTTTACCGCCTCACACGGCTCGGACGCAAACAACTCGTAACCGAACGGTCGAAATGGGAAACGTTCTCGCGGGCGATGGGATTGGTTTTGAATCCAGTCGACGAGGAGGGCCATTGAACGCCTTCATCCGCAAACTAGTTTGGTTGCTGCACAGTTCTGACAAAGAGGCGGAACTGCGAGCCGAACTCCAGTTCCACCTCGAGGAGGACGCGGAACAGCGTCAAATGGACGGCTTGGCGCCGCAAGAGGCACGCTTGAGGGCCTTGCGTAATTTCGGGAACGTCACGCTGATTGCAGAGGATACTCGCGCCGTATGGGTCCCGGTTTGGCTCGATCAGATTTTTCAGGAACTCTGCTACGGACTCCGCACCTTGCG
The DNA here is from genome assembly GCA_019242155.1 of Terriglobia bacterium. Lineage (GTDB taxonomy): Bacteria > Acidobacteriota > Terriglobia > Bryobacterales > Bryobacteraceae > PSRJ01. The sequence goes on along the minus strand of JAFAWA010000314.1, from coordinate 6,670 downwards.
GCGGGACTGGGCGTTTACTCTGGCGGCCATCGCGACCCTTACTCTTGCAATTGCGTTGAATGTCACCGTGTTCACGGTGATGGACGCGATCCTGTTTCGGGGAGCTCCGCTCGTCAAAGGAAGCGATCGCCTCTTGTTCATCCAGGAGAGGGATCCATCAGGGCGATGTTGCGTCTCTTATCCGGATTTTGAGGATTGGCGTTCGCAGGCGCATGCTTTTCAACGCATGGCGTTTATCGCGGACGGCCTCGTTGTTCTCCGTGAGAGACAGGAACGTCCCACCGATACCTTCGCGTTCAATGTGAGCACAAACCTGTTCCGGTTGCTGGGCGTGCGGCCGATACTAGGGAGGGATTTTGTGCCGTCCGATGAAGCTCCGGGAGCAGCACCGGTGGCGATCCTCAACTATCGCTTTTGGGAAAGCCGGTTTCGTAAACGCGCGGATATCGCCGGCCTCGCTGTCCAGATCAACGGAGCGCCTGCCAGCATCATCGGGGTGATGCCTGATGGCCTCGATTTTCCCACCCAGGGGGATATGTGGGTGCCCATCGCGCATACTCCCGCGCTGCTGAAAAGGGGTCTGACGCCCGGAAGTTTCGAAGTGGTTGGCCGGTTGCGCGACGACGCAGATCTCCCAGAGGCTCGCACGGAACTCGCGACTATCAACCGCCGTCTCGAAGCCGACTACCCGGTCACAAATCGCAACCTGCTCGCCAATCTGTTTACTTATTCGGCTGCAATCGCGGGCGAGAATGCACCCAGAATCTTCGGTTCGCTGTGGGCGGGGGCGTGTCTGGTATTGCTGATCGCCTGCGCCAACCTGGCCAATCTAAGCCTCGCGCGAACGATTAGCCGCTCACGTGAATTCGCCACGCGCATCGCACTCGGTGCGGGCCGCGGGCGGATGGTCCTCCAGATCCTTTCCGAGAGCATTCTACTGGCGGGCGCGGGCGGGGCACTTGGTTGGTGGATGGCCAAGTGGGCTGTGCGCACTTGGGCAGTGGCCACCTTTTCCCCCTATCAGGTCGTGGACTACTCGGTCAATTCCGGCACGCTTGCTTACCTCGCGGCCACTTCCGCCGTCGTGGCCATTTTGGTTTCTCTTCCGCCCATCAGCAGGATTGTAAGAATGAGCTTGAGCGGGGCTCTCAGGGGTGACTGTCGCGGGGTAACCGAGGGTCCGCGCGGAACTCGGCTCGCGCGGGTGTTGGTAGTGGGCCAGATGGCTTTTGCGATTGTACTGCTATCGGGAGCGGGCGTCCTGGTGCGGAGCTTCGTCGCGATCGTCAGCGCAAAAACCGGAGTACGCGATCCTGAACACGTCCTGGTGGGATCCCTAAGATTGCCGTCTGACAAGTATTCCGCCGCGGAGGCACGGCGTGCGTATTTTAACCGGCTCGAGGAGCAATTGCGGACCATTCCAGGGATTGAGCGGGAAGCGGTGGCCAGCACCCTGCCTGTGAGCTTCGTGAATTTGCGGAGCTTTGAAATCGAGGGACGTCCGGGCGAGCAGGACCTCGGATTTCTGAGCGTCGGACCCGACTATTTCCTGGCCGTAGGAGCCGCCCCGGCCATCGGCCGTGGTTTCGACGACCGCGATCGTCCGGCGGCACTGCCGGTTGCCGTGGTGAACGAAAGCTTTGCGGCCACCTTCTGGCCTGGAGAACAGCCGCTCGGTAAACGCATTCGTGCGATGGAGCAGGGGAAGCCCGGAGAATGGCGTGTGGTGGTGGGCGTCGTTTCAAATATCATGCAGGGAGACGCGCTCCGGCAGCGTTTCAAGCCGCTCGTTTACGTACCGCTCCACCAAGAGCCCCCGGGTAGGCGCGCTTACTTGCTCGTGCGAGCACCTGTGTCGCAGGACCAACTGGCGCGCCCCGTTCGAGCCAAGGTACAGAAACTCGACCCCGATGTGTTGCTGGGGGATCTCACTACCTTAAAAGCCCACTTCGCATTTGATCGCGATTCCATGGATGCCGAACACAGCGAGTTGGGGAAACAAGCGGCGGTGTCGCCCGTTTTCGCTCTGATTGCCCTGCTGTTGGCTGTTGTCGGGCTTTATGCCGTGATCGCGCAATCGGTGAGCCAACGCACGAAAGAAATCGGCATTCGGATGGCCATTGGGGCGGCAGCCGAAGACATCCGCAAGATGGTCCTTCGCGATGGCATGTTGCCGGCGGCGATTGGTCTGATTCTCGGCTTGGCTGGATCGCTTGCAGTGAATCGCATTTTGCAATCGCAGTTGGTGAGCGTGTCGCCCTACGATCCCGTTACGATGACAGGCGCGCCGGTGATCCTAATTTCCGTCGCGCTGTTCGCCTGCCTGGTGCCGGCACGCCGGGCTATGAACGTCGATCCGGCGGTCGCTTTGAGACATGAATGACTGCTATTCGCTCCCAGGCGAACCCTGGGCTCGGGCGGGGACACGCGGCCTGACCTTCACAGTAAACTCACCAGATCGCTGAACACACCGTAGGCGGTCTGTTCGACAGTCGGATTCACCGAAACAGTGCCGAATGTGCCCATCAAATCGGTGTGGAAAAGGATGAGGTTGGATGTGCCTCCCGCGGAGGCCAGAATGTCTGTGCGGTCCAGAATCTCTGCGCGAACCTGGAGCAGCACGCGGTGTCCAGAGGACGACGGCGTGCGCCGGGCCCGGCTTACCAGACGGACCGTCTTGCCTCGCTTTGCGATCGCTGCCGCGCGCTTCGGTGTCAGCCGCGTGATGCCGCGCCTGTACACTAGCTGCGGTGTCGTCCGCGCGTCGAGCAGTACATTCGCTAAGGCCGCGGTCTTGCAAGCGGAATCCCAGCCCTCCACGTCGTAGGAGCCGTCCCCTTCGGTGATTCCCAAATTGCGGGCGGCTGCCAGGCCGTCTGCAAAAGAGCCGCCGCGCTCCATCGTTTCCACCACGATTTTGGAGGTTGAGTTCAACGCGCCGGTGAACCCCAGGACCTTCACCGCCGGGAGATGGTTGCGCCAGACATTGAAGACCGGCGCGCCATCCATTACGGTCGATTCGAAACGGAACTTCACGCCGCGCGCTTCGGCCTCGTCGCGCAGCGCAGCATAGCAATGTGCGATTGGGCCTTTGTTCGCCGTCACCACGTGCATGCCACGGGCGAGTGCCGCGCGCATGTGGCTCGCAGCCGGCTCGCCGGTCAAGGGCTCGAGCGTGGTCAGTTCCACAAGCGCATCTGCGCATGCACCATCCAGAAAAGCTCCGAAACACGGGACACGCGGGCCGAACTCCGGGTCGGCATCCAAGCCGGCGGCATTCATAGCGGTGCCGTGATGCAGCGTGTGAATGCCGGTGATCTGAAACGGATACTGCTGCCGCCTTTCGCGCAACAGCCGCACCAGCGCGCGGCTCACGTTGCCATAGCCGACAATGGCCAGTTTCACATCGACCGGCACAAAGAGAGCACCTCGACCATTCTACTGAGGTCGCTCTAGGACCGGCTCATTCTTCCGCGATCTACTCGCCCATCACTTTGATGACGACGCGCTTCGGCCGCTGCCCGTCAAACTCGGCATAATAAATCTGCTGCCATGGTCCGAAATCCAATCTGCCCTTGGTTACGGGAACGATCACTTCATGGTGGACCAGCAGACTCTTGAGATGAGAGTCGCCGTTGGTTTCGCCGGTCCTGTGGTGCCGGTAATCCTGGCGGAATGGGGCGAGTTTCTCCAGCCACTCATCGATGTCCGCAATCAACCCATCCTCGGCGTCATTGACCCACACGCCCGCTGTGATATGCATCGCCGACACCAGAATCATGCCTTCCTGAATGGCGCTGGTGCGCAATGCGCTTTCCACTTGTGAGGTAATGTTAATATATTCGCGGTGATTGCGAGTCTTAAATGTTAAATAATCGGTGTGAAATTTCATAGCGAAATCTTACGACATGCCAAGCCATGAACCCGTGGGACAGAAGCGCATTCTAATCGTAGACGATGAACCGGCCCTGCTCAAAATGATGAGCATTTATCTGCAACGCCGGGGATTTTCCGTGAAGACCTGCGATACTACCGGTGAGGCCGCGGCGTTATCACAGGCGCACCCGGATGCGTTCGAGGTCGCTGTGTTGGACGCAACCATGCCGGGGTTGAGCGTGGACGAATTGGCGTTGCAAATGCTCGCGCGAAGCGGTGCGGTGCGCGTGCTGGTAGACAGCGGCTACCTTATCGACATGAGCATACTCGAAGCCGCCGCGCCAGGGCGGGTAGCTTTTCTGCACAAACCGTTCACGCCGGAAATGCTGGCGTTGGCCGTGGAGAGGATGATTGCCCCGGAAAAGGAAAAAGAAGTTTGACCTGGCGAAAGAAGTGAAAGCCATTGCTCGCGAGCGCGTGGGGCCCGTTCCCTCAACCAAGCGGATTCAGCCAAAAAGCTCCCGCAAAAAACCAAAACACAAGAAAATTGCCGGGGAGAATCCCGATTGAATCAGCGCCGGGCGCGTGGCAGTTCAGCTTCCCTGTCGCGGCGCCATTTCGCCTTCGGCTGGCTTCCATTTCTCCGCCCCAAACATATTAGTCTGAATAACGCGCGCTTCCGCATCGTGCGCCACGGAAATTCCCGCCGCCATTACTTACTCATTCATGGCAACGAAGAAACAGCACGGCGGGTGCTGCTCCGGTTTATGGAGACGCACGAGGGAACCGCGTTTTTGATCGAAGGCAACACGCGCAACGTGAGTCTTGAGGGTGGAGAACTCGATCCGAACCGAATGTTTTCGCGCGCCGGAGCGGAGGCCAACTTGAAAAACCTGAACCCCGACTGGAACCCGCAACGGGTGAACTCCGCGCTCGCCGTACTGGACCGCGGCCGGGAGCGCCTGCTGAAAGCTCTGCTTCCGAGGGATCGGGGCGTGCTGGTCGCCTTGCATAACAACTCGGAAGCATACTCGGTAAAGGACGAAGTAGATATCAGCGACTCCGTTTCGCTCCGTGAGCCCGCCAATCCCCACGCCTTTTTCTTATGCACCGATCGCTCCGATTTCGCCATCCTCGCCATGTCGCCGTACAACGTGGTGCTGCAACAGAGCAAGCCGAAAGAAGATGATGGGTCACTCTCACGCTTGGCGGCGGCGCGCGGCCTGCGGTACTGCAATCTCGAAGTGGCGCTGGGGAACGCGGACCGGCAGTTCGAAATGCTTCGATGGCTGAATGAGAACGTAAAGTAGGATCACAGCCCGGCCCCGGATTACGATCTAGAAGATGGTCTACACGTGCTTCGATATGATCCGGGATTGCCGCGCCAACGTACCCGACGGGTGGTCGTATTTCATTACCAACTACGTGCCCAGCGTGAGAACGCTCCTTGGCCATTACCGGCCGGAGCACATGGGGGCGCTGGATACACTGCTCATGACTATCGGCGCGCCGGATGCCGGCCTGTTCTCTTCACTGAAACCGCTCTCCGAGAGGGAGTTTCTTCTAGCGTTACGGCAAAACGTACTGGAAGCCCTGGATCGCGCCGCGCCGTGGCCGCAGCCGGAGGTCGGGGTTGAACTCGAGGCGCTCACGCAAGCGCTCGAAGCGTTCACACTGGTCGAGCGGCAGGTAGTGTGGCTCGAAACCATGAACTACACGGTTACCCAGGCCGGTACTATGTTGCGCATGGCGCCCGCAACGGCGCAGAAGATCAGAGATACTGCAGGGGACCGCATTCGCGGCCGGATCGAAGCCTGGCGGCAGACCGTACTGTCCGAGAATGGACGATTTCTGGGCCGGGCCGCTTATGCCGCCGCCACTCCCGGCTGCCTGGCGTCCAAGGCGTTCCTCGATGTAATCGACGGCCGTACTACCTGGCTTGGCCGCGAAGAGTTGGAGCGCCATGTCCGCGGCTGCTGGCACTGTATCGATCACTTCTCGCGCAGTTTCGAAGCCGTGGAACTCGTACGCCTCAGCCGCCCTTTAAACGAGCAGGAAGCGGAACGATTCCGCAAGCTGCTCGGTCTTCGTAAAGACAGACGGCCGGCATGGAAACGGCTGTTCGGTGGCGCGTAGGTGCTTTTGAAGGACCTACAGCCTAGGGCCGGCCGGCGTGCCGCGTGGCCTCTACTTTACCGGCAGTTGCACCGTGGCCAGCGTCGGGCCGAATTTGCCCCGAGGCAGCAAGCTTGGACCGGACGGCAAAAACACCTTGTTGGCGTCTGCCTTCACATCGAAGACCAGGCCGAGGAAACCCGACTGCATCTCGTCCCAGTTTTGATCGCCCCATAAAATATCTTTCGTCGGATCGGGGTTATATTTGTTGTTGACCGAATTATCGTAGTGCGCGACCGTTAGAATGCGCGTGCCCTTCGGCACCGCAAGCGGTTTGGCCAGCTCATATCCGATCTGCCAATCGAAGTTCCATTTACCCTTGAAGACCGTCTCCGTCTCGCCGGTTGTGTAGATTACGCGAACTTCGTAGTCTTTGCCGCGCAGGTGCATGTGGGGTTGGATGTAAACGAGCTGTGCGCCGTCGATCCCCACCGTCACTTCACTTACCACCTCGGCATTGCTGTCGCCCGCCGGAATTACCAGGTTGAACGCCGCGGGCGTGCCCGGAGACATCCAGTAGCGCTTTTGCGGAGGATTCTTCGCGAATACCAGCCCGACCTTCGAGCGGTCGGTCTGCGGCGTTCCCACCGACGTGTAATGCAGGTTGAAAACGATGTCG